>JAVUPY010000025.1 GCA_032252755.1 Terriglobia bacterium
GACGGCGCCAACATGAACGCGCTGGTCGGCAAGACGCGCCCCGGCGACTTCGGTGTCGACGTGATGCATCTGAACCTGCACAAGACGTTCTCGACGCCTCATGGCGGCGGTGGTCCGGGGTCCGGTCCTGTCGCGGTCAAAAAGAATCTCGAGCCGTTCCTGCCGGTGCCGGTCATCCAGGAGTTGCAGGACGGAACCCTGCGGCTGGACTATGACCGGAGGCAATCCATTGGACGCGTCCGAATGTTCTTCGGCAACTTCGGCATGCACGTCCGAGCTCTGGCATACATCATGGCCAACGGGCCGGACGGACTGCGTCAGACGACAGAAGACGCGGTTCTCAACGCGAATTATATTCGCAAGAAGCTCGAGGGCTGCTTCGATCTTCCATACAAGATGCCGTCGATGCACGAGGTTGTCTTCAGCGACAAACTGCAGGCGAAGAACGGCATCAAGACCGGCGACATCGCGAAGAGGCTGATCGACTACGGATTCCATCCGTACACGGTGTCGTTTCCGCTGATCGTGCACGGCGCGTTGATGATCGAACCGACGGAGAGTGAATCGAAGGAAGAACTTGACTCGTTCATCGACGCGATGAAGAAGGTCGCGGACGAGGCGGAGAAGGAGCCCGATCTCATCCGCAACGCGCCTTACCATACTCGCGTTTCGCGACTGGATGAAGTCGCGGCGGCGCGAAAACCGATACTGCGATGGAAACCACAGTCGAAGACGGCAGCGGAGTAGAGATCAACGGGACGCAAAGGGCTAGGTGCCAGGTTTCAGGCTTGGTCTGGCGGGCCTTGCATACTTCGCCACCTGCTTGCGCGTCGACTGAACCTCCGTGCTCAGCAGATCGAGGATCTTCATTGCGGCCGCGACGTCATCTCTCATCAACCGCGCCAGATCGTCGCGCGTAAGAAGCGCGAGTTCGGCGTCTTCCGTGACACGGCACGTGAGGCTAAGCGGATTCCCATTTATTGTCGCGGGCAGTCCCACTATGCACCCTTCCCCGAGCTCTCTGCCAAGGAGCCGTTTTCCAGACGAACCCTCCATAAAAAGCGCCAGGGTACCGCGCTTTATCAGATAACATCCGCGGGAGTCTTCGCCCTGACGGAACAAGTACTCGCGCGCGTTGACCTCGACCGTACTGCTCGCGTACTTGAAGAGAGATGCCTGGAGTTCGGCGTCGGCGACCATCCTGAAAGCCATCCAATGCTCCTTTAGGTTCAGGAGGTTATTGAAACCGCAACCGTATTGACTGTGCTGTACGTCACGAGTATGTGTGAGCGAGGCCTCGATCCAACGAAGAGGCGCCCCCCTGAACGAGGCTTTTCCTAGACTTTGCCGCGATTTAGCGAGGCGGATAGCGCGAAAGTGACAATGGTTTGAACTGGCTCATCTGGGTTGCTTCCGATTCGCCTCAAAATCTTTGACTCGAGACCGTCCGGGTCGACTTGCAACTCACAAGCGGCGATCTCCCTTTCAGAGGCACCCTGAAAACAGAGTTCACAGATTCCCAAGCCACCTTGAGTATGCACAGGCGGACCAAAGCTTCGGCACGTGAGCGGGCGCGACGAGTAGAGATCGCATAGTCCCGTGGCAGGGTCCAGCGCGGGGCAGGGTTCATCATTCGCGAAATCTTCGAAACGGGCGAGAGACTCGGCATCGCGACGAAGAACGCCGGTGCCCGGGTCACCGGGGAAATTGCAGGCAAGCCGGGAGGCACTCTCATCTACGCGTTCACGGACACGTGCGGCGCGGGCCGGGTCGGTACGTTGCAGGTCGGCTAGCCCGTGCTGGAGCCGCAGGGCATCGAGTTGATTGATGGCGAAGACGCCGATGCAGCATTGCGTACATCCGGGCCGGCATACGAGCCAGTGTCCACTACGACGGGTCGCGTCGGCGAGTGCCGCATCGACGATCTGCACGAGCCTGCGGTCGGCAGCAGGGAGAGGACGCATGTGCTAAGGATAATGCAGTTCGCAGCATCGCGAAAAAACCCCACGTCTGTTCATGCAGAAACGTGGGGCAGTGATCGTCAGTTTCACCTACGCAATAACGAACTTGCCGGCATCAATGGTCCGCACCGCGACTTGTTCCTGCAGGGCGATTACATTGGCCGGGTCATTCTTCGTGAGCCGGCGCAGGATGGTCATGTAGGTGCGCAGCTTGTCGCCTTCGGCGACTTCGGCAAAAACCTTCTTGGCCGTGGCCGCGATGCGATCCAGCGCATAGTTAATGTATATCTGCGCCATCACAGCCGGCAGCTTTGAGGCGGCTTCGCCTTGGGTAGCAAGAACCTTTTGCGCACGAACGAGAGCAGAATCCATCGCATAGCACTCGGTGACGAGATCGGCGAGGCCCGCGAGTACCTCCTGGTGATCTTTCAGTCCCATCATATATTTCTGTATAGCGACGCCGGCGCAGAACAGAGAGAGCTTCTTCGCGTTCGCAACGGCTTTACGTTCCTCCGCGAGCGCGCCCTCGAATTCGTCGGTCGATGGTCCACCCATGATCTCGTCGGTGAGTTTCTTGATGGCAGCCATGAGCGGCAGCTTGCCTGACATTGCGTTCCGAGTGAGGCGGTCAACGACGAGCATGCGGTTGATTTCGTTCGTGCCCTCGAAGATACGGTTAACGCGGGCGTCGCGATACGCACGCTCAGCCGGGTACTCTTCTACGAAGCCGTAGCCGCCGTAAATCTGCACCTGCTCATCGACGACCATGTCGAGCATCTCGGAACCCCATACTTTCAGCAGGGAGCACTCGACCGCATACTCCTCGATGGCGTCTCGAATCAGTTTGGCGGCATTGTCGGCCTTCTTGTCGATCTCACTGAGAGCGTCGTCCATCATGCCGACTGTGCGGTAAACCATAGATTCACCAACGTAGATTCCGACAGCCATTTGCGCGATCTTCTCGCGAATGAGACCGAAGTCAGCAATGGTCTTGCCGAAGGCTTTGCGATCTTTCGCCCACTTGATGGCTCCTTGCAGTGCGGTGCGCGCTCCACCCACACAGAACGCCGCAAGCTTGAATCGACCCACGTTGAGGATGTTGAACGCAATGACATGCCCCTTGCCGATCTCTCCAAGTAGATTTTTCACTGGGACTTGGCAATCGTTGAGGATGAGCGGGGCAGTCGAGGAGCCGCGAATTCCCATCTTGTGTTCTTCAGCGCCAACACTGAAGCCGGGAAAATCCTTCTCAACGATGAACGCGCTGAACTTTTCGCCGTCGATCTTTGCAAAGAGGATAAACAGATCGGCGAAGTGCGCATTGGTGATCCACATCTTCTCGCCGTTCAGCACGTAGTGCTTGCCATCGGGCGAGAGCACGGCCTTGGCGCGGCAGTTCAGCGCGTCCGAACCGCTGGAGCTTTCGCTGAGCGCGTAGGCGCCGACCCATTCGCCGCTGGCAAGCTTCGGCAGATATTTCTTCTTCTGCTCTTCCGTGCCGAAGTAGACGATGGGCAGGGTGCCGATCCCAACGTGTCCGCCGAAGCTGACCGCGAATGAGCCGGATTTGGAAATGCGGTCGGCAATTATCGCCGAAGTCACCTTATCCATTTCGACGCCGCCGTATTCTTCGGGGATATCGACGGAGGTGAGGCCGAGTTCGCTCGCCTTCTTCAGCAACTCGCGAGTGACCGACCAGTCCTTCGATTCGATCTTCTCTTCGGCCGGAGCAATCTCGTGGGCCGCGAACTCCTCCGTCGTCTGTACGATGAGTTGCTGCTGTTCGCTGAAATCTTCCGGCGTAAAAACCGCTTCGACAACTGCTTCTTCAAGCAGAAAACTGCCGCCGGGGATCTTCTTCTTTGGTGCTGCTGGTACTGTCGTTGCCATCCTCTTCTCCTTATAACCTGTTCGCAGAACCTATTCACCACAGAGACGCAGAGCACGCAGAGGTGTGGGATCCACGACCCGTCAATGTTGATTTTGTCTTATGATCAAGTTTCCTCGCTGCCTCTGTGGTTAGAACTCACTGAACATTTTCAAAAATCCCCGCTGCTCCCATGCCACCGCCGACGCACATCGTGACCATGCCGTAGCGCGCTTTGCGACGCTTCAATTCGCGGATGATGGTCGCCGTCAGCTTGGCCCCGGTACAGCCCAATGGATGACCGAGTGCGATGGCGCCGCCGTTGAGATTGATCTTTGCCGGATCAAGCTCACCGACTTTGATCACCGAGAGCGATTGTGCCGCGAAGGCTTCGTTCAATTCGATAACGTCGATATCGTCAAGTTTCAGGCCGGCGAGTTTGAGGGCTTTCGGGATTGCATAAACGGGGCCGATTCCCATCTCCTCGGGCTGACATCCCGCGGTTGCGAATGATACGAATCGTGCGAGAGGCTTGATGCCGAGAGCCTTCGCGCGGCCAGCGGACATTACAACCGCCGCTGCCGCGCCATCCGACATCTGCGACGAGTTTCCGGCGGTGACGGTTCCCTTGGCATGAAACGCGGGTTTTAGCGCAGCGAGCGCTTCGAGTGTGGTGTCAGCGCGAGGACCTTCATCAACCTTGAATGCGATCTCCTGGGTTGCGAGTTTCACCGCAGTGCCGCCGCGCGTTGCGGTCGCAGCTGGAGCTGTAAAGTGCACAGTTACTGGCACGATCTCGTCTTCGAAGTTTCCGGTGGCGATCGCCTTCAATGCCTTCTGATGGCTCTGGTAGCTGAACTCGTCGGACATCTCGCGGGTGATCCCGTACTTCGTCGCAAGCCGCTCGGCAGTAAGTCCCATGGAGAGATACGAACCGGGATTGTTCGCCACCAGCCAAGGATTCGCTGAGACCTTGTTCCCACCCATCGGGATCATTGTCATCGACTCGGTTCCGCCCGCGACGATGACCTCGGCGCCACCCGCCATAATGCGTTCGGCCGCTATCGCGATCGACTGCAGTCCCGACGAGCAAAAGCGGTTGATAGTCATGGCCGAGGTTTCGACGAGCAGGCCGGCGCGCAGGGAGGCAATTCGGGCGACGTTCATGCCTTGTTCAGCTTCCGGCATGGCACAGCCGAGGATTACGTCTTCGATTTCGCCGACATCGATTTCTGGCACGCGTTCCAGTGCGCCCCTGATCGCGGTTGCTGCGAGGTCGTCAGGACGCGTATTACGCAACGTTCCTTTATAAGCTTTGCCGACCGGAGTTCGGACGGCGGATGCGATTACAACTTCTCTCATATCAGTTCCCAGTCTTCAGTTCTCAGTTTCCAGTTAACATTCGACTGCCCGCATTTGAGTAGCTCGAGCCCATCCCTAATTCCTCAATGGCTTCCCGGTTTTCAGAGTGTGAGCAATCCGCTCCTGAGTCTTCTTCTCGCCGCAGAGCGACTTGAAGTGTTCGCGTTCGAGATCGAGCAAGTACTGTTCGCTCACGGGCGTTCCGGGCGAGACGGCGCCACCGCAGAGAACCTCCGCGACCTTGTTTCCAATCTTGACTTCGTGATCAGTGATGTACTCGCCCTCGCGCATCAGGTAAACGCCGAGTTTCAGCGTGGCGAGGATGTTTTCGCCGGGCGCGGGAATATCGGTTCGCATCACAGGCGGCTGATACCCGAGCTTAACCAGTTCGATCGCGCGCGACTTTGCGTCGCTGAGCAGGCGCTCGCGGTTCATGGTAATTCCGTCGCTCTCGCGCATGTAGCCCAATTTCACGGCTTCCTCCGCGCTGGTCGAGACCTTTGCCATCGCGACGGTCTCGAACGCTTTCTTCATCGCTTCCATCAATTCCACGGATTCACCGCGACCGTCAGGCCGGATGGTTCGCGCAGAGTCGATTGCGCGCAACGCCATTTCCTTGCAACCACCGGCTCCTGGAAGCAAGCCGACTCCGACTTCGACCAGCCCCATGTAGAGCTCTGCATGCGCCTGCCGGAAAGCCGAGTGCAATGCGACCTCGCAGCCGCCGCCCAGCGCCATGTTGAAGGGCGCACACACGACTGGCTTCTGTGAGAATTTGATAAGTTGCGTCGCCTGCTGGAACTGCCGAACCATCATGTCGATTTCGTCCCACTCTTGTTCCTGGATCGACATGAGCAAGAGCATGATGTTGGCGCCTGCCGAGAAATGCGGTCCGTCGTTGGAGATGACGAATGCGTCGAACTGGTCGCCGGAGCCGCCGTGCTTCAGCACCTGGTGGAGCATCGCTACGGCGTCGCCGCCGAGCGCGTTCATCTTGGAGTGAAACTCAATACAGCCGACTCCGTCCCCGAGATCGATCAGCGATGCCCCGGCGTTCTTCTTCATCACGCCATTGGACTTCTTCGCGACGGTTACGCTCCAGACGCCTTCGGGGACGTGGACGGGCTTATAGTTCAACGATACGAGATCGAAATACCCGCGCGTGCTGCGCGTCGCCGGTTCGTCCGTGTACCACGATGTCTTTCCGGCCGAGAGAAGCTTCTCTATGCCGCCTGCGACTGGAAGGCCTTCTTTCTTCATGCGCTCGACACTAGGCTTCACGCCGACGGCGTCCCACAGCTCAAATGGACCCATCTCCCAGTTAAAGCCGAGTTTCATGGCATGATCGATTTCGACGACGCTGTCGGCGATTTCCGGAATGCGATTCGCCGAATAGGTCCATAGTTCCGTAAGCGTCGTCCAGAGAAATTGTCCCGCCTTGTCGAGTTTGCCGCCATCCATGCCGGCGAGCATGCGCACGCGTTCCGGCAAGGTCTCAATGTTCTTGGCCATCTCCAGTGATTGGAATTTTGCCTTCTGTCGCGGACGATACTCCAGAGTCTTCCAGTCGAGTCCGAAGCGCTGTTCCCCTTCAGCCGACTTTTGCTTCTTGTAGAAGCCCCCTTTTGTCTTGTCGCCGAGCATCTTCCGTTCGAGCATCTGCTCGTAAAACGCGGGCAACTTGAGGTCGCCGCGCTCGTCGAGTGCTTGTGTGCTCGTACCCCCGGAGACGCTCGCGGCGGCAGTGGTGGCCTGCATGTTCCTTACGACGTGGCCAAGGATATCGAGGCCAACGAGATCGACAGTTCGGAACGTCGCGGATTTGGGCAGTCCGATCACGGTGCCAGTCAGCGAGTCGACCTCTTCAATCGTGAGATCCATCTCCTGCATAAGCCGCATCACGTTCAAAACATTGAAGGTGCCGATGCGGTTCGCGATGAAGTTTGGAGTGTCCTTCGCATAGACGACGCCCTTGCCGAGACGCGTATCACAGAAGTGCGCGACGGCCGCCATGGCAGAGCGATCCGTTTCCGCCGTGGGGATGAGTTCCAGCAGTCGCATGTAGCGAGGCGGGTTGAAGAAATGCGTGCCGAACCAGTGGCGACGGAAGTCTTCCGAGAAACCTTCCGAAATCGAATGAACAGGAAGGCCGCTCGTGTTTGTTGTGACGAACGTCCCAGGCCGGCGAACGTTCTCAACCTTCTTCAGCAAGGAACGTTTAATGTCGAGGTTCTCGACCACCGCTTCGATAATCCAGTCGCACTCGGCAATTTTTGCGAGGTCGTCTTCAAAATTGCCGATCGTAACGAACCGGGCGAGGGAAGGCTCAAAGAAGGCAGCGGGCCTGGATTTCTTCGCACCTTCCAGACCGGCCGCAGCGATCTGGTTTCTACCCTTCGCGTCGGCAGTCTGTGGAACGATGTCAAGCAGGTAACTGGGAACTCCCGCGTTGGCCAGGTGCGCAGCTATACGCGAGCCCATGGTTCCCGCGCCTAAAACGGCAACTTTCTCGATCTTACTTTTCATGATGATTGCGAAGCTCTCCACAGAGCAACTCAAGCCCAGAACGACTTCTCACCAGCTACTTGGATGGGATGCAACACACATCCCGCGTGACATTATCTTCACATCCCCGAGCGTTGGCAGCACGCTATCCGCTTAATCTCACCCCGTTCCCACACCTGCATAAAAGTAAACGGCGCGCGCCGGAAATGTGGGGTGAGGATGGCAAGGCGCGCGCCCTATTAAGTTGTGAAGAGCATACTGAATGATCATTCATTCAGTCAACAAAATTTGGATGCAGGGCTGCTAGTGAAAGTTACTCAGGTTATTAGGCGAGCGATGCCGAAGGCCGCGGCAGCCGCAACCCCCCCAATTACAACAGTTTGCAGAGCACTCTTGATTGGCCAGACCCCCGTAAAACGACCCTTCACGTACCCGAAAACGAGCAACGCCAGCAACGTGAAAGCGACTGAGTACCACATGGCGTTTCGCGCCGAGTGTTCCAGAAAATAGGGGAAGAGTGGCACGAGGCCACCTACAACATACGATCCCGCGATGGTTCCGGCGCTGTTGCGGGCGCGAGATGGATTCGGTCTTTCCAATCCCAGTTCGAATCGCATCATGAAATCCACCCACTGCTTCGGGCGCAGGCGGAGAGAGTCAACAGTGGATTGGCTCTCTTCTGGTGTGACACCGTACTCCTGGAAGATGTCCGTGATTTCATCGGCCTCTGTATCGGGTACCTCGCGAATCTCTTTGAATTCGCGCTCCAGTTCGCTGTTGTAGTGCTCGGCGTCTCCGCGTGCCGCAAGGTATCCGCCCAGGCCCATGGCAATGGACCCGGCGGCGATTTCCGCGAGTCCGGCGGTAACGACGATTCGGCTGTTGTCGATCGCGCCGGTGAGGCCAGCGGCGAGTGCAAAGGGAACCGTGAGTCCATCGGACATACCGATCACGATGTCGCGAACGACCTCGCCGGCAGTGAAGTGACGTTCAATATGGGGAGTTGCAGGCATGGAGTCCTCGTGATGGTAGACGCGAAACGTCTTCAGTCGCTGACGGTGCGACACCGGCCCTACGAAACTGTCTTGGAATCTATAACAGGTTGGGGCGAGCAACGGCCAGAAGAAACCATCTATAACCATCTATAGGTCGCGATGCGCGCGGACGTACTGCTGTGCGAGTTGTATTACCTCGCGCTCGCCCTTGTAAGTCAGCATCTTGTGAGCCTTTTCCAGCGGCAGCCACATGCAGCGCCGAACCTCGATCCGCATAGCTTCCGTGATGTCCCCGATGCGGCCCCCACGATAGCGGAAGAGATAGAAGGTGACGATTTTGAAGACGCGTTCGCGTCCACCCCAGGAGCGCGTATAGACGTAACGTATGTCGGAGAGCTTGGCTATCCGGTCAGCCTCAAGGCCCGTTTCTTCGTGGATTTCCCGTTCGGCAGCCTCTTCGGCCTTTTCCCCTTTGTCAACCGCACCCTTGGGAAGCGCCAGTACACGCGGTTTTTCACGCGCGGGAGGTGGCGGATCGTCACCGTCGTGATTGATGGTGTTGGGCTCAATGATCGCGACGTGCCATCTCCCGCGGATGCGACGTAGCACGACGCCGCCAGCGGAAATCTCTCGGACCGTTAGTGTCTTGGAGGGCACGCGAGGAAACCCTGGATCAGATTGAAACTCTATGTTCGCAGACTCAGGCCACGGGTGCAACGTTGCGTTGCAGTGGAAAACAAGGAAGAATCGAGATCATCGTGCCATTTCGGATCGGGCCACCTTGCCATTGAAACCATGAGTTACTTCCATGGCACGATGGCTCGATCGTCCCGCGGCTACAGTTTCGAGGTTGGCTTGGCGCCCATTCTTTATTTTACTGACCACCACCATTTCCCGCTTCCGGAAGGGCATCGCTTTCCAGTCGCAAAATACCACCTTATTCGCGAATTGCTGCAGGCGACGAATCTGTTCGATTTGCGACCAGCCCCTTTGGCGGAGCCTTCGCAGATCGAACTCGCTCATGATTCCGAGTACGTGCGCCAGTTTGTTGAAGGCGCGCTGCCGCGGGAAACGATGCGCCGCATTGGTTTTCCTTGGTCCGAAGGGCTTGTCCGGCGAACCCTGGCGAGCGTGGGCGCAACGCTGGCCGCAAGCGAGCAGGCACTCACGACCGGTTTTGGCGGAACCCTCGCGGGCGGCACGCACCATGCATTTCGAAAGGAAGGTTCCGGCTACTGTATCTTCAACGACATAGCGATAGCGATCGAGTCATTGCGCAAAGAGAGGAATGCGTCCCGCTTTGCTGTTGTTGACCTCGATGTTCACCAGGGCGATGGAACTGCGCAGATCTTCGAGAACGATCCCGATGTGCTGACGTTTTCCATGCATGGCGGCAAGAATTTTCCCTTCCGGAAGCAGCGAAGCAAAATCGACGTGGAACTTGAGGACGAAACTGGGGATGAGATCTACCTGGAGAAGTTGGCATCAGTGCTGCCGCGCGTGCTGGAATTTGGGCCGGAATTCTTGTTCTACCAGTCCGGCGTGGATCCACTGGATTCCGATCGACTCGGGCGCTTGGCTGTAACTATGGGTGGTTTACGCGAGCGCGACCGTATGGTCTTTGAAGCGGTGCGCTCAATTGGCTGTCCGGTGGTGGTGACCCTCGGCGGCGGCTACAGCGACCCTATCTCCCGGACTGCCGAAGCGCACGCTCAAACCTTCCTCGCGGCTGTTGACGCTTTCAATAACATATCGGGAGCAGGGCGCTGGGGCCGAAAGGCTGGCCGCAAGCGACTTAGCAAGTAAAAACGATTAAAAACGATGATCACACGAGCATGTGACGCAAGTTACATGGCGATGGTGCATCAGGCCTGCTGAACTTAGCATCTTAATGAAGCAGGGATCGGAGGGTATGCCCCGTCGGTCGTGACCAGACTTGAACGTTTAACTCGCTCAATTCGCGTATTTACGCAGGAATTGACTCGCGGCCCCCAAACACAAGTCAACGCCTCACAACCCTTCGAACGTCCAAAGATCGGACTCGCCCTCGGGGGCGGATTCGCCCGCGGAATCGCTCACATCGGCTCGCTCAAAGTTCTTGAAGAAGAGCAAATCCCCGTCGACTATATTGCTGGAACCAGCGTGGGCTCGATCATAGGCGCAGCCTATGCCAGCGGTGTTTCAGCAAAGGAGCTTTCCGAAATCGCGCTGATGGTGCGCTTTAAGCACTTTGCGCGCTGGACTGTGTCCCGTTTCGGCCTTTGTAATAACGACCGAATCGAAACGCTGCTCCGCAAAATGCTGAAGGTACACACGTTCGAAGAGATGAAGATTCCGCTGGCCGTCGCTGCCACTGATTTCATCACCGGCGAGCCTGCTGTGTTTACAAAAGGCTCGGTGATTCCGGCAGTGCGCGCCAGTTGTGCTTATCCTGGAATGTTTCTTCCAGTCGAAATCGACGGAAAAACTTACGTCGACGGGATGTTGGCCTGGCTGGTCCCGACGACTCCCCTCAAACAACTTGGCGCCGACCGCGTGATAGGCCTCTACCTCAATGCGAACTGGATCAAGGTTCGCGCCCCGCGGCACTTATTCGACGTTATCGGCCAATGCTTCTCGATTGCGCAGGAACGGATGAGTGAGTCATGGAAGCGCGACGCGGACCTCGTTATTGAGCCCAACGTTGACGGCTTCGAGTATGACTGCTTCGATCGCGCGAAGGAATTGATGAAGGTCGGCGAAGACTCCATGCGCAAATCCCTTCCCCAGATAAATTCCTGGCTCGAATCCGGACAGGTAAAAACAAGCTCCTCTCAACCCGTCCCGGTTCCCGCCAATCTCGGCGGTGCGGGAGACCCTCAAATATCAGCGTGATTTGAGTCGTGTAGAATCATCCTCCTGTCTTCAGACGTCTAAACTGTTAAGGCACCGTCGAGGGAGAAGATGACAGACACTGCTGCTGAGACTCTCCGTATCAACACCATTCGTATGCTTTCAGCCGACGCGGTCCAGAATGCCAACTCTGGACACCCGGGTCTGCCAATGGGGGCGGCGGCGCTCGGTTACACCCTCTGGACAGAGTTCCTGAAGTACAACCCCAAGAATCCGTCGTGGCCGGATCGCGATCGGTTCGTGTTGTCTGCCGGGCATGGTTCGATGTTGCTGTACAGTCTGCTCTATCTCACCGGCTACGATCTGTCACTCGACGATATAAAGCACTTCCGCAAGTTAGAGAGTCGAACCCCGGGACATCCCGAACGCGGAGCTACTCCGGGCGTGGAAGTCTCGACGGGACCGCTCGGCCAGGGGTTCGCAAACGCGGTTGGAATGGCGATAGCCGAGGCTTGGCTCGCTGCGCGGTACAATCGCGAAAACCTGAAAATCGTCGATCACTATACGTATGTGCTCTGCAGCGACGGCGATCTCATGGAGGGCATCAGCTACGAGGCCGCGTCGCTGGCCGGCCATCTGCGATTAGGAAAACTGATTGCTATGTATGACCGGAACCAGGTCACCCTGGCTGGCTCAACCGACCTGACATTCACGGAGGACGTTGCCGCGCGTTTCCAGGCCGCAGGCTGGCACACAACAGAAGTGAAAGATGGAAACGATACCAAGGCGATAGCCGCCGCTCTTCGCGAGGCGCAGGCAGTCACGGACAAGCCTTCCATGATCCTTGTGGATACTCACATTGGTTATGGCAGCCCGGACAAGCAGGACAGCTTTGCGGCTCACGGTTCTCCGCTAGGAGAGGAGGAGTTGCTCAAGACGAAAAAAGCCCTTGGGTGGCCCTCCACGGAAAAGTTCTACATTCCTGACGAATCTCTCTCATTCTTCCGCCAGGCAGTGCCGAAAGGAGACGAGGCGGAGAACTCTTGGCGCCAGAAGTTCGAGGAGTATCGTCGGGCATTCCCGAAGGAGGCGGCGGAATTCGAGATGATTCTCGCCGGCAAACTGCCGGAGGACTGGATGGTGGGTGCGCCACATTGGACTCCGCAGGATAAGGCCATTGCAACGCGGGCCGCAGGTGGAAAGGTTTTGAACGCCCTTGCTGCGCGAATTCCGAATATCGTTGGCGGCTCGGCCGATCTGAATCCTTCGACCGACACACCTCTGAACGGATACGGCAATTTTCAGCCGATAGAACTGGTCGGCAATTACGCCCAAGGCGGGGTGGCCGGCGGATGGAGCTATGCGGGGCGGAATATCGCGTTCGGCATCCGCGAACATGCGATGGGTTCGGTCGCGAACGGAATGGCGGCTCATGGGGGGATTCTGCCTTACACGGCGACCTTCTTCACGTTCTACGACTATATGAAGCCCTCGGTCCGGCTCGCCGCGATCAGTCACCTCAAAGTGGTTTTTGTATTCACGCACGACAGTATCGCGGTCGGCGAAGATGGGCCCACCCATGAACCGATCGAGCAGTTAGCTGCTGCACGTTCGACTCCGGAGCTCAGGGTCATCCGCCCCGCAGATCCCACCGAGACGCTTGAGGCGTGGCAATTAGCGGTCCAACTCGATGGCCCGACCCTCCTCGTACTGAGCCGGCAGGCGGTGCCGCACATGGACCGGTCGGATGCGAAAGAGCCAGGTGTCGCAAGAGGCGCTTACATATTGTCTGACTCGGCGGGAGAGCCGGATGTGATCCTGATTGGCACAGGTTCTGAAGTCTCTCTCTGTATGCAGGCGAAGGCGACGCTTGAAAAAGAGCAGCAGTGCGCCGTTCGTGTGGTCAGCATGCCCAGTTGGGACATCTTCGAGGCACAACCCGATTCATACCGCGATTTCGTGCTACCGCCGCAGATCAGATCGAGGGTCACAGTCGAAGCCGCAGCCTCCCTGGGTTGGACAAAATGGGCTGGCGACATGGGCGAAGTCATTGCGATCGATCGCTTCGGAGCTTCGGGCCCGGGGCCAGAGGTTCTGGCTCACTTCGGCTTCACCGCCGATCACGTCGTCGCCGCCGCTCAGCGAACGATGGAGCGTACTCGCAAAGCAACTCCGGTCGAGAGGTGAAGTGACATCACTTCGTGATACGTTGAAGTTCTCCGAATGGCAGTACGAGGTGCGAGGTACGGGGACATAATTTGTGTGCTTTGCCTCGGACCTCTAACCTCGTAGCTACTCCAGGCACCGCAAATCCTTACTCTTCATGTAAAGCACTGCGCTCGCAACGAGTGCAACCGCTGCCATGCTGGCGATGGCGTGCGGCGCGCCGATGGTTCCCGCCAGCGACCCTGCCATCAGCGAGCCGATCGGGGCGAATCCCAGGAAAGCCGTCGCGTAAATGCTCATTACGCGCCCCCGGTACTTGTCTGTCGAAAGGTGTTGCAGCAGGCTGTTGACGGTTGCGACCATCAGGATCATGCAGTAGCCAATCACAGCCAGCAGAATTGCCGAGAGAAGCAGGGTTCGCGATAAAGCGAAGAGGATCACAGCCGCGTAAAACGCAAGCGCGGACGAGACGACGAAGCGCCCGCGGCAACGAATGTTCTTTAGCAACGCAATGGTTGCGGCACCGAGAAATGCCCCAGCGCCGCTGCACGCCATTAACAGACCGTATCCAGTTTCACCGAGGTGGAGTATCTGTTTCGCGAACAACGGAACAAAGGTCGCGTAAGGAATTCCGAGAATGCTGGCGAAGGCTACCAGGATGATCAGCATTAGCATTTCGCGTCGGCTGAACAGGTAATTGAATCCCTCTGACATTGTTTCCCACATGGTCATGTCGCCCGGCGGATAAACCGGCGGATATGTAATTTTCATCAGGGCAATCAGTACGGCCACAAAACTAATTGCGTTCAGCAGGAAGTTGTTAGCGATTCCGAAGTACGCCATCGCAAGTCCGCCGATAGTCGGTCCGATGACGCGCGACATGTTGAACTGGGCAGAGTTTAGGGCGATAGCATTTGTGAGGTCCTCGCGCGGCACCAGCGACGGCACAATGGCTTGATAGGTCGGAGCGTTCAGCGACATTGCCAGGCCATTGCAGAACGCCAGGAAAATCATTAATGGCAGCGAGATCCGGTTCGTGACTGTCAGAATCCAGAACGAGAACGCAATTACCATCATGCTGCTCTGCGTCCACATCATTAACTTGCGACGGTTCACGCGATCGGCGATAACGCCGCCAATCAAAGCGAAGACCATCATTGGAGCGGTCGCCGCGAACCCGAGTACTCCCAGCCAAAAGGCGGAGTTATTGGGCGCGAGTCGGGTCACCACGAGCCAACTCTCGGCTACGTTCTCAACCCAGGTGCCGACGTTAGAGAGAAAGTTGCCGAACCAGAAATAACGGAAATCCCGATGCCGCAGCGCTCGCACTACCTCGGGCATTGCGACCGTGGTGGGCGCGACCTGCACTGCGACGGCCTGATCACCAGCGATCGACGTAAGGGCCGAGTCGTCCGTTCCGCCGAGTTTCCGGTTGCGGATGCTCGGAGACGGTTCTTCTCCCGGATAAATAATTGGTGGGTCTTCTGCCATGAACTAAATGAATCGCCGCAACAGACATTTTATAGATGAAGCGGTCGATTTCTGCCGATTTACGATTGCCGAGTCAGGTGCTCGCAGTTCGACGAGCGATTCCGGACTAAGCCGCTCCTGTATGATGCTTTCACGCGCGGGAGTGTATCGAATTGGTCGTATGAACTCTTGCCCGAAAGTCATCTTCGGAGAAATCATGCGGCGGGCCGTCGCCTCGGTTTTCACACTGGCTCTTCTTTTTGCGCATCTGGCCGTTGCGCAACAGCCGTTAACGGCTTCCCAACTTCCAGGATTTCGCAATGCTACGGAGGAACTTCTGCTAGAGCAGAAGTTTCTCAAAGTCCCCCAGCCCTATCTCGCGGAGCAGCACCTGAAAATACTGACGGCCGTTCCGCATATGGCCGGGACCCCGGAAGATCGCAAGACCGCCGAGTACGTTGCCGAGAAGTTTCGGGAAGCCGGGCTCGAAACGCGAATCGACGAATACAAGGTCTGGATGAACTACCCGATCGAGGTGCGCGTATCCATCACGAGTCCTCCGGGAATTCATCTTCGCGCGCCCAGCCGTGAGCACGTGGCGAAGGATCCTTACCAGGTCGATCCCCGCATCGTGATTCCGTTCTCAGGAAGTTCACCCTCGGGCGACGTCGACCGCGAAGTCGTCTACGCCAACTATGGTCGCCCGGAAGACTTCGACAAGCTCAAGCAGATGGGCATAGACGTGCGAGGTAAGATCGTTCTTGTCCGTTACGGCGAAAACTTCCGTGGAGTGAAATCCTTCATCGCGCAACGCGCAGGTGCTGCCGGGGTCATCATATACTCTGACCCGATTGACGACGGCTACTTCCGGGGCGATGTCTACCCCAAGGGACCCTACTGTCCGGAAACCGGCGTCCAGCGCGGCTCGATTGAGTACATGTTCGAATACCCTGGCGACGTCACTACGCCTGGTATCGCTTCCGTTCCGTCGTTGCCGATGTCGCAGCGAGTTCCACCAGACAAGGCCGTCGCGATGCCGAAGATCCCGACGACGCCGATTTCCTACGGTGACGCGCGGCCCATCCTTGAGAATCTTGGCGGACCTGAAACCCCGCGCGACTGGCAGGGTGGACTGCCGTTCACGTATCACGTCGGCCCCGGTCCGGTGCGCGTGCACATGGTTCTCAAGATGGATTACCAGTACCGCACCATCTGGAACGTAATCGGCACGGTGCGCGGGAGTGAGGTTCCGGATGAGTGGGTGATGAGCGGAAATCATCGCGATGCATGGGTTTTCGGCGCCGTAGATCCCGGCAGCGGTACCGCTGCAATGCTGGAGACGGTACATGGAATCGGCAGCCTGTTGAAGTCTGGATGGAAGCCGAAACGGACGTTGGTCTTCGCCAGTTGGGATGGAGAAGAGGAGGGCCTTGTCGGCTCCACCGAATACGTCGAGCAGTACGCCAATGATCTCGACAAAGCCGTCGCGTATTTCAACATGGATGCAGCGGTCAGCGGGCCGAATTTCGGAGCATCGGCAGTCCCAAGCCTGAAGCAATTCGTTCGCGATGTCACGAAGGCCGTTCCCAGTCCAAAAGGCGGCACAGTTTTCGACGATTGGAAAGCGCAAGCCGACGCCGCGCGGCGCATTGCCGCTCAGAATCCGGACGTCCAGAGCCCGGTCCGCCGAAGGATGCCGGCTGCCGACACCGTTGCCCAGGTGCCCGTCGGAGATCTCGGCAGCGGCTCGGATTACACAGGGTTCCTGCAGCACGTCGGCGTCCCATCAACCGATATTGCCACCGGCGGCCCATATGGTGTCTACCATTCGGCGTTCGATGATTTCGCGTGGTTTAAGAAGTTCGGCGATCCTACGTTTGTGTACGAGCAGGAAATGGCTCGTGTGATGGGACTCCAGGTACTGCGAATGTCGCAGGCGGACGTTCTGCCGTTCGATTACGAACAGTACGGAAAAGAGATCGGCAGCTTCCTTGCGGCCGCTCAAAAGCGTGCGGAAGCCGCAGGCTGGAAGAAGGAGGTCGATTTCGCTCCGGCGTTCGCGGCTGCGCAGAAACTTCAGGCCGCAGGGCAATCTTTGCAGGCATTCCAGCAGACCGTTCCCGCCAATCCTGCCGCACTCAACGCCGGCTTGATGAAAGCGGATCGGGCAATGCTCACGGACGGGCTCCCCGGCCGGCCTTTTTTCCGGCATGCCATTTTCGCTCCGGGAGAGTTCACCGGGTACTCGGCAGTGGTCATCCCCGGTGTGAACGAGGCCATTGACCAGAAAGACCTTCCACGGCTTCGGGATCAACTGAAAGCTGTCACCGAGGCGGTGCAGCGCGCCGCGGTGTTGCTTGAGTCGATACGGTAGCAACGCCGTCCTATTTAGCTTCAGGTTAATACCTGAATACATCACGATCACAGTGCAGGGATTGTTGGGCGGTCGGCGCTCTCTGCCGACTAAGAACTTGGCAGCTAAGGACAAACCACAGAACTAGGGGATTATCCCAATGGTTAACTGGGACCATGGGGAAGAGAATGCAGACATGACGGGGTTGATGCAGAGGTTCGTCGAGGCGCACGACCGCTACTTGGCGCTAGACTGTGTTCGGACCGACTGCCGCAATCCCCGTGAACGCGAAGTGCTCCACATCGAGATCCTGAAAGCCTACCTGGAAGTCCAGCATTATGCGAACGAGATTGCCGGCCAGCAGTACGCTGACGGGATGGATTTCGCCGACCAACAATGAATTGATCCTTCGAAAACTCAACCTATTCTGGCCATCTGTGGCATACTTTGGCGCGTCTAAAATGGGATGTCGAACCCGCCCGGGAACAGGGGGCCAACATGCCACTAGCTCGCATTCGGAGTTTTGATCCCGAAGCAATCGCCTTCCTGGCTGCGCAACTAGCGCAGAGTGGTTACACACTTCAATTTGTCCGACCCGATGAGACTGGTCTTGAACCAGCCGACCTCGAGTTGACCGTCACACGACGCGATCTTGACGAAGCCTTGCGCGTGGCGCAGTCAGAAGCCGAACAGCTCGGAGTCGACGTGACCGTCATCCCGGGGGTAATGCCAGCCGTCGAGCCCGTCGTGGCGCCAAAATCCTCGGTTGAGGATGCTGAGATTTCTGTACCTGTACCATTTCAAGGTGTCGTCGAGATGCCTCCAAGGGTCGAAGTGCCTGTCGCTGCAGTGCAGGCGACGAGTACTGAAGTTGCAACGCGTCACGTCAAGATAGCGGAGATTGCGAAGGCATCGTCGGAGAGAACAGCCCATGCACTTGGCCGCGGTCTCGGCAAAGCCGTGGGCGGTTTCGAGGCGGTGACGGAGACGATCGGGCGAGGCCTCACTAATGGTAGAGAGAACCTTGTCGAGATCGGTGATTCCACCACAGGCCGCCTGAATCGTTGGAAGGTGCGCTTTCTCACCGCACGAGCATTGCGGAGAGAGGCGAAGCACCGCGAGTTGAGGCTCGCCTACGTTCAGAAACTCCCTGCCCGGCCTAGACCGCTGTGGCTGCGCGAACGGATTTACAAGGGCGCGGCATTGGCGGCGGTTCTTGCGACGGCCGCACTCGTTGGATGGACCCTGGCCGGATACGCTGGCCCAGCGAATCCCGTTGGCAAAGGAACGGGGCTTTCAACGGTGCAGGAACAGGTGCCATTCGGCCCCGCTTCCATCAAAGCTCCGGCCGTTGCAGCAACCCCGGTGCGTGTCTCCGAGAAGAGCGTGCCAGCATCCAGGCCCAAACCTGCAATCGTTCGCGACACGACGGTGCGCAGGAGTGTTGCGGGCGAAAAGGATTACGGCCCCGAGGTAATTGTCCGCCATTTTGATCAGAAGCCTGCATCCGTCCAGGCGAAGTCCCGGGAGAGTGAGACCCGAAATGGAGTCAAGATAATCTCGGAAGAGTGATTGACAACTTAGCGGGGCTTGAGGGCAGAGGATATCTGCCCTTTATTTGCGCTCACAGGAGACGCCGACGTTTTCCTTGTCTTCAGCCGACCCGCGGCTGGGGGGAACCGTGCGTCAAGTTGGTACACCGAGTTTCGGCAATAGCCACTGCGTTAACAGCACGTATCCGACGATGATCGCCAGGAACATCCACAAGTTATTGCTCAAGAGGACCTCTCCTGTGGAATAGATTCAATTGGCCGCGGAACGTTACAGCCAAAAGTAGTATCTCACGACGGTGCGAGTGACCATAGGTCCGGCTTCAGGTCATGTACGGCTTCAGCCGGTCCGCGATCTCGGTGGCTGTCAGCGACTCTCCGCGATTAAGACGATCCAGTAATCCCTCGATCAACTCCTTTGCCTCCTGGCGTTGCCGGTGCAGGATGAAGCCGTCGAAGACATGTTCGCCGCGCATGGCGCTTGCAATTTCTTCTTCTTTTTCGTGCTCGCCAAGTTCCGTGAAGTAGACGACGCGGTAGCCGCGCTCCAGGTTGGGGTCGCGATAGATTTCGAACATCAACTTCTTTGAGTCGATGGCACAGGTCATAGTCTTCAGTCCCCGACCGCCACTTTACGGTCTTCCGTTTTCGCGCCGACCGGTACGTCATAATGCGGCCGTTGCGCGAGCCTCGCGCGCAGCATCTGCTCATATTCCGCCATGCGTTTCTTGAGTTCGTTGGAAGCCCCAGCCTTCCGCACCAGGTCCTCGCGATAGCGCTTCAGGAAGTAGTCAATAGTCTCGACGCGAATCTTGATGGAGCCGGTCGGCTTGTTCTCGTCGAGGTCCTTGAAAGAGAAGTAAGGCGTCCCCGAATTTTCGATGATGCCTTCTACCACGTTGTAGATTGGCGCGTCGTGTCCGCACTTGAAACTGGAGAGCTCGAGCGCGACGAGGTTTGGATGCCGCGCGGTGAACTTTGCCGCCCATATCTTCTGATTCGTGCTCGCCGAATATGCGTTCTTCCAGACATCGGTGATATCAAGGGGGCTGCTGATCACACCGGCACGCACCTCCTCACCGAACAGGCGCTCGAGCAGATCGTCGTCAATCGGCAGATAGCTCTGCGAGAACACCGGGTATCCGAGCTTCTGGAATTCATCGAGGATCTCGTGGTTAACGCCGGGGTCGTGATGGTAGACGCGCCCGAGCATCACGATTCCGATGCGGTTCTCCTGCTCCAGCTTGTCAAGAGTTTCGCGCGCGCGCTTTTGCAGACCGGCCTCAAAAGCTTCCTGTGCTTTGAAAGCCTCGTCGATAGCGCGTTCGTTTTCGTCTTCCGAGAGGCCGAGCACCGGTTCCCAGGCCCGGAACATCTGTAATCCGAACAGTCGTCGATCTGCGAGGTTGAGGATCGCGTCGATATAAGCGATCCCGTTCTCTTTGAAGAGATCGCTTTCCTTGGTGAACGCGGCTTTGACCGCGTTCGGTGTTGCCGTGACGGTTGGGCAGGCGTTCGTGCCCGTGCATTTCTGGAGCTTCGTCGTGAGCACGTCGATCATCGGGAAGAAAATCGCATCGAGCGGCTTCTTCGCATGCTTGGTGAACATCAGGTTATAGACGTGCGGGATGCCGATCTTGGACGGGAAGCACGGATCAATGGCGCCGCGCCCCGCCCCTGCCTTGTACATTTCGTGGCTGGTGTAGTCGGAATAGATGATGTTTTCTCCCGGCACTCCCAATGCCTGCAAGTAAGAGCTGAACATCGGGGAGTACAGATACATGTTCAGCACCTTGGGCATGCCAACGCGCAGGCTGGCGCGCTTACTGATCAGTTCCGCACGTTTCTTTGCCGCCGAAGACCACCGGTTGGTTGGTGCTGAATCGGCTACGAGCGGTACCTGCCGCGCCTTGAACGCCTCGCGCGAAGCGATCTCGACATAATTGGGGTTTGCGGCCTTCACTGCATCGAGTCCGGCCTTGATTCCGCGCATTGCGTTCACGTCCTCCACCAGTCCTTTTTCGCAAGTAGAGATGATGAGACGCTGCTCGCCCGCCTGCAGCGGTACTTTTGATTTGAAGACCGGCAGCTGCGACTTCACCTCGCCGACGTTGACGTCGATGAACGTTCGCAGGCAGTTGTTCTTGCAGAAATAGCAGCGCGTGTCTTCGTTCCGGGTGGTACGGTAAGTTATCTTCTGGACGGCGTCGAGACCAATGAACGAAGTTCTCTGACCGTTTTTGTACAGCCGAATGGCCTCGACGCCGGCACCAATAGCGCCCGACTCGCCGCAGTGTTCGTGTACCGTCACACTCGGCTCAGTTGCCCCGTCGTGAAAATGCGAATTGATGAAATCGACCTCGGCTTTCACCGCCGCGAGATTTTTCTGCGTGCCACCCTGCAGGATGAACTTCGAGCCCAGCTTAGCCAAGTTAGGAATGCCGGCGACATACAGAAAGATGTTCTTCGGCAGAACAGCCGCAAGCCCGGCGAGGATTTCCTGTGACTTCCACCCTTGCCGCTGGAAGTTGACAATATCCGACTGCATGAAAACAGCGCAGCCGTAGCCAAATATGGGCATCGTTTCCGCGGAAAAGGCAATATCAGCGTATTCCTCGACCTTAACGCCGAGCGACTCGGCAGTGCCTTGCAGGAAGTAGCCATTTCCGGCCGAACACTGCGTGTTCAGCTTGAAATCTTTGACCCTGCCATCTTTCAGAACGATGAGCTTGATGTCCTGCCCACCGACGTCGACGATCACATCGGGATCTTTGTAGAAGCGAATCGCTGACTCTGTATGCGCGACGGTTTCCACCAGCGCGACGTCGGCCTTAAGCACGTCTTTCAAAATGTCCTTGGCGTAGCCAGTGGTACCGATCCCGAGAACCTCGAGTTTCGCTCCCTGCTCCTCAACCTGACGGCGGAGAGAAGTAAACATGTCGATGGTGTCCTGCATGGGGTTACCATTGGAAAGTTGATACGCCTTGCAGAGCACCTCGCCGGATTCGGACAGGAGCACGGCTTTCGTCGAAGTGGACCCGCCGTCGATTCCGACGAATCCGGCGACAACCGTACCGGGCTGGAACTTGGCGCCAACGAACCTTTTTACCGTGTACTGCTTCTTGAATCCCGCCAGTTCTTCTTCTGAGTTACTTAATCCCTGACCGCCGGATTTCTCCTTCTCTTTTTTTCGGCCATACAGGATATAGTCTTCGAGGCATTCGGTCCCGTGATACACGCCGACGGCTTTGTCCTCGTCCTTGCCGAACTCGATTGCGCCGATTGCAGCAAAGTACTGCGCATTGCCCGGGACTTTGATCAGCTCTTCCGGCGTCGCTCCCTCGGGCAACTCGACCTTACGCTCCGCCCAGGTCTTCGGGATGTTCTGCTGCCAGGCTTCGCGCATTCCTCGAATGAAGCTGTTGGGGCCGCCGAGAAGCAGCACGTGCGGTCGCAGTGTGTGGCCTCGGGTCAACACCGTCAGGTTCTGCATCACGATGGCGTCGAAGAGCGACGCCATCAGTTGATCCGGTGGGATCCCCTGCTTCTGCAAGCCGTTGATGTCTGTCTCGGCGAATACGCCGCACTTACCGGCCACGGGGTGCAGCTTGATGCCCGTGTATCCCTGCTTGCCGAGTTCATCTACCGGGATCTTCAGCTTCGCATTGATCTTATCGATGACGGCACCCGTGCCGCCCGCGCACTTGTCGTTCATCGACGGGATCTTCTTCTTGCGCCCCGTCGATTCGTCCTCTTTGAAGACGATAATCTTGGCGTCCTGCCCGCCGAGTTCGATGACCGAGTTCACTTCCGGGTGCAGCTTTTCGACTGCCAGCGCGACGGCAGTGACCTCCTGCACGAACTTTGCGCCGATCAGGTTCGCCAGGTTCCCGCCACCTGAGCCGGTGATGAAGACTCGCGAGTTCCCCGGCGCGACTGCGACTTCATTCTCCATCCGCTTCAGAAACTCGAGCGTTTTCTCCGGTTGCTTCGTCTCGTGACGCTGGTAGTCCTGCCAGAAAATTTCATCGCTACCGGCATTGACCACCACAGCTTTCACGGTCGTAGAGCCGACATCCATGCCGATGATGTAGGCGATATTCAAATCACCTTCGGGCGCGGGATTGGCGAGCATTCGCGCCGGCAACTCCTGCGTCGCAGGCTTTTTCGTCAGGTCGTCGAGCCGAACGTCGACCCGCGAGTCGTGGGTGCTGCAACCGGAAGTGTGAGAACCAGACACTAGACAGCTCCTTGAGCCTTGGACGGCATGTTGCCGGTTACCCCCTGGAAGCCGTGCTTCGCCTGCTCAAATAACCAATGCAGCACGCGGCCGTCGTTGTAGCAAAACGCCAGGATGTGGTTCAGGGTTGAGAAGCAATCTCTCTGGCAACTGTGTTTCATATTCCTCAGTTGCTGCTCCTCGAGTTTGTGATTCTCAATCGTGCCCCAGTCATACGAAGCGGAATACATGGGGAAGCACGGCGCGAGGGTGCCGTCGACTCGAACTATGAGCGAGTTCTGGCCGGCGCGGCACTTCCAATCGTCGAGTTCGCCGTGGATGAAGTCCTTCATCTGCAGCAGCCGTTCGACTGAGTTGACCATCTTGTAGCCACTGCGCTGCTTCTCGACAAGCCAATCGATCAGCTCACATACGGCCGGCATATCCTCTTCGCGGATGAATGTCTTGTTCTCTTCGAGATGCTTGAAGTGCGGCTGTTCGGTCATCGGCGACTCGCAAACGTGATAATCGGTCGCAATGCCGTTATCGCGTGCGAGTTCCGTCAGTTGCACAACATCCTCTGGATTATTCCGGCAGATGTTGATGTTCAGGAACACGCTGTATCCGTACTTGTACTGTTTGCGAACGAGGTAATCGAAGAACGAGCGGATCGGTACCATCGCCTTCGGCAATCCCGGCTTGATGTCCCATGCGTCGACCGCGAGGTTCACTGTTCCTAGTCCAGCATCAGCAAGACGATCGATCACCGCGGGCCGCATCAGCCGCCCATTCGTCGGCAGATACACCCAAAAGTCCTTCTTAGCAGCGTAATAGATAATCTTGTGCACAACGTCCGGCCGCAGTAATGGTTCGCCGCCCATCAACGCGAGCACGCGGCAACCCGTATCGTGCAGCCAGTCAATCGAGCGCTTCGCAATATCCTCGGTCATTCCCTTAACGCTGTTGTCAAAGGCCCAGCAGTAGTGGCAATCCAGGTTGCATTTCCACTCGTTGAATAGATAGGCAATGATCGGGTGGAACTCGCCGGGAAGCAGCCGAGATTTGAAATAAGGGAACATCCATCCCTTCATGCTGCGATAGATATCTTTCGGCTCCCAATGTCGTCTGCCATTCTTAGGAAAGTAATTCTCATCCGGCGCCTCAAACAGCTTCTTGTATTGCGGGAATGCTGGCGTTGGCAACTCTTGCGGAACTCCGCCCGGCGGGGGCGGAACGGCCGAACGCTCCTGCGGTTTCGTCAGCAGATCGTGCAACGAAACATCCAGCCGAAATGGTGGTGTCGTTGATGGAGTCTGATTGTGTTGCGCTTCCATTTTCTCCTCGGGCCCATGACCTTCCGCCCGCATAGCGAGCCGGAAAGTCCGAATGGCTGTCGGGCTAAGCGGTTGCCAGTGCGTTCTCCGGTTCCGGCACGTGCCGGATACGCGATTTCCCGTTCATCAGGTCATTGACGTGCAGGACGAAATTGGCTGCAACGCCGGTTACGCCCTTTCGTTCTGGAACGGGATAAAACAGCCTGCGCAGCTCGGCATGCTCGGCGACGTAGCCGCGGATATCATCAACCGACTTACCGGTCGACTTCAGTACGTCTTCGAATTCCATGCGGGCCTTGACCTTCGCTTCCCCGAGCGCCATTTGTACCCTGCTATGCGCGTTGATCTCGCCCTCGCCGGAAGTTTCGATCGGCAAGAAAATCATCTCTTTGAAGTGATTTGCGACGCCCGACTGAACTCCGTCGGACTGCGATGACGGCATGCATCCGAAGGGCTTCAGCGCCAGCACCATGTGAGCCAGTCTGTTCTGGGTGTAGTAGACGTTCTTGCCGACCTCGAGGTGTCCTTCGCCGCCGCGCGCGAACTGGTTGTAGAAAGGATGTGCCAGCTTGGCGAGTTCCTTCTGCGACACAAGGTGATGCGCAATGTTGCCCAGCGCCTCCACCGTGCGGCTGTACTGACGCTCATAGAACATTTCGCCAAAGGTGAACGACAGCCATTTCTTCCGGAATGCCATCTCGTTTGCCAGTCGCTGGTTGAACTGGTACCACTCAACGTTTTTATGCGGAGCGTCGAGTTTCTTGCGGAACGCGGCCTTCTCTTTCACCTGGTACAGCATGTACATCACCCAGGTGCCGATCGGCTCGACGAGCACCTGAGCACCCTCGCGCTCCAGGAAGTCGAACATATGGAAGTTGCCGTCCCCCTCGGTAATCTGCGCCCAGAACTCGCCGATGATCTTCACCACCGGCTTCACTTTCAGACGATCGACCTCGATTTCGCCGAGGATGTCATGTGCTCGCCGATACGCCTGTTTCGACTGAGGCCCATATAGGTGATCCCAAACTTTCCCGAGCGAGTTCGCGACGATGTAGCCCTTCGACTTCTTATTCGGTAATCGATTCGCAATGAACCTCGGCGTCCGGTCCGAGAATTCATAGGGCGTGCGCTTGCTCAGCAGCCGGCAGATCTCGTCCATTGCTTCGGTGAATTTCTCGTTCGCCTGGCCGGGGTTCGCCTCATACGGACGCACGCGATACGCCATTTCGTTCATGATGTCGCCGAGGTTCAGCGCATTGAACATCCCCATGCCGAAGTCGACAGTGAACTTCAATCCGGCCTCTCCGGAGGCGGCCTTCAGGCCGTCGTTCTGCTGGAAGAGCAGCACGCGGAACCCGTCGTAGCCGGCATTCTGCAAGGCGAGGCGATACTCGGACTCATACATTCCGAACCGGCAAGGACCACACGATCCGGCGGTGAAGAACACGTAATTGTCGATGATCTCCTGCCTCGACACACCGCGCGCCTCGAGCCCTTGCAGGTACTGCACCAGGTTGCCGACCGTGAAATATGTCGGATTGCACTGGCCGTTATTGCCGTATTCCTTGCCCAACTGGAACGCTGCGACATTCGCTGTCGGCAGAATCTCGCAGCGATAACCGCAGCCCTCGAATACCGCGTGAATCACTTTTTCGTGCTTCAGCGAAAGTCCACCAAACAGGATTGTGATCTTGCCGCGCTCCTCGGCCGTGAACGGACGTTCTACGGGACGATGAAAATGTCTCGGGGCTTGCGATCCCAGTCCTAACTCTTTTTCGAGGCGAAGGCGCTCGGCCTCAACTAGTTTCTGGATATCGGCTTCAGATTGCGCCGGTTGTAATCCCTCGATTGGGAAGTCGATTCGAGTGACAGCCATCTCGTGCTTCCTTTCGCAAAAATCGTTTTAACTTTGAAAGTGGGACAAGGAAGTGAATCGAAATTGCTTCCAAACTGCAAGAGGACCCGAATGCAAAACGAGGTGACGCTGCTTCGGGAACGGTGGAGGACGATCCGAGACCTCTCGAGCGATGAGACTGGCTGCTATTAAGTTGCGGTCTCGGCATAACGGGACAAACAGAGTAGGAGGGAGACAGGTGTTGTGTTGAGCGGAACCGAATGCAGTGCTTACCGCCACACCTCACAACGAAATTGCACTTCAGGAAATTCACGAAAACAAAACGCACGCGCCCAGGCGCGGGGATTGTTTGTGATTCTTACCCATGCCACCACAACCCGGCATGGAACTCATAAAGATTCAAGCACAACTCGCCGGAATCGGCAATCCCATGCGTAGTGGAAAACGGCGACTCACGGGGGCTTTCAGACTACCCGAAACATCTTGCCAATGTAGCCATCGATGCCTTATGGAGGACAAAGTTGCCAAAGAGACCCTCAACCTTATCCATCGACAGACTCCCATTGTGCGCCATACCACTGGAAACTAATTCGCCCGTAGATCGCTACGTATCTCGTCGATGGTTTTGTTTTTCCAATGCTGCGCATAGTTGTCGGTGGTCATGAAAGTGCGGCTCAGCATTCGGTCAACGTAGAGCATTCCCTGGAGATGGTCAATTTCGTGCTGGAGGATACGGGCATACCAACCGGAAGCCTCTATGATGCGCGGTTCGCCCCGTTCGTTCAGGCACTCCACTCGCACCTGGCGCCAGCGGGGAACCACGGCGACGAAACCCGCCACGCTCAGGCAGCCCTCCTGGAACTCTGCCCGGGTATCGATCGCCGGCGTTATTGTCGGATTGACGATGACATGAAAGGGAACCGGCCTGCGCTCCCGTTCCGCAATCTGTTCGGGACGCGAGTCCCTCTGGTATTCCTCACGGTCTTCAATGACGGCAAGTTGCAGCGGGATGCCCACTTGTGGTGCTGCGAGTCCCACGCCTGGTGCATCTCGCATCGTGTCCCGCATGTCGGCGATTAGTCGCTGGATTTCATCGCCGAGGATCTCTTCTTTCGTCAATGGCCGCGCAGTTTCGCGCAGTACTTTCTCACCTGCCTGTACGATTGTTAGGCGCATTTATCGTCCACTCGTTGCACTTCTTCTATCAATTCCAGAGCTGCCGTTTGAGAGTTTTGCGTCCATCGACAGAGGCCCTGCGCCGACCGCAATCAGGAAAATCGCTCCTAAGAACATGCAGATATCTGTGCGCGCCTCGTGCATGGCTGCCCAGAACGCGCTTCTGATCAGCATAGGCACTTTCGTCGTCGCAAGCGCCACCGAGATGGTAGCCAGCAGCGGAATCGCCGCAAGCCTCGTCAGCAGCCCCACAATGACGAGCACTCCACAGACACATTCCACTCCCCCCACAAACGGTGCCGAGTATTGCGGAAAGGGAATACCGATCTTTGCAAATCGCCCCACGCCTAGTGTCGCCGGATAAAGGAACTTCTGGATGCCTTCTGAAAGAAACACCACGCCGACCAACAAGCGAACGAGCAAAACAGCCTTGGGCGCACTCGAATCGAACAGCCACGTTTTCCAGTTCACGGAACTTCTCCTGATGTGCAGGGCATGAGACATTTGGCGTTTGGCATTGTAATAGCGCGCAGCGACCCAGGGGCAACTCTGATCTCTGCGGTGCGGTGTTGACTACCAATGCCCGCCGATAACCATTCCAACGGACTGAAAATTCAGGAGTTCTGAGCTTAAGCGAGAACCTCCTCGCCCGGGACAACACGGCTCAACGCGAACCCATCTCAAGACGAGCGGCTCACTTCGCAGCAGGTGAAAATGAGAACACTCAGGCTCTGTTTGGCAATAGCTTTGCTTGCTGTTTTGACCGCCTGCGGGGGCAATACCACAACCAGCAACAACTCCGGAGGCGGGAACACCGGCGGCAATGGCGGCGGGACTAATACTCCCCCCGGTAACGGTAGCATCACGGAAATCAAGCACATCGTCTGGATGCTCCAGGAGAATCGCTCTTTTGATAATTATTTCGGAAAGCTGAACGACTACCGTCAGGCTCATGGACTTGGAGCCGATGTCGACGGGATCCCGGCGGACGCGAGCAATCCCAGCTATGACGGAACCACCCAGGTTCAACCGTACCATTTCAACACGGTCTGCGTCGAAAGCCTGACCCCGGCGTGGAACGCCAGTCGCCGGGACGTAAATCGCTACAACCCGCTCTCAAAGACCGGCCCCATGGACGGCTTCGTCTACTCCGCCGCTAACTATGCGATCGATCAGAACCAGGCGGGTTACAGCTATTCGGATACTGCCGGGCTTCGTGCCATCGGCTACTACACCAATCGTGAGCTGCCGTATTACTACTTTATGGCGACGCAGTTTGCGACATCGGATCGATGGTTCTCGCCAATCCTTTCGCGCACTCCGGCAAACCGGATCGCTAATCTTGCCGGGTCCGCTCTCGGCGTCGTCAATGATGTGCCGTCGGGGATGACGTTCTCGGAACCCACCATCTTCAGCCTCCTGCAGGATGCGGGGAAGTCCTGGAAGATTTACGAGACTTCCGGCAACACGTATCTCGGGTTCTTCAGTCCGTTCTATGGCGAGCACAAGGACCACATTGCATCCATCGACCAGTACTACACGGATGTTGCCAACAATAGTCTGCCCGACGTCGCCTTCATCGAAACCGGCGTAGAGACGAATGACACCGGCGGGACCAGTTCGCTTGATGAGCATCCCAACTCGAATATCCAGAAGGGCGCTGCCTATGTAGCCAAGATCATCAATTCGTTGATGAACAGCTCATCGTGGAGCAGTTCGGCCTTCATACTCACGTATGACGAAGGGGGTGGCAACTACGATCACGTTCCACCGCAGTCGGCCGTCAATCCCGATTCGATCCGACCGATGCTCTCCCCCACGGATGATGTCGACGATTATTCGCGGACAGGTTTCCGGGTCCCTCTGATTGTCGTTTCGCCATTCGCGAAGAAGGGCTACGTCTCGCACACCGTCATGGATTACACGGCGATCCTGAAGTTCATTGAGAAGCGCTTCAATCTCCCAAACCTGACCGCACGTGATGCGGCGCAACCGGACATGTCGGAGTTCTTCGACTTCACCAACTTGCCCAATCAGAGTGCGCCCACGCCACCGGCACAGCCGACCGATGCGCCCTGTACTTTCCACAGCCTACCTTGATGAGAGACAAAAAAGCCGCCTCTGACATGGCGTTCAGAGGCGGCGAAAGTCTTGGGAAAGACTCCCAAGAGGTAGGACTTTTCATTTTTCGTTAACTACGCAAGCTTTCCGATTGTCAGTTCCGCAGGCGCTTCTCAACTCGCATTCCGAACTGCCATCTCCATCCGCGAAACCGTGAAGTAGCTCATAAAATGTGTATCCAGCCGATGCGCATGGAATTCCGCCAGGGCATCCGTCAACCGGACTTCGACTGCATTCATTTGAATCGCGCCGGTCTCCAGTCCGTGAGCGTACAGGTTCGTACTCGATAGCAGATACTGCATCAATGCCGCCTTCAATTCTTCATGAAGCTCGTGGCACGCATGGCAGTGTCCCGGCGTGAACGACAACAATTCCTGGATCGCGGATGACACAACGTTACGCACAATCAGACTCCTGTTCTACACGCAGCGGCCACTGCGCCAGCATTCGCCGGACGTGAGCGATGAACCCCTCCGGGTTCCATGGACTTTTCGGCACAAGAAGGTCGGCTACCGGCTTTTCCTCGCGACTCTCGGCCTCGTCGGCGACCGCAATTACCCCGACCTTGGGAAATCGCCGCCGCACAAACGGCAGGAACTCGAACCCGGAGAGCCGAGACAGCGCAGCATCGCTGACGATTACCCGGGGCCGTACATGGTAGATCTGCCGCAGTGCATCGATCCCATCGGCCGCCGGATACGACTCCAGCCCGTGGTCCTCGATCAACTTCGCGAGCTCTTCCCGAAACGTCGGCTGCTCACAAACCACCATCACGCGCTTCCCAGACATTGCTCCCCCTGACTCGGACTCGGATGAACGCTGGTTAGTGAAGTGGAAGGGGAAAGCGTTTCAAAAACAGGAAATGTGGCTGGTGACTTGTGATTGGTGGCTGGTGAAGCCGGACTACCAGCTACCGCTGACCAGTCACTGTAGTTCTACTTTGGCCGGAAAGCCTTTCCAGTTATACTTTTACGAACCTCAATCGCGGGAGAGCGCTCTTGGAGCTGTACACATTCGACAACGATTATGTGCAGCGGCTGCGTGAGGGCGATCCTCCCACCCAGCAGCATTTCATTGCTTATTTCTCCGAGCTGCTGGCGATCAAATTGCGTGCGCGATTTTTCCCGCCGCATGTCATCGACGACATTCGCCAGGAGACTTTCGTCCGCGTCCTGGCCACACTGCAGAAGGACAGTGGACTTCGCCAGTCCGAGCGCCTCGGAGCGTTTGTTAACTCCGTCTGCAACAACGTCATCATGGAGCAATACCGCTCCTCGATCCGCGCCTCGGGCTTCGAAGAAGGTTTCGATCCGCCAGACAAGAACATCGACATGGACCGCTCGCTGGTCTCGGAAGAGGCCAAAAAGCAGGTCAACAGAGTAATGGCTAAGATGCCGGATCGTGACCGCCGGCTCCTGAAAGCCACTTTTCTAGACGAGTTGGACAAAGACCAGGTCTGCCGCGAGTTTGGGGTCGATCGCGACTACCTGAGAGTTCTGTTACACCGGGCCAAGTTACAGTTCCGGGCTCTATATGAGCAGAACAAACACCGGGCCCGCGCCCGGTAATCCAGGCCGGATTATGAAGATTCAACGAAACGTTGGGCCGCCTGGTGTCACAACCCAACGTGGAATGAGCTGAATTGAAGCGCCCGAGGTGCCCCGTCGCGAGGTAATCGCGGATGCCACAGGGCGGAAGTCATGGAAGACGTATGGATCATATTGAAGCGGTGAAGACCCACGCGGCTGAGAAGTATTTCCTGGGAGAGCTGGCAGGGACCGAGCGCGACGCCTTCGAGGAGCACTTTTTCGATTGTGAAGAGTGCGCGGCCGACGTGAAAGCCACCGCCATCCTCGTCGACAACGTCCGCGAAGCCCTGCGCACGGCTCCGGACCAGAAGAAGTCGCCGGCTCGCGAGACGGCTGGGTTTCTGAACTGGTGGCGCCCTGCCTATTCCCTTGCAGCCATTGCACTGTTGCTTGCCACCGTTGGCTACCAGAATTTCGTGCAGATCCCGCAACTGCACAATCAGGCTCTCACCAAGGCGGAGGCCCTGCCATCGTTCTCTTTGGTTGCGGCCGGATCGCGCGGCGCCGCGGGCGCGCTGGAAGTCACGGTTCCGGCCAACACTCCCTTTGGACTTTACGTCGATATTCCAAGCGACTCCAGCTTCACCCGATACAGCGCCGACATCCTCAGCCAGTCCGGCGCCCTGAAATTCTCCGTACCGATTTCCACCGCGCAGACGCAGAACACCGTGCAGTTGCTCATTCCCGGTGCCCTGCTCAACGAGGGCCAGTACGACCTGGTGATCCGGGGCCACAAGGCCGATTCCAGCGGCGCACAAGAAATCGCTCGACATCCCTTCGTGTTGCGTAGAAAGTAAGTTCGTTTCGAGAACAGGTTTTGGGTGCCCCATCCTAGCCCTCCTTTGGCCAGGGTGGGTAGCTCTTCGGGACACATCCATTCTTTCAATTCTGAGGTTCTGGGGGAGAGATGCAATCCATGCAACCTACATTCCTTTATCACGCACAAGCAAGCATATTGGGTGGGTTCATCACACGGCCCGAGCAGAGAGTGGTTGAAACCGTCGCGGGCGTGTCGTTGCCACTCACTGGTGGTCACCACCGCGCGCAGGTCAATGGATACTGTTATGATCTGCCGCGCATCACCATCGCCAGTGCTGTCGCGGAAGTTTCCGGCAGTAAGGATGGGAATGGCGTCTATAATACGAAAATCTCGACCAGCATCAACGGCCTGATCATCCAGGATGAAGTCACCGGTGAGACCATTATTACCGCCGATGGCCTCGAGATGAGCATCACGACACGCCACACCGGCGCTGCCTGCGAAGCCACGGTTCAGATCGACAGCAGCTTCAAAAATCTTGTAATCAAGGGCGCGCCGGTAAACATTGTTCTGGACACATGCCTGAACGATGCGCAAACCTACGCAGAGTTCGATAAGAAGTACGGAAACAGCCCGAACGTCAGGAAATCCGTCCGGCCAGGGAAGATGCGGTGTTCGCTGATCAAGAAGCTCACACACCCGAACGCAAAACCTGCGACAGATCAGCAGAGCCTCTATGTCCCCGGATTCGGCACTATCTATCTCGGGGAAGTCTACCTGGCGGACTCCACCAGACAGGTCAGGATGATGCGCCTCGAACTCGGATCACCCGTGGCAGGAACACTGGACCTCGGCGGCGGCTCGGGAAACGGAACACAATTTCCGTAATAGCACTAGCAATTTCTCTGTTTTTGACCCTGGTGGGCTGTACCCGCCAGGGTTCTTTATTAGAGCGAGATGAGTTCGAGAAAGCTCGCCTCCAGCTTGAACGCGGGGAATTGGTCCAGGCGCTCGGGGCCGCGCAATCCGGTGCCGCAAAGTATTCGAAGAGCCAACCTGACTGGTCGGAACGCTTCCGTGTTCTGGAAGCAGAAGTACTTATCTGGCAGGGCAGGTCAAAAGATGTTCTCGCGCTACTGAAAGATCCCGCGCCTGGGTCGGATAACCTCGAAGACGTAATCATTCGCCGCAAGATATTTCGCGCAATGGCCAACTATCGCCTCCAGAACTTTACTGAGTCGGCGGCAGAGCTGGCCGACGCCGAGCAGTTGGCAAAAGCAAAACGACCGGACCTCATGGGAGAGGTTGCGATGGCCCAAGGTTCATTGGCCTCTTTACTGGGAAAATATCAAGACGCGATCAACTTGTATGGCATCGCATTGAAATCAGCACGGCAGCAGAAGAGGCGTTTTCAGGAAATAAGTGCCCTTGGGAACCTCGGCTTTGTCGCCCTCCATCAGCAGAAATGGGGGGAGGCTATCGATTGGTTTTCGTTAGCTCAAGCCGGCGCGAATGAGTTGCACAACGAAATGATTGTGGGTAAGACCTTGGGCAACCTTGGGTGGTGCTATTACAGCCTCGGCGATTTTGATCGCGCTTTGGACGACTACACACAGGCTGAAGCTGTCTCCGCAAAGCTCGGTGCCGTTTCCGACCGTTTTCGATGGCTCAATAATATTGGTCTCATTTACGCGGAACAGCACGATTATGCGCGCGCATCCGCATACTATCGGCAGTCGCTCGACTTGGCTCGCTCTCTAGGAGATAGGACTGGTGCTAAAGATGCTCTTAGTAATATCGCGCTTGTGGAGCTGGAAACCGGGGATCTCGATTCTTCCGAAAAGCACAACCAGGAAGCAATTCGACTGCAACACGAAATCGGCAACGAATCCGACCACTGGCCCGTTCTGAACTCTGCCCGCATCGCCTTCGGTCGCAAGCAGTATCCCGAGGCGACTAGACTCTTTCGAAAAGTTATCTCCGGTTCCGGGGGCGATCTCTGGCTTCGATGGGAAGCAGAATCGTATTTAGCCGCACTTTATGCTACTGAGGGCAGGGATTCCGTCGCATACCTCCAGTATAGGAAGGGGCTGGAGACGATCGACAAAGCGCGTTCCGCGATTACGAGTGACGAACAGCGTCTTTCATTCCTCAACACTGCAACCCAGTTCTACAACGACTACATCGATTTCCTCATCAGCCATCATCGCGAGCGCGAGGCGCTGGCCGTCGCCGAGCACAGTCGCGCGCGAACTCTCGCCGATGGCCTCAAAATACCCGTCCAGCTTCGCGAATCGGCCTTCCACCCCGAGGAGAATGCCCGCCGTCTGAACTCGGTGGTGCTATCGTATTGGCTCAAACCCGAGCGCTCGTACCTGTGGGTGGTCACGCCTACGCGCGTCCAGCTCTTTCCTCTGCCGCCGCAGAAGGAGATCGACGCCGCCGTCGACGAATACCGCAAAGCCCTGCTCGGCCCCAGCCAGGCCCGCGACTCCGGCGCCGGCGAAAAGCTCTACCAGATGCTCGTCGCGCCCGCCGAAAAACTAATTACTGGTATGAATCGTCATCCCGAGCGGAGCGGCCGGCAGGCCGCGGAGTCGAGGGACCTGCATTCCCCTCGCGTCATCGTCATCCCCGACGGAAGCCTCGTAAACCTCAACTTCGAAACCCTGATGGTCCCGACCCCGCAACCCCACTACTGGATCGAAGACGCGACAATCTCCAGCGCCAGTTCCATCGCCCTGCTCAGCGCCTCGACCCACAATGGCACGATGGCCCATTCGCACGATGGCACGATGCTTCTCATCGGAGCCCCCAATTACGCCGGCACCGATTTCCCCGAGCTCTCGCAAGCCAAAGCCGAGGTCCAGAAGGTCGAAAACTACTTTCCCGCGAATGAAAGAACGGTGATCGAGGGCAAAGCCGCCGTCCCCTCGGCCTACGACGCGGCAAAACCAGGCGAATTCACATATATCCATTTCGTAGCCCACGCCACCGCCAGCCGCCTCAGCCCGCTCGACTCGTCCATTATCCTTTCCAAGCAGGGCGACGCCTACAAACTCTACGCCCGCGACATCATGCAGCAGCCGCTCAAGGCCGAGCTGGTAACCATTTCGGCATGTTACGGGGCGGGGAACCGGTCTTACTCGGGCGAGGGCCTCGTCGGGCTGTCCTGGGCTTTCCTGCGCGCCGGGGCCCACAACGTGATCGCCGCCCTCTGGGAGGTGAACGATGCGTCAACACCGCAGCTAATGGACAATCTTTACAGGAATATCGGTAATGGCGAGGATCCCGCCACCGCTCTGCGGCACGCCAAACTCGACATGCTGCACTCCCAGTCCGTCTACCGCCGCCCCTTTTACTGGGGCGCCTTCCAGCTTTACGTCGGGTCGTGAACGGAGTGTGGAAAAACACAACAGAAATATTCACAAATATTTGAAACGTATCCACAGCTTTTCGCACTATCATGTGTGAGTCGGTGCTGGCGTAGTAAGGGAGTGGGCAACCGCACCCGTTACGCTATGCCAGGCAAATGGGATCGACGACGCTACTTTCGGGGGAGGGTGGCGTCGGCGGTCCCTTTTCGCGAGCACTGCCTCACTTCCAATACACGAAGCAAGCGGGCACGAAGTTGGGAAGCTTCGTGCCTTTGTTTTTACGCTGCGTCCTTCCGCTGTGATCACGAGCTAAGCGAGATATCTGCTTCTCAGTGACAAAACCCCCCCATACGTACCGACCCCTTGCCGCGGCAGGTCCCGCGGATGGCGTCTCGGGAGCCACTTGCCATTGCGGTGAATCTTCGCGGGTAGTTCGATCAGCTTCACCGAATGCGCAACGCCTTTTTCATCTGTAATCGTTGAATTGAACAGCGCCGGCGGCCCTACGATTCCTTTTTTTAAACTTCCGACGGCAACCATCACGTCCACCGTTCGTCCGTCTTCGGTGTCGAAATTTGCCTCTACACAGATCGGAATCTCGGAACCGCGATCCGCGGGGTTGCCGGTCTGCTCACCGCAATCGTTAACTTCCCATGCGATCTTCGCGCCGTCGCTCTCGCTCTCGAGAAAGAACTTGAGGCTGACTCTCGGCAGGCTCTTGTCGAACGTCGAGACTAGGACGTTCTGCCCCTTTTCAAGAGCGGCTCTCTCCTGCTGCGACTCGGGCGTGCTCTGGGCAGCAAGAACCGCTGGTACCAGCACGAGAACTGCGAGTTTCAACGTTCTCATCATCGCGATCACCCCACCAGTTTAGTCCCGCTCCGGTCATCTTGCGAAAACCTGTAAGTATCTGAGTGCCAATAGGTTGCATCCTTTGGCGGATGCCTTCCCCGGCCAACAGCGGCGTCCGCAATCTCATCCAAACACAAGACGCAAGAAAATAACTTTTCCAGCGCTGCCGGACTGGCCACGGCACGATGCTGATTTAACCCGTGTGGGAGGATACATGAATCTCAGAAACCTTCTTCTTGGCGGAGCGCTCGCGATGATGACCTTCGCGACGAGTGCCGTAGCGCAGAACCAGGAATATCCAACACCGAGCTATCCGCAGAACAACAATCCCAATGCGCAGTATCCGCAGAACAACAACGGATATCCGCAGAATGATAATGATAATGATCAGAACGCGCAGTACCCGAATTCGCAGTATCCGAATTCGGAGTATCCCAATGCGCAAACCAGCTCCACAAATGGATATCCGCAGTACGAGAACGGCGGCCTGGTGCTTCCCGCCGGTACGCAGTTGTCAATTCGTGCCGACCAGAACATCCAGGCGCAGAACGCAACTGCCGGCACAACCTACCAGGCGGAAATCGCCAGTGACGTGATGGGGCCTAACGGGCAGGTCATGATCCCGCGCGGCGCTCCGGCGCAGTTGATCATCGTGGATACGAATCCGAATAACAACAACAACAAGGACCTTGCGCTTGCGTTGAACTCCGTTGACGTGAACGGTCACAACTACTACGTGCAGAGCAACACCGTCAACGGGCAGAGCAACAACGGTGGCATCGGCGTGAACAAGCGCACCGGAAAATACGTTGGCGGCGGCGCATTGGCAGGCGCAGTGATTGGCGCTCTAGCCGGCGGCGGTAAGGGTGCGGCCATCGGCGCAGTGCTTGGCGGCGCGGGCGGCGCGGGCGCGCAGGTGCTAACCCGCGGGCACGAGATCAACGTCCCCGCAGAAACCGTGCTGAACTTTAAGCTGGATCAGCCGGTTTACCTGCAATGAATTGAAAGCTAGCGCCGGCATAAGGCCGGCGGTGACGGGAGCCTTCGCGCTCCCGTTATTTTTTGTTCTAATCTGAGCGAGTTCGTGTCTTCGTGGTGGATTCGGAACCCGCTATTTCACCCGATGCTGTTCTCCATCCAGCATCGTCGTCCAATGGGCACCGCCGTCCTGCGAATACTCCACCTGAAACTTTTCCCGATCGCCTTCAAATGTATTCGTCGTCCGAATCTTGGTGGTAACTCCGTCCCGAGTGTGCTCGCCGGAAAACGTCCACGCATTGCCATGAATTGAAACTACGCCGGAAGTCGGAGCGGCCGCACCATTGAGTGTGGCGTAACGGACCTCGTCAGGCTTCTCCATGGGTGCGAAGACTGTGAGCTGACCGTGCGTTCCACCAGGATCCTCTATTATTGTTTGCTCGCAAATCATGTAACCCCGCTGTGGAGACCACTCGCAGTCGCCCTTCGACTTCACCGTGCCGGCCTTGCTGAGCTTCGTGTCGTAAAAGGTCCCGCGCCCCTCCCAATGTCCAAGAAATACTGCGATCGCACTGGTGGATGGTTTCGGCGGTTGCTCTTCAACCGTGGCAGACAGGACGGCGGAGGTTGCGGTAGCAATCAGGACGATGGCGCAGATTGGCGAGAATCTCATGGCGGGCCAGTGTACTCGAATCGTGTAGCAGGCGTCACGCAGGCCTGTGATGATGTAAACTTTTTCGTTCCCGGAGTTTCTCGCGGCCACGAGCAGTTAAGCTAAGTATAGATGCGACGTTCCACCGCCATCTCGCAAGTCCTCCTGCTGCTCGCGTTTTACGCAGTCCCGCTTCTGGCGAGTTCTAACGTTGCGCTACCCGCGTGCTGCCGCCGGAGTGGCGCCCACCACTGCGCAATAATGGGTTCGGCCGACGGCCAAAATACTGGCGTCGCCCAAACAGCTTTCCATAATCCGGTCTATTGCCCTTTTCGGTTCCCGACCTCCATCCTGACGCACACAATCAAGCTCTTCATGGCACCCGCATCAGCGGCTGGAAACCAATTCCTCCCGCAGCAACCCGCGGTAGCGAACGACTCCGGTAGCGCCCTCTCACAGTCCGCAACTGCGCTCGACAATCGCGGGCCCCCGGCATTCGCCCTTTAGCTCGAATCCAGCTATTCATCTTCGTGTTTCCTTCGCGCTCCTCACGGTTTGTCTTTCACGAGGAACGAAGGACCACGAATGAAGAACGTCTCCGTGGGGTGAGAATGCTTCGCAGATATCTTGTTGTGCTCGTTTTCCTGATGTATTCCGTCGCGGCCTACGCCAGTCTGTTCGGTACGGTGCGGGCCATCGTGCATGATCCGCAACATCGCGGAATCGCCGACGCCCAGGTCAAGCTCCAGAGCGAAAATTCCGCCTGGTTCACCACCGCGAAGACAAATTCAGATGGCGTCGTCCAGTTTCTCGCTGTCCCCATCGGTCGATATCGGCTCGAGATTTCCGCTCCGGGCTTTGCTCCGGCCGAGGTCTTCGTGGCGTCAATTTCCGACCGCATCCAGGAAGTGCACGTGCCAATGGAACTTCCGTCGGTTCAGGAGTCGGTAAGTGTTTTCGCCGCGCCGCCGCAGATCGATCCGACCTCGTCCACATCTCAGACGAACATTCCGCAAGCCATCATCAATCGTCTTCCTGGCGCCGATCGCACCAATAGCCTGGCATTTGTCACCGACACCGTTCCCGGCGCCGTTATGGTTCACGACCAGCTTCACATCCGCGGCGGACATCAGGTCACGTGGGCTATCGACGGCGTACCCGTGCCGAATACCAACATCGCCAGCAACGTCGGCCCTCAATTCGATCCCAAAGACGTCGATCTCGTCGAAATCCAGCGCGGCGGCATGATGGCCGACTACGGGGACCGCACCTATGGCGTCTTCAATGTCGCTCCACGTTCCGGCTTCGAGCGAAACAATGAAGCCGAGTTGCTGATGAGCTACGGCAACTTTAACCAAACCGACGACCAGTTCAGCATTGGCAGCCACACTGACCAGTTCGCTTACTACGCCAGCATTAACGCCAACCGCACCGATCATGCGCTTGAAACGCCTACACCCAAAAACGTTCACGACCAGGGCGCTGGTGGCGGCGCCTTCACCTCTCTGACGTACAACACGCATTCCGGTGACCAGTGGCGCCTGGTCGGATCGGTTCGCTCTGATTTCTTCCAGGTTCCATACGATCCCGGCCAACCTGATCTGCGCGACGGCCGCGATCGCGAACAGGACGCGCTCGGCATTCTTACTTATCTCCATCCGTTCGGATCGTCAGTCATCTTCACTATCTCGCCTTTCTTTCATTTCAATCGCGCGGCTTTCGAAGGCGGTCCCAATGATATCCCCAGCGCGACCGACAATCGCGCCTCAACCTATGCTGGCGGCCAGATGTCGCTTGGTTACATCAAGGGCCGAAACAACGCCAAGACAGGGCTCTACGCATTTGGGCAGCATGACAACCAGTTGTTTGGAGTTGTGGCGAATGATGGTACCGGCAACATATTTCGCCAGCGCAATGTTTCTGGCGGCAACCTCGAAGCTCTTTTTATGGAAGATCAGTTCAAGGCTTTCAACTGGCTGACACTCAACGGAGGCGTTCGTCTTACGCACTTCGCAGGGGCAATCAGCGAAAACGCGGCGAGCCCTCGACTCGGCGCTGCGCTGCGAATTCCGAAACTTTCGTGGGTACTGCGCGCCTCCTATAGCCGCTTCTACCAGCCGCCGCCGCTTACGACCATTGCCGGTCCGCTGCTTGAACTTGTGGCCGAGCAGGGCGCAGGCTTTCTTATGCTGCGAGGCGAGCGCGACGAGCAGCACGAGTTCGGTATCACCATTCCTGTCCGCGGATGGACACTGGATGCGGACACCTTCCGCACCGGCGCTCGAAACTTCTTCGACCACGATGCCTTGGGCAACTCCAACATCTTCTTCCCCCTCGCGATTGATCGCGTGCGCATTCGAGGCGAGGAGGTGACGTTGCACTCGCCAACGATCGCAGGCCATGCCAATTTTCACCTCGCCTATTCGCATCAATCCGTCGAAGGGTACGGAGCCATAACCGGCGGCCTCACCGATTTCTCGCCGCCGGAACAAAGCTTTTTCTACCTCGACCACGATCAACGTGACACCCTCACCATCGGCGCCGATGTCAACCTCTCACGCACCGCCTGGCTCTCGTCGAATTACAGCTACGGGTCGGGATTCCTCAATGGAGATGGGCCGAGCCACCTGCCGCCTCACAATACGGTCGATCTGGCGATAGGTAAGTCTTTCGGGGAGAGTTGGTCGGCGAAGTTCAGCATGACGAACCTGGCCGATTCGCGCTACTTCATCGACCTCAGCAACGCCTTCGGCGGCTCACACGTCGCTGACCCGCGCCAGATCAGCGTCCAGATCCGTTACAAGTTCCACTATTGAGTGCCTGTTCAATCGGGCGATCGTGTCATTGGGACCTGAGAAGTGGAGTCCCTTGTAACCGATGGGCGCTTCCACAGAAGAATTGAGGCAATCTGCTTCCGATGGCTCGATGGCACGATCGCCCGATGGCGCGATTCTTCACACCCCGGTTCCCGCCGCTGGTGGGGCTGGCGGTGCCGGCGGAGCATACCCCACAGCTGGTCGCATCTCGAACGCAGCTTTCACATGCGGCTGGATCAGGTACCAAATGATCACGGCATTCATCGCCAGGAACACCAGGTGCCACACCAGCGCAAAAAACCGAATATGCGTCAGCGCGACCAGGGCGAATAGCGCTTGAAAGCATGCGCCGATACCGGCGAAGACGATCTGCAGGATTCGCGCCCATTCTTTCAGCGACAACATACCCCAGCCCAGCAGTGCCGCGATTCCGCCGCCAATCAGCGCGAAGATTCCAAGCACCACGCCAACGGCTGCTCCAACCCCGGCTCCTATCGCTCCCTTGCCAGATGCCGAGGCCATTTGGGAAATGAACGCCCCAAGTACCGTCGCACCCACAAAGCCGCCAATTGCGAGCAGCAGCCAGAACGCGGCTCCGATGAAGTCCAGGACAGCGAGGACCGTTACTCCTGTCGGTCTTTGCACAACGCACCTCTTGTAAGCGGGATTCCCAGCGCCCCGAAGCTAGTCCAATCATGTGCAGAGGTCAAGAAGAAACCGGGCCCATGCCGATCCGCGACAAACCATTTCTCTCCATGCTATCCCTTGTTCTCCCGTTACATGCGCAACCGGCAACACCCGATTTATACTGACTGTTCCGATGGCCGCCAATCTGGAACTCCTGATGGCCGAAGCTCGTCGCCGGGCCGTGCAGTCTCGCGCCACCGCCGACCTGCGCCTGCTGGAGCAGCGGGCCGTCACGCATTCGCCCCGCGGTTTCCGGCGCCGGCTCCAGGCGGTCAGCGCGACCGGGCCGGCAGTCATTGCCGAGTTGAAGAAGGCCTCGCCTTCAAAAGGCATCATTCGTTCTGCGTTCCACGTTGGCGCGCTCGCTTTTCAACTTGCCTCGGCCGGTGCCGCGGCCCTCTCCGTGCTTACCGAAGAGGACCATTTTCTAGGTTCCCTCAGCAATCTCCTCGAGACCTCGGCCGCCACCGAACTGCCCTGTCTGCGCAAGGACTTCATTGTCGATCCTTTCCAACTGCTCGAGGCTCGCGCCCACCGCGCCGACGCGGTTCTGCTGATCGTTGCCGGGCTGAGCCAGCCGGAGCTGCGATTCCTCTATTCGAAAGCCAAGGATCACGAACTCGACGTTCTCGTGGAAGTACACGACGAGGAGGAACTCGACCGCGCCATGGAAATCGGTGCTGAGACCATCGGCGTCAACAGCCGCAACCTCAAGACCTTCGAAGTCGATCTTCAGACTTCAATTCGCCTGTCCGAGCGATTGCCGGCAAATGTCCTGAAGGTCGCGGAAAGCGGCATTCACACGCCCCAGGACATCGCGATGTTGCGCGCCGCCGGCTTCCAGGCGTTCCTTGTCGGCGAATCGCTCATGCGCGCCGATTATCCCGGCAAAGCCCTCCGCGAACTTCTCGATGCGGTCGCCGTCGCCGAAAGCAGTGGAGCTGTCAGCTGATGTGGGTAAAGATCTGTGGAAACACGAACCTGGAAGATGCGCGGTTAGTTGTCGACGCCGGCGCCGATGCCGTCGGCTTCGTTTTCGGGCCCAGCCGCCGCCAAGTCACCCCTGAGGAGGTCGCGGAGATTACGCCGCACCTGCCCGACAAAATTGAAAAGGTCGGAGTGTTCGTCGACGAAACTCACGAACGCATCGCCGAAATCGTCCGCACCGCGGGACTCACTGCGATCCAGTTGCAAGGCGACGAAACGCCCGAGACCGTCGCAGAGCTCCGAAATCTGAACCTCCGGATGGTGGTAAAGGTCGTCTGGGCCAGCGCCGGAATCGGCACCATACCGCAAAGAATCGCTGCCCATCGGCCGAACGTAGATAGTATCCTGCTGGATTCAGGCAGCGTTGCCGTGCGCGGCGGCACCGGAACGCGGTTCGATTGGACCGAGGTTGCAGCACAACTTCGGCGCGTTCAGAATGGCACGCGCATCATCGTTGCAGGTGGGTTGAACCCATCGAATGTCGCGACCGCCATCGCAACGTTGCATCCATGGGGCGTTGACGTGGCTACCGGAGTCGAGCGCGAGCCCGGCAAGAAAGACCCGGAGAAGGTTCGCGCCTTTGTCGCCGCCGCACGCAAGGCAGGGAATTAGGAGAAGTATGGCTTCCAAGAACGCAACCGCAATCGCCGAGCCCAAAGCATCCGTCAAAAAGCCGGCTCGCTCTGTCGAAGGCCGCTTCGGATCGTACGGCGGGCGCTATGTCCCTGAGACCCTGATGGCGCCGCTCCAGGAACTCGAAGCCGCATTCGAAGAGGCCCGCCGGGATAAGAAGTTCCAGCAGGAACTGGAACAACTCCTGCGCGATTACGCTGGCCGCCCAACGCCCCTATTCTATGCCGAGCGTCTCACTGAGCAACTTGGCGGCGCCAGGATTTACCTCAAGCGCGAGGACCTGCTCCACACCGGCGCGCACAAGATCAACAATTGCCTCGGCCAGGCACTGCTCGCAAAACGTATGGGCAAGCGCCGCATCATCGCCGAAACCGGCGCCGGGCAGCACGGCGTCGCCACCGCAACCGTCTGCGCGCTATTCGGCTTCGACTGCACCGTCTACATGGGCACCGAGGACATGCGCCGACAGGAACTCAACGTTTTCCGGATGCGCCTGCTGGGTGCGGAAGTTCGCGGAGTCGATGCCGGCTCACGCACATTGAAGGACGCAATTAATGAAGCCATGCGCGACTGGGTCACCAACGTTCGCACCACGCACTACCTGCTCGGCAGCGTGCTTGGCGCGCACCCGTACCCGGTCATGGTGCGCGAGTTCCATCGCTGCATCGGACGCGAAGCCAAGGCGCAGATCATGAAAAAGGAGGGCAAGCTTCCGACCATGATCATCGCCTGTGTTGGTGGTGGCTCCAACGCGATCGGTATCTTTTTCGAGTTCATCCCCGACGAAAAAGTTCAGCTCGTCGGCGTTGAGGCCGGCGGTCGGGGGCGCAATCTCGGCGATCACGCCGCCCGGTTCCGTGGCGGTTCGCCGGGCGTTCTTCAAGGCACTTACAGTTACGTCCTGCAGGACAACGATGGCCAGATATGCCCGACGCACTCTGTGAGTGCCGGTCTTGATTATCCGGCGATCGGTCCCGAACACGCCATGCTCGCCGAAAGCGGTCGTGCGGAATACGTCGCCGCCAGCGACCAGGAAGCGCTTGCCGCTACCAGTCTACTGGCGCGCACCGAGGGAATCATTCCAGCGCTTGAGTCTTCGCACGCGATTGCCGAATGCGTGAAGCGCGCGCCGAAAATGAAGAAATCCGATGTCATCATTGTCAACGTCTCCGGACGTGGCGACAAAGATATCGGCATCATGCGGGAGAATTTGTCGTTCTGAAACGGATCAGGCATCGGGTACCCACTACCAGGTACCCGGAACCGAATAAGCATATGCGCCGACTACTAATTCTGATTGTCGCCACCGTACTACTCCTGGGTATCTCCTCCTGCCGCAAGAAGAACTTCGAGCCCAGTAAATTCGCCGGCGACCTTTACAGCTACCAGAGTCTGGAAACTGTCGAGCGGAAGCTCGACCTCAAGCCCGACGATTGGGATGTTCTAGAAAATCGCAAGCCGCTCAGCACCGACACGCGACCCATGTTCCGCATCTTCACGTTTTCCAAGAAGGATTTTCCCCTGCTCAACACTCCCGGTCAGAATCTCATCATGACCTTCTACAACGACCGGCTCATGACCGTACAGTTCTATCCTTACAACATGAGCGCGTTCAAATCCGCGTTAGCCGCCGATGGCACCACGCTGAGCTCCGATGGTGATTCCGACATTCCGCCGTCCACTCGCGTCTGGGTCGGCAAAGATGCGCAGGGAAAACTTTACGTCGGCTTTATGGATAAGAAACTAGAGGCCGAACACGACGCGTGGATGGCTAGATATTCCCAATAGCTGATTTCCTGGACAGACAAGATGGCGATTCAATTCGCGGAAAAACCCGGCCTTGTAATCTATCTAACCTGCGGCGATCCTTCGCCCGAAACAACGCGCGACTGCGCACTCGCCGCAATCGGCGCGGGTGCCGACGTCATTGAACTTGGTGTGCCTTTCAGCGACCCGGTCGCCGATGGTCCCATCATCCAGCGCTCCAGCGAGCGCGCCCTGAAGAACCGTACCGGCGTCACCGAAGTTCTCAGGATCGCGCGCGAGATCCGCGCCCGCTCCGATGCCGGTCTCGTCGTCTTCACGTATCTCAATCCGATTCTTCGCTACGGGTTGAAGGATTTCAGCAAAGACGCCGCCGAAGCAGGCGCCGACGGGGTTCTCGTCACCGATCTCCCAGTCGAAGAAGCGGGCGATTATCTGCCGGACATGAAGTCACGCGGCCTCGACACGGTCTTTCTCGCCGCTCCCACCAGCACAGATGAGCGCCTCGCCCAGATTGCCAAGGTCAGCACCGGATTCATCTACGCGGTTGCTCGCATGGGCGTCACCGGAACCCAGAAAACCATCTCTGCCGACGCACAGGACCTGGTGAAGCGCATCCGCAAGCACACCAAGTTGCCCATCGCCGCCGGCTTCGGCGTGTCGACGCCCGAGCTACTCACGCAGATGGGCCGCTTCGCCGATGCCGTTGTAGTTGGCAGCGCTGTAATGGAACTCGTCGAGCGCAATCCCGCGAAAGCCCCGGAAGTCGTCGGCCAGTTCGTGCGCAAGCTGCTCGCCAACCGCCGCGCCCAATACGGTCGCGAACTGTAGTATCGGTCTTGGAGGTTTGTCATTTCGAGCGCAGTGAGCAAACTGCTTACGGGCCGGAAGTCTAACAAAGATCAGTCATGACCATCGCCGAACTCCGCATCCGCATCGACGACCTTGACCGCCAATTGGTCGAACTACTCAATGAGCGTGCCCGCGCCGCGCAATCCATCGGACGGCTCAAGCGCCACACCTCCATGCCGATTTACGAACCCGACCGCGAACGCACTGTCTTCGAGAACATCGCGAGGCACAATCGCGGACCTCTGCGCGAACAGGACCTCGAAGTCATCTACCAGGCCATCATCGCCGTCATGCGCGAAATCCAGAGCCACGAAATCCTCGACGCAACTGCAAATGACGAATGACGAAATGTCGAAATTACGAATTGACCAATGCACACCCCTGACATGGTGCTTTCAATTCGCAATTGTGTGATTCGTAATTTCGGCATTCTCCCAGATAGAATGTCTCCGCATGATCCGTCAGATCACCATTATCGGCACCGGTCTCATTGGCGGCTCGCTCGGGCTGGCCCTGAAGGAGAGAGGCTTTGCCGGCCGTATCGTCGGCTGCGACCGCCCGGAAGTGCTGGAGCGCGCAAAAGAGCGCGGAATCATCGATGCAGCCGATAACACTGCTGAAACGGCAGTCGAGGGGAGTGACATAATTGTTCTCGCGACTCCCGTCTCCTCCATCATCGATCACATCGCTCGCCTCGGTCCCCTCCTTCCGCCGAACGCGCTTCTCACGGATACCGGCAGCACAAAAGCAGAAATTGTTCGCCAGGCACAACGAATTTTCGGCGATAGTGCCGCGCTGCGTTTCCTCGCGGGACACCCGATGGCAGGCAAAGAGCGAGGCGGTATCGGCCGTGCTGAAGCCAATCTCTTCTCCGGCGCCACCTGGATTCTGACTCCGTCCAGCGGCACTCTGAGCATCGTCTCACCTGAATTTATCCGGGGCCGCCATGGCGAATGGATCGAACTTCTCGAGTCCATCGGCGCCCGCATCGTCGTTCTGCATCCCGAACGCCACGACAAGCTGTGCACTTACACAAGCCATCTGCCGCAGTTGATTTCCACCGCCCTCGCATCAACCGTTGTCGAGGCCACTGAAAACGATGCAGCCGTTTCCGCCGTTGCCGGCGGCGGAATCCGTGGTATGGTACGTCTCTCGAGAGACGATTACCCGATGTGGCGCGACGTCGCCCTGACAAACACAAAAAATCTGCACGACGCCCTTCTCCAGATGGAGCAAAAACTCGCGCACATCCGCGAGAACTTGAAGACGCGCCAATTACAGGAAGAATTCGATCGCGCTCACGAATTAGATTTGGATACTCCGCCGGAAGGGCGTCAAACCGAGGACGATACCGATCCCCCAAGATTCTTGTAGCCGGAGCCGAGCATGAGCACAGCACCGCAGCCGTCGCCCGAAAAGAAGTGGAATCCCCGCATCCTCATCGTCATTAATGCCACATATTTCTTGCTCTTCCTCGTCGTCACTCTTCTCATCATGCGCAAGTGGGCTTCGCCCGATCCGTGGTCTGCGCTCGACGCCAATGTCATCACCATTCTCGTGTTCAGCCTCGTTTACTGTTTCCAGCAACTCATCCTTTATCCCAGCGTCTTCAAAACGCGCGAAAGCATGAATCTCTTCGTCGGCAAAGCCTTTGACCCAAAGATGTCAGGGATCCTGGGCATCCTGGGCACCATCGAACTTCTCGCCTTCGCCGACTACGCACATTGGCATCTCGTCGCCGCGCTGCGCACGCCGTTGCTGCAGATTCCCGGCCTCGTCGTCATGTTTACTGGGCTCACTTGGCTGTTTTATGTTGATCGCTACATGGGCGCGCACTTTCTCGAAGCTTGGACAACGCACAAACTCATGACGGGCGGCCCCTATCGCTATATGCGCCATCCGCGCTATCTCGCGCTTCTGCTGTCGCGCGTCGGGTTCGCCCTCGCGATTTCAAGCATCATCGCGTTGCTCATCTTGCCCGGATGGTTCGCCGCCGTCTGGTTGCGAATGAAGCGCGAAGAGCAATATCTGCTCGGCGAATTCAACGGCGAGTACGAAGAAGTCATGCGGCAGCATGCGCGTCTGTTGCCGGGCGTGTACTAGCGCATCAACATCAGATCAACCAGCGGAACCAGCAACCAATCACCAGCCACTAGCCACGCGGTTTGTTACAATCTCCAGTCGCCATTCCTTCGTTGCGGCGCGACCTACTACCCTGGGGCAAGATTCATGAACAAAGTGTTCGCCAACGCAGATGAGGCCATCTTCGATATCCAGGATGGCGCGACCATCATGGTGGGCGGCTTCGGTCTCTGCGGCATTCCTGAAAACCTCATTGCCGCAATCGCCCGCAAAGGCGTCCAGAATCTCAACACCATCAGCAACAACATGGGTGTTGACGAGTTCGGTCTCGGCGTCCTCCTGTACAAAGGCCAGATCAAAAGCCACAAAGGGAGCTACGTCGGTGAGAATCGCCATTTCGAAGAATTGGTACTTGCTGGCAAACTCGACCTCGAACTCATACCGCAGGGAACCTTCGCCGAACGCATTCGCGCCGGAGGCGCCGGAATCCCCGCCTTCTTCACGCCGACCGGCGTCGGCACCATCGTCGCCGACGGCAAAGAAGTGCGCGAGTTCGACGGTCGCCGGTACGTGATGGAGCGATGGCTCAGAGCCGACTTCGCGCTCGTCAAAGCCTGGAAAGGCGACAAGTGGGGCAATCTCATTTATCGAAAGACGGCGCGCAACTTCAACCCCATGATGGCGACCGCCGCGAAAGTTACGATCGCTGAGGTCGAGGAACTGGTCGAGGTCGGTCAACTTCCGCCAGACCAGATCCACACGCCAAGTGTATACGTGCAACGCATCTTCCAGGCGAGCGGACACGAAAAGCGCATCGAGCGCCACACCGTCCGCAAAAAATAAAGCGGGTGCCCCATCCTGGCCCTCTTTTGGCCACGGTGGGGCGGTTCCGGAATATAGCAGGAGCTTACATGGCTGATACTCCCAAACCCGGCAAAGCAGGTATGGATCCTGCCAAGCGCGACCGCATTGTGCGTCGCGTGGCGAAAGAATTGAAAGACGGTTTCTACGTGAACCTCGGCATCGGCATGCCGACTCTCGTCGCGAACTGCGTTCCCGAAGGCGTCGAGGTTGTGCTGCAAAGTGAAAACGGAATGCTCGGCGTAGGCCCGTACCCATGGGAGGGCGAAGAAGACGCCGACCTCATCAACGCCGGCAAGGAGACCGTCACCGAAATTCCCGGTACCGCCTACTTTTCCAGCGCCGAGTCCTTTGCCATGATTCGCGGGGGCCACATCGATCTCAGCGTCCTCGGCGCCATGGAGGTCGATGAGGAAGGGAACCTCGCCAACTGGATGATCCCGGGCAAAATGGTGAAGGGAATGGGCGGCGCCATGGACCTCGTCGCCGCTGCCCGTCGCGTCATCATCGCCATGGAGCACACGACCCGCACTGGACAGCCGAAAATCCTGAACAAATGCACTCTGCCGCTCACCGGCAAAAAAGTCGTGGATACCATCGTCACCGAAATGGCTTACATCAAAGTGACGCCCAATGGCCTCGTTCTCGAAGAAATGGCCCCCGGCCTGACTGTCGAACAAGTCCAGGCCGCCACGCAACCGAAACTGATCGTCAGCCCGAACTTGAAGCAGATGGTGGTCTAGAGCAGCGCAGGCATCTACCGACAGTGGCGCGGGCGTCCCCCCACGGTTGGCGGCGGCATCTTGCCGCTGGTGTTGCCGCATGTAGCCAGGAACCTACCACCGGCGGCCAGTCACGGTTGTTCCACGAACCTCTTCAACCTCGCCAGCCTTTCATCCCACTGCCGCGAAACCATCTCCAGATACTCCTTCAACTCAACAAGTGGCTTCGGGTCGAAGTCGAACACGATCTCACGCCCCTTGCGGATGCTGTGCACGATCCCCGCACCTTCCAGCACCCGCAAATGTTTCGTGATCGCCTGCCGTGTCAATGGCGAACCCGAGGTCAGCCGAGAAATCGAGTACGGCCCTCCCGAACTAAGTTTCGCCACCAGTGCCAGTCGTGTACCATCGCCAAGTGCGGCAAACACACGTTCACGGTCCCCCACATCTGCCGCCGTCAGCAGATGTGGGTCTCTTCGCAATGTGCGCTGCCCTTTCCGTTTGCTCTTGCTAAGTCTTCTTCGTGACATACTCTTCGACGTTCTTCAACTGCTGCGCCCATCCACCATCGTTCATGCGGAACGCCTCGGCACGCCGGTGCGCCGGAATGTTCTCAAACCCTGACTCCCTTATGACCAGTAACGTCCCGTTAGCAGTCTTTTCGAGTCTAAATTCCACCAGCGTCGGCGGTTCCTTCGAGTAGTCCACCTTCGGATCGACAGCATAAGGGTGCCACGTGAAAGAGAAATAGTGCTCGGGTTCCATCTTCTGCACCACCGCTTCCCACTTCAGGTGCTCGTATCCGGGATAAGTGATATGCCCCGTCGAAACCTGCCCTGGCACAAACGGCCCATCCAACTTCACCCTAAACCACTCGCCGAACTCCCGGTAATCCGTGATCGCTCGCCACACCCGCGAAATCGGCGCCTTCAATTCAATCCGCTTCTCAATCCGATCGTTCATACCTTGCACAACCTCCAGGTTGCATATTAAGACAAGCAAACTAAATACGCAACCTAACGGTTGCGTATCACTAGCAAGTGCTATGGAGCTTACGAGTTTTGCTGAGCAGCTGAGTAGCTTACTCCGTCCGCAATGCCGTCATCGGCTCAGTCGAGGCCGCTCTCCGCGCCGGAACCAGTGCGGCCGCGCATGCCGTCAGGACGATTAGCAGTAAAGCGAACCCCGTGCTCGCGGGATCGAAAGTCGAAACGCCGAACAGCATCGACTTGAGGACGCGAACAGCGAAGAATGTTCCAAGCGTCCCAATCACCAGCCCGCCAAGAACGATCTGCAGTCCTGATCGCATCACGAGGCCCAGCACTTGCGAGCGTTCTGCTCCCAGTGCCATCCGCAACGCAAACTCTCGGTTGCGCTCCGAAACCGAATACGCCATCGTCGCATAAACGCCCAGCAGCGCCACCAGCAGGCAGCATAGACCGTACACCGCAATCATCTGCGCCGGAACCTTTTGGCCGGAGTATGAAACCTGGATGTGATCATTGAGCGAATCAACGTCGGTGATCGGCAACGTGCTGTCCAGCGAGTTCACCGCCGCCTGAAGCGTGGGTAGCACGTTGTAAGCCGATGTCCGGCTGCGCATCACGATGCCAAACCACCCCTGGTAATCCTGCAGAATCGGCAAGTAGAGCACCGGATCGCCGCTTTCCCCAACCACATTCCTGTAGACGTAGTTGTGCACGATCCCGACAACCGTACAGTCCTTCTTGCTCACTGTGACGCGCCCGCCAAGCGCGTTTCCCTTTGGCCAGTATTTCTTTGCCATGCCGTCGTTCACCATCGCCACGCACGGCGCACCCGCAACATCCTGGCCGGTAAACTCGCGTCCTTGCATCACCGGGATGCGCATGGCGTGGAAGAACTCCGGGCCTTCGGAATCCGTCACCACACTCATGCTCTCGTTCTTCGCCGGTTCGTATCCCTCAACGGCCACCTCGCGAACATTGCCGCCGCCCGAAGCCCCCATCGGCACATAACTCGTGATGCTCGCACTCTTAATTTCTGGACTGCTCTGCAGTTTCTCGAGAAGTGCCCGCTGGAACGCGAGTCCCTTTTCCTGCGTATATCCCGCGCGCGTAAGATCGACGTAGGCGACCAGGGTATTCCGCGTATCGAAGCCCGGATCGCGATTCACCACGTTCCACAAGGTTCGCACCAGCAACCCGCAGGCGATGAGCAGAACAAAACAAATTCCCAACTGCACGCTGACCAGTGCCCGCTTGGCGAATCCCCCGCGCGAACCGAGCACCGAGATAGAACCCGAATGAAGAGTCTCCGCCTGCGACATCCGCAGTACTTGTTGCGCCGGAAGCAGCCCGCACGCAATGACAACCACGACCATCATGCCGACTGCGAAAAGAAGAATCCGCCAGTCCGTCCCTAGGTTGAACGCGAAAGAGACGCCGAACTTCGGCAGCAGCGCGTAGAGCGATCGCGACAGAGCGAGGCTGAACAGCCAACCCGCCACTCCCCCAGCCACCGTCAGGAGTGTAGTCTCGATCAGCAACTGTCGAATGAGCTGTCGTCGCGTTGCCCCCAGCGCTGTCCGTATTGCAACTTCCCGTGCGCGCCGTGTGCTGCGCTGAATGAGCAAGCCGGCAACGTTGGCGCAAATCAGTATGAGCAGCAGAGCAGCCGCTCCTGCCTGGAATGGCATCTGTTCGCCGATGTTGTCGTAGATTCCGCGGCTCATGTGCGCGCTGTCGTTGAGCACAAGATCCCACTGGTTGTAATAGGTCGAGTTCTGCTCCTTCGCAAATTGCTGCGCCAGGGTGTGCAATTCCGCCCCAGCCTGCGCGTCGCTTACTCCCGGCCGCAGGCGGACCGCCATCTGCAACCCGAAATTTCCCGCGACCAGCGGATCCGGTCTTCCAGTCAAGTCCGCAAGCTCCGACAGCGGTACCCATAACGATTGTGCCAGCCCGCCATAGATCCCGACGAATCCTCGTGGCGCGATGCCAACAATGGTCAGCGAATGACGGTCCACCTGGATGGTCTTGCCGAGAATGCTCGCATCTCCATGGAACCGCGAGTGCCATAGGTCGTAACCGATCACCACCTCGGGCGCACTCCCGTATGCGCGATCGTCGTGCGGCGTGAACCCGCGCCCCAGTACCGGCTGAACCCCCAGAAACTGAAAATAATTGCTCGCGACAACGCCTCCCCAGTAGCGCTCGGGTGTCGCGCCGCTCCCAGCAAGGTCCACCGGCGCAAGTTCGTTTGCGGTCAGGTCGGAGAAGCTGCGCGTGTTTTGCCGCAAATACTCGAGCTGGTTGTAGTGCTGGCTGTACCCGCTGCCGCCGTTCACGACTGCACTCACAAAGCGCAATTGCCGCGCATCTCGAACTTGCGGCCAGGGGTTGAACATCACCGCGTTTGCCCAGGTCACAACCGTCGTTACCGAACCGATCCCAACCGCTAGCGTTAGGATCACAACCAGGGCAAACCCCGGCGACTTCCGCAATTGCCGCAAAGAATACCGAAGGTCCTGAAGCATCGATTGAAACCTCTTAAGGTGGTGTCAGGGCCGAATGCCGTTCAGACGAGCGCCGGGGCGGACGTACTCTCTAAGCCCTTGCTCCGCCGAGCACCCGTGCCGGCAGGAAAATAATCGCCTTCACCAGCGCCAGCACGCCCTCAACCGCGAAGCCCAGGAGCCGGAAGGGAATCAGCAGCAGCCAGATAAGCGGATATAGCACCAGCGCCAGCAACGCCAGCGGCCAGCAGACGAACAGAAGAAAGAGCCACAGGAGAAATGTGAACATCGCACACCCCCTCGCCTGATGATACGGGCGCCCGGTTAACAAAGTTCCGTGATTTTGTAATTTCCTCGCACGTCGTCGGTTTAGCTTTTCACGGAGAACGGAGAACCGTCTCACTCGCCCAAATGCTTCTTCAAGAAGAAGTACGTCCTCTTCGCCGCGTCCATCATGTCGAGCGTTCCGAACCCGTGCCCGCCATTCTTATAGACCTTCATTTCGTACGGAAGCTTTCGCTCGTCCATGACTGTGGCGATCTTGTGCGCCTCGCTGACCGGGACCTTCTGATCCTGCTCCCCGTGTAGAATCAGCACCGGCGGCATCCCGTTAAGCCGCTCGACGAAGTAATCCGGCATTCCACCAAAGAAATCAACCACGGCCTTGATTCGCTTATCTTCTACCCCGAGCGAGAGGGCCAGGTAAGCCCCCAGCGAGAACCCGATCAGCCCAACGCGCTCCGGATCAGCCGCCTCATGCTGTGTCGCATAGCTCGTCGCCTCATAAATGATCCGCATCCAGTTGGGAAACTCGCGCTGAATGGTCGCATCCGACGCCCAACTGGTCCCGCTCGGCTCAAAGTAATGCGGCACGAACACAGCGAATCCCTGGTTCGCCAGCAACTGCGCGAATTGCAGGTGACCCTCGCTGCTCATACCAGCAGAACCGTGCAGTGCCAGCACGACCGGGTATCGCCCCGGCTTGCCCGGCGTGAACTCGTCGATCGTTACAGGTGTGTTGTGAAACTCGAAGCTTGCGCGCACGTAGATTCGATGCGGCAGGATAACAAAAGTGAACAGGGAAGTGCACTACGCGTTAACGTAGGAACGCACGCCGTCCAGCATCTCCATGGCCAGCACAGCCACTGCTCCCGTGAACCCCAGGTTGATCCACGGCAGTAGGATTTTGCCGATCGTGTTCTCGAAGATTTGGCGTCCCAGCGTCATGCCACTTCAAACCCGCGCCCCGAGGGCATGTTGCTGTTAAGAATTGTGAAATGCCAATCCGCTGAAAACGCAGGCCCGACCCGCCCATCGGGCCCATGACTCCACCCTCGGACGACTGAATGCTGAGTGTTATCCCACCTTCGACTTCAGCTCCGTCAGCATCCGTTCGATCTCATCCTCCTTCTCCATCGCCGCGAACCGGTCGTCGATGCTGGTTGTCTCGCCCAGCATTTCGGTCTTCGCCTCGGCGATCGCCTCGTTACGCAACACCTTGTCCTTCATCCGGTCGAAGCCCTCCGCCGCCGGAGCATCCGCCATCTGCGTCCCAATCTCGGCTGCGCGCCCGTTCGCCCGCGAGCGCCGATGTCGCGCCAGCAGCATGTCGCTCTTGTTGCGAGCCTCCTCGAGCTTCTGTTCCAGTTTGCGAAGTGCCGTCTTCAACTTCTCCACTTCGTTCTTCTGGTCCTGTACCTGCTCGGCGAAGCTTGTCGCAATCTGCTTATAGCTGCGGTGACGCTCCAGCGCCGCCCTCGCCAGTTCGTCATCCTTCTTCGCGACTGCCATCTCCGCCTTCTTCATCCACTCGTTCGAGTTGGTTTCATTCTCCTGGCGCTTCTTGTCGAGCAGCTTCTCGTCGGCGATCGTGATCGCAACCTGGGTCTTTACCTGGAGCAACTGGTTCTGCATGTCGAGCACAATCTGCTTGATCACCTTTTCCGGATCCTCGGCCTTATCGATCAGGTCATTGAGGTTCGCTCGAATCAGTGTCGATACCCGTTCTAAAAGTCCCATCGCTTACCTCCTCTTTGGTGCCCCAGGTTGGTCGACCTTTGTTAGTCGACTAACCTGGGTCTGTTCTTCGCCCTGGGTGCCCTGTCCTGGCTCCGCCAGGGCGGGGTAGTCCCTGGAGTCAATTGTTACTTTCCCGCTCCGGCGCCCTTGGCCTTATCGTCACCGCCACTCGGCGGTAGTACGTCCGGCTTCGGAGCCTTCTCTCCGATCGTCCGCACCTTCCCGAACAACTCGGCAACGCTCATCCCGCTCAGTGCTTCGAACAGCGCGGGAACCTGCGCGGCCATCTTCGCCATGTCGTTCGTGATCTTGTTCACGCCGGCGGCATCGCCCCCGGTGGAAACAATCGTGATCTTGTCGACCTGGCTCAACGGTGCCGACATCGCGCGCACCACCTCCGGCAGACCCGTGATCAGTTTGTCGACCACGGCCGCCTGGTTGTACTCCTGGTACGCCTCCGCCTTCACGTTCATCGCCTTGGCCTCCGCTTCACCTTTCTTGAAGATGATGTCGGCCTCGGCTTCACCCTGCTGGCGAATGCTCGCCGCTTTACCTTCTGCCTCAACTGTCAGCCGCGCTTTCTCCGCAGCCGCCAGCGTTTCAATCCTCTGGCGCTCGATCTCGGCCTGCTTCAGTACCGTCGCGATCAACTCCTTCTCGCGGCGATTGATCTCGGCTTCCTGCACCTTGACCTGCTGCTCGGTCTCAACCTGTTTTACTTTCACCGATTCGGCGATTACCTGCTGTTGCATGATGTTGGTTTGGATGTCGTAGGCTTTGTCGGCCTGCGCCTGCTGACGCTTTACAAGTTCCGTATACTGCGCCCGCTTTACATCAAGATCCCGTTGCGACTCCGCCTGTTTTGCCAGCGAAGCCGTCTCTGCGATCACGCGCTCCTGGTCCGCCTGCGCGCGAGCTACCGCCGCCTCTCGCGCAGCCAGCGCCTGCCGGATCGCCGTATCGCGCTCCGCTTCTGCGGCGGCGACGTCGGCGTCGCGCTTGATTCGCGCAACGTCCGGACGGCCCATGTTCGTGATGTACTCGTTCTTGTCGCGAACTTCTTTAATCGTGAACGACACGACTTCGAGTCCCATCTTGTTCATGTCATCTGCACAAGTGGAGCGAACGCGGTCGCCAACCATCTCCGGCTCTTTCACAATCTGCTCGACCGTCAACTGGCCGATGATGCCGCGCAGATGACCTTCCATCACCAACCGGATCAGCGCCTGCCGCTCGGCGTCGGTCTTGTTGAGGAATTGCTCCGCAGCGGTGGTTACCGACACGTTGTCGCTCTTTACCTTGATCTGGGCCACCGCTTCCACCGTCACCGCGACGCCCTGGTTGGTGTAGAGATCCTGCACCGGAGCCACGTCGAATGACATCAACTCCAGCGACAGCTGCCGCGCCGTTTCAATCAGAGGTAGAACGATCGTCCCGCCGCCTTTGATAATCCGCAGCCCGCGCATGCCGGTTACGATAAAAGCCTCGTTCGGCCCGGCAATCCGATACATACGTGTAATGGTGATCACAATGAAGAGGACCGCCATGACAGCCAGTCCCGCAATCACCCAGACTTGAGTTGAAATTTCTGGCATAAACCATTCCCTCCGGGAAACCGTGAAGATTTCTCTTTCGGTGCCCCACATCTGCCCTAGTCAGCAGATGTGGGTCTGTTACCCTCGCGACTCCGGCGCGCTTTCGCCGGCCAGTTCTTCCCATGGCCGCACGTAAGCAATGCCGCGTTCAAACGAGATAACCGCTACTTCCGTACCTTTCGGAATCGCGCTTCCGTCCTCCGATCGTGCCGCAGCCGTCTTGCGCGCTCCCCCTTGCACATAAACCAATTCCCCCGTACCGCCTTCACGAATGCCCAGCGTCAGCATTCCCACCGCCCCCACAATGCGGAACTCGGTCGGATCCATCGGCTGCTCACTCGCCACCATCACCTTCACAAAGAACCAGAACACGATGCTGGCGCCCACCAGTCCCGCAATGCTGGCAAACAGCAGCGCTGTCAGGTACCACATGCCATAGACACTCGTCAGCAGGTACCCCGTCCCGCCAAACCAGGCGAGGAACGCCATGATCGTCGGGAAATTGATCGGAGAAATCTCCGCAGTCGTGCCTGCTTGCGCGTGCGCCCCGCCATCCACGTGAATGTGCCCGTGCGCCACGTCAGCGTGCGTGTGCGGAACATGCACATGAAAAACGTGTCCCAGGTGTCCCGGCAAGTGAAGCTCCAGCAGCCCTGACATCACCGAGAGCAGCGCCAGCGCAAAGCCCACGATGAAGCACACCAGGAACACGTTCGGCCAGTTAATCGCGAATAATGCGAGCTCCATATTCTCTGCTCCCGTCTTCGCCTTCGTAGCGCCGGGCATTGCCCGGCATCTGCCGTCCCTTCCCGCGTGCCAGCGCAGGACGCAGCACGCCCACGTAGCCGACCACCAGCGACGGCAGCGCGCATGTGGCGGCAATTATCAGAAATAACTGGGCCCAGTTCGTCGCGTACATTTCATTTGCTCCCACTCGAACTCAACGGCGACCTATCGCGCGCCATGTCGGGGCGGAGTACACTCATCAGCCGATCCGCCAATTCCGGCGTTTCAAGAATCTCTCCCAGCAGCACCAGGGCCTTGCGCGAGTCGTCATGCCGGCTAATGGCCAGCAACGCTTTCGCCACCTCCGGGTCGGAACGGAAACTCTCCGCTCCCGCGACTAGCCACAAATCCAGCCGATCCTCCGTTGGGCCCAGGTCAGACACCAACTCGGTGTGAAATCCCTCCGGGTCATCCACCAGGTACCCCGGATGCACCTTGAAAAACTTCGCCAACAACTGCCGCGTGGTGTTCGTCAGGTGCGGCCTCACGCCGCGCTCAATCTGCGACAGATAGGCCTGGCTGATCTTTCCACCCAGCTCCGCCTTCACCGCGCTCACAACTTCCTGCTGCGTCATGTCGCGCCCCAGGTTACGAAGCGTGCCTTCCATCGACCGCAAATACCGAAGCTTTTCACCTAGTGTCATAGTCGTCTATTGCAAATTGCAATAATAATATAGCAATTAGTTATATTGTCAAGAAAAATAATCGCCCTATTTTCATACGTTTATGAGCCTTATGTGGACCTTGAGCTATTTTCGAGGTGCCTGAATCGGCCGCGCCACAGATCTGCAAGGACCTGCCCCTGCCGGCCCGCCAGCTTCAGTGGTCGGTAGCCCTCATAGCGGCCAGGGCGAAAGATGGACAACGCAAGGGCGGCGTTTGCATTCGCGCGAAATCAGCGCGAACATTTACTCGTGACGGGTTCTTATGAACCACCGTGATCTCCACTTCAACGCTTCCTCTGTGTCCGCTATTCTTCTCGTCGGCTGCGCTTCTTTTCTTTTTTGTGGCTGTGACTCCGTTTTCATAGGTGGCTGCACTCTCTCAACTCCAGTTCCCAAAGTCGATTCCGTAACTCCGTCCCAGATCGACTCCCAAAATCTTCCAGTGACCATAACGGTCATTGGCAGCGACTTCCAAACCTGGTCAAAGATTCAATGGGGTTCAACTTCACTTCCGACCACCTTTGTCGACTCCCGTCATCTCTCTGTCCTCCTCACTCCTGAGATCCTGAACTCGGTCACCATCAACAACGGCACCGGGTCGATCTTTGTGTTCACGGCAGGCCAAACCACAAACACCAACTTCAGTTGCGCCGACGGCGGATCCTCCTCAACCTTCTTCATCTTTATTAACTAGAGCTCGGCCTGCATTTGCACGCATTCCTGCGGGTTGCGGATGGCGATCGCTTTTGCTAATGGCTAATTCTGCCGGCACCCGCCTCCTTGTTATCCTATTTCCTATGTCCGCCATCGACGACGTCCTCTCCGCCAACTCGCGCGCCGCCCTCTCCTACGAACCCAACAAGGTTTCGCCACGTCCCGGCAAGCACCTCGCGATCCTCACCTGCATGGACACGCGCATCACCCAGGCCGCTCTCGGTCTGCAACCCCAGGACGCGCACATGATCCGCAACGCCGGCGGCATCGTCACCGACGACGCCCTGCGCTCGCTCCTCGTTTCTCATTACATGCTGGGAACAAACGAAGTGATGGTGATCAATCACACCGACTGCGGCATGATGAAAGCTTCCGAAGAAGAAATGCACGCCAAGATCGAACGCGAAGCCGGACTCCCTCCCAGTTCACCCGTGCGCTTCTACGCCTTCCAGGACGTCGAAGCCAACGTCCGCGAGCAGGTCAAGAAACTCGAATCCCACTCCTGGGTTCGCCACGACCTCACCATCCGCGGCTTCGTCTTCGACGTCTCCACCGGCAAACTCAGAGAAGTTCACCGATAAACACGCCATCCACTTCTTTTTGTCATGCTGAAGAGCGCAGCGACGAAGCATCCCTTTAAGTACGAGGGACTCGTGTTCCATGCAGGCGCCTTGCGTACCCCACAGCTGCCGCAGTTAGCAGATGTGGGCACCTCGCAGTTCAAGTCCTTGCGCAAAATTCGAAGCCAAGCGCCCACCACTAAGTCAGCCTTACTTTAGGGGCATCAATTGTTTGTCCCTCGCGAAGTCTTGGCCAATCCTTCTACACGTGTCTGCTCTGCCTCTTGTCGACGGGACTGTTCGAGTTCTCCGCTTCCCCAAAATAGCAAGCGCAATCCGAGTACGACGAGATTGATTCCCACGATTGTCGGCCAGATTCTTTCTCCGCCGGCGAGCCAGTCATACCAGAACAGCGGAATGGCAACCATTGGTGCCAAAACTCCGCCCAGAAGCAGCAATCTAGCTCCTTTTCTGGTGATGGTCCGGTGTTCGTGCTTCTTGTTTACGATTGTGTAGAGAGGTTCAATCGCTTTACCCCGCTCGTCATAAATCTCACAGCGGACGTGCTCAATCCTCTGAACTAGTTCCCGGCAGAACTGTTTGGCCTCATCAAGGCTCTCGAAGATGTAGCAGCTTTGCTCGGCAGGTTGCGGAACCGGCAGGCCCTCACAATTCACATTCACCGACGTCCTAACGTCCAACAGCAGCACCGCGAATTGTCCTGCGTGGAGCAACTCTACCCAGTGCTTCGGGCAGCGCCGGGGATCGTAAAGAGTAACGTTCTTCATCGTCTCGTGCGGATAAGGATGCGGTTTTGTCCAGCTTACGCTAAAGACGAGTTGCCGGTGAACTGAACAAAGGCTTGTGAACCCCGCAATCAGTGCAGAGACGGTGATCAGGCTGGGATAGTCTCGCTCCTCTCGACGAGTTCCAGTTCGCGTACCGGAGTCACGGCGTGAAGAATCGGCGTTGTTGCCAGCGTAGTCACCACTGCCATTATTACAAGCATACCGAATAGGGTTGGGGAAATGACTCCCAGATCCAATCCGACGTTAAGGACAATCAGCTCCATCAGACCGCGGGTGTTCATCAGGATTCCCAACGCCGTCGACTCACGCCAGTCCAGCCCCGTCAATCGCGATGCAAAGAAAGCGCCGCCGAACTTGCCGAGCGACGCCACCGCGATAATCACTCCGCACATCGTCCATTCACCCCACCCATGCACCAGCCCGATCTGGGTTCTCATGCCGGTAAAGGCGAAAAAGACAGGAACGAAAAGCACTACCACGAGGTCCTCGAACTTGCGAACAATGTCGTGCGCCAGTTGTGAATCGTGCGGGATGGTCGTTCCGATGAGGAAGGCTCCGAACAGTGCGTGAATGCCGATGCGGTCTGTCGCGAGCGCAGCCAGCAGCAATGCTGCACAAACCACTACAACGGTGTCCTTCGTCGTGCTCAAACGCTTCTGTTCCTGGCGGCGAATGAACCATTGTGCGGCTGGTCGTACCACCAACAGAACCGAGGCAATAAATGCGCCCGTCAACGCCAGCGTTACCAGCACCTGTCCTGACTTTGCATGTGCCACGCTGACAACAAAGGCAAACAGGCACCATGCTGTCACATCGTCCACCGCTGCGCAGCCCAGCGCAATTGTGCCCATTCGCGTCTGGTGCATCCCCCAGTCCGTGAGAATTCTGGCTAGGACAGGGAACGCCGTGATCGACATTGCGACGCCAATGAACAAAGCGAAGACGGTAAACGGGACATCCTGCGTTGCGAGCCGTGGATACAGCCACAGCGCGAGCACGCCTCCGAGTAGGAAGGGGGCAATGATGCTGGCATGTGAGATCGCGACTGATGCATGGCTGCGGCTACGCAACAGGTTTGTGTCCAGTTCCACGCCCACCAGGAACATGTACAAAATGACCCCAATTTGCGCCAAAACTGACAAATACGGTGCCACTGCATTCGGCAGCAGGTGGCCGGCAGCTCCCGGGGCAATCCGGCCCAGCAGGGAAGGTCCCAGCATGATGCCCGCAATCATTTCGCCTATCACCTGTGGTTGATGGAATCTCTGGAAGATTGCACCCAGGACGCGAGCCGAGATAATGATCACGACGAGCGCCAGTAAGACGTGCATCAGTACTCCGGCGCCTTGCCGTGATGCCGCGCTGCCAAACCGCGCAGTCGCAGCCGGAGCAGCCGCCGATAACGATCGGCCTGCGGACCTGATCAATTCAAAGACGCCGATAGCTGCGCATATCAGTACTGAATAGGCGAGAAGACTTTTCTTTTCGAAATGCATTTCCCTCACTTATCTCATCGAGAGAGCTGACTGAGAGTGGTGTGGACTCCAATACGTGTGCGGTTACAAGGCAAACCCAGCTCCAAACTTACCGCTTTGGAGTCCACCTTTCCCACGAAGCTTCAGCGATCTTAAGCTGGAGAATTTTGATGCCTGGTGCACGGCGAGCGCCATACTGTCCTGACAGTATTTTGTCGGGAAAATAGGGTGACCCACCCGGTTCTGTTACGCCATGTTACGCTTTGAACGGGGTTCCTTGGAAAATTGTTGTAGTGCACAAAGAGCGAGAGAATGGTCCCTTTCTACGTTTTGTTTCCCGTGTCGCTGCTGGCCGGTTTTGTAGGTGCGATGAGTGGCATGGGTGGCGGAATTATCTTGATTCCTGCCCTGACACTGCTGGGCGTTGACATTAAACACGCAATCGCGATCAGCATTCTTTCCGTTATTGCAACCTCCAGCGGTTCAGCCTCTGCCTACGTTCGCGATCACATTACGAATCTCAAAGTGGGCATGTTTCTCGAGATGTTCACAATCGTCGGTGCCCTGGCTGGTGCAGCTATTACTCTCCGGGCATCACCCCGCCCTCTGTACATCGCCTTTGGATGTGTGCTGCTGGGTTCCTGGCTTGCACTCTTGATTGCGGGGCATGAATCCTGGCATGAGGGACCGCAGGACGCTATCTCGAAGTGGCTGGAACTCGAAGGCAGTTACTACGACCAGGCGCACGGTGAAACGATTCGTTACCGGGCGCGGCGGGCTTACCTCGGGGCGCCGCTGATGTTCGGGGCAGGGATGATCGCGGGCCTGCTGGGAATAGGCGCCGGAGCCGTCAAGGTGCTGATCCACGACCTCGTAATGGGTCTCCCGCCGAAAGTTTCCACCACGACGAGCAATTTGATCATCGGCGTTACTGCGCTCGCCGGAACCAGCGTGTATCTGGCCGCGGGCATGATCAATCCCGGATTGGTCGCGCCTGTCGTTATTGGAGTTGTCTCGGGAGCATTTCTCGGCACCAGGCTTCTGGTGCGATTGTCCAACAAATCCATCCGCTACTTCTTTCTGGTTGTTCTTATCGTACTTGCGGTCGAGATGATTGTCCGCGGTATTCGGGGGGTCTAGTGGAACAGCAATCGACCATCAGCGTGCGTCGCGAGTCTCGGCTTTCGGCGGATGCTCAACGAAGAATGGATGTGCTGCTGGGCTACGTCCTGCTGGTTGGTGTCGGCGTTAGCATGGCCTTAATCGTCGTCGGACTGCTTTGGCATTTTGTCCGAAGCGGCAATCTCATACTTGACCACCAGTTGGCCGGAATGAATCTCTTTCAGTTCCTGACAGAAGAAATTCACGTCGCGCTGCGTGAGCACATTCGACCGCGAACCCTGGTGGATTTCGGGGTCGTTGTATTGATGTTCACGCCGTATCTCCGTGTTCTCGCCTCGATGATTTATTTCATGGCGGTCCAGAAGAACTGGAAGTACTCCGTTTTCACCGCCATCGTTCTCGGTGTGCTCACGTTCAGCCTCTTTCTCCGCTGACACGGGTGTGTGGCATCGGGTCGGGTACCCGTCCAAGTCCTTGCACCCGGTACCCGGCACCCGGTACCCTTTCCTCTTGACCCGTCTAAAACTATAGGGTTCATCCTGACTCTAGTCTGATGATGACCGTCACCAAACTCGCGCGTCTCTGCGGACTCAGCCGCACCACGGTTCTGTACTACGAATCCGAAGGCCTGCTCTCGCCTTCCATTCGCACCGACGCCAATTACCGCGTCTACGGCGAAAGGGAAGTCGAGACTCTTCGACAGATTCGTCTTTACCGGGGCGTCGGCATGAGCGTCCGCGACATCCGTTCCATCCTCTCCGGCCCGAAGAACGATGTAGCTTCGGCGCTCAAGCGGCGGCTGGCGGACATCGATAAAGAGATCCGAATCTTGCGCGGGCATCAGCAGGCAATTCTGAAATTGCTTCAGATCAAATCTCTACGAAAGAGCACCAAGAAAATGACGAAAGATAAATGGGTCGCAGTCATGAAAGCCGCCGGCTTTTCCGAAGCCGACATGCACCGCTGGCATAAGGAGTTCGAGCGCTCCGCCCCAACCGACCACCAAGAATTCCTGGAATTCCTCCACATCCCCGAAAAAGAAATCGCCTCCATCCGCGAATGGAGCCGCAAGTCATAACAAAGTGCGCAATCGAAGGCTCAACGAGTGCGCGTAAGCGCACGTTAGAAAGTAGCCCCGGGCGTAAGCCCGGGGTATTTCTGCCGCTAAAGGGAGGAGTCGGCTTTAGCCGACGGCTCTCACCGCCGGTACTATTTCCCCAACAAATACTTCTCCACAAACATTACCGTCGCATAGAACTGAAAGTCCGCATTCTGCTTCTTCGAAAACCCGTGGCCCTCATTCTTCCCGACGAGGTACCACACCGGGGTGTTCTGCGCCTTCAGCGCCGCGACGATCTGGTCCGCTTCGCTCTTCGGCACACGCGGATCGTTTGCTCCGGCGACCACGAACATCGGTTTGGTTATGTTCTTCACGTGATTCATCGGCGCAATCTGTTCGAGGAATTTCCTCATCTTCGGGTCGCGTTCGTCGCCGTATTCCACGCGCCGAAGGTCCCGTCGATAACCTTCAGTGTGCTCGAGGAAGGTCCGCAAGTTCGAAATCCCGACTACATCGAGCGAGCACGCAATCAGGTCGTTGTAACGAGTTGCCGTAGCCAGCGTCATGTGCCCGCCGTAGCTTCCGCCCGTCACCATAATGCGACTGCCGTCAACTCCCGGCTGTTCTTTCAACCAGTGCAGGAGGGCTTCAATGTCTTTGTACGTATCCTCACGCTTGAAGCCATTGTCCATCGCCACGAAGGATTTTCCGTATCCCGTCGATCCGCGCACGTTCGGGAAAACCATGGCGACCCCAAGTTCGTTGAGTAGGTAGTTGTAGCGCCCGAGAAATCCCGGACGGAATTGCCCCTCAGGTCCGCCATGAATGTTCACAATGATCGGCCGCTTTCCGGGAAACTTGCTCGCAGACGGTGCATACAGCCAGCCAGAAATCTCGCGCCCATCAAACGATTTCCATTTCACCAGTTGCGGCTCGACGTTGTTGTTCGCGTTCAGACCGCCGGTTTCGCTCGTTGTCCAGCGGTCGAGTTTTCCGCTCGTCAGGTCGATCGAGTAGACGTCGGACGGCGATTTCGCCGAGGTGATATCGAACGCAAATTCGTGATTGTTCTCGCTCCATGAGATTCCGCCGATTGTGCCCAGTGGAATCTTTGGCAGCGTCATCTCTTTGCCTGTGGCTACATCGGCCACGTGCAACGTCGAAAGCCCGTTCTCATTCAGTGAATACGCAATCAGTTTGCGATTCCACGATAGCTTTGCCGAATCCACGTCCCAGGGCGTACTGGTCAGGTACTTCGGCGCCTTCGTCGCAAGGTCGATGTAAGCCAGTCGCTGGAATTCGTTATCGCGGTCGCTCGTGACGTAAATTCCTTTGCCGTCGGCGCTGAATCCCACGGCGTTGTATGCGATTTTGTCGCCACCCTTAGGCGTGATCAGGGTCTTCTTCCCACTCGCGACGTCCTCCACCCAGAGGTAGCTTTCATTCACCGAGATGTACTCTTCGACAAGCAGTGTCCTGTCATCCGGAGACCAGTCGGCAATATTCCAGCCACCACCCTGGTTCTCGACCAGCAACTTGTCGCTCGATTTATCAGCTGGATTCATTACGTAGAAGTCGAGATCGGTGCCGTTGCGACGCGTCGAAGCATAAGCAATCCTGTCACCCTTATTCGACCAGGTTGCGCCCAGGTTGCGCGACTTTCCGTCCGTCAGCAACGTGACGTCGCCGGTGCTGTTATCGAACCGGTAGTACTGGAACCACTCACCACCGCCGATATCCTTGCGGAACAGGAAATAGTTCCCCTTGTGCGGTTGATACGATGCCTCCAGGACGCGATCCGGAAAGAAAGTGACCTGTGTGCGCGCACCACCGGGAGTCACTACCTGATGGACCTGCGGCACATCGCCAAAGCGCGTTGTGATCAGCATTTCGCGTTTCGCCGGATGCCAGCCCAACACCGCCGCAGTTCGAAATTCCGTGTATCGACTCGACTTCTCGGCGATCTCCATCGGAATCGCCGGAATGCCATCAACCACTAGATTCTCATTCGGCGTAACCGCGACGTTCTGCGCCAACGTTTGTGTGAAGGATAGAGTAAGACTAACTATCAAAGAAGAGAGCGACAGCACAACCCGAAGGGCTCGATTCATGCGGTTCTCCCGGAAGCTCAGGATTTTGACGCAGAAATAGTAGCTGAGGAGACGCCAGGAAGAAAGCTTCGGGTGGACCGCGCGTCATCGCATCGGGAGCACACGCTCCCAGCGACCAAGAAGGCGCTAAACGTACCTTCGACTGAACACTGAAGTTTAGTTGCTGAGCACTACACTTTCGCCGTCTCCGCCTGCTCCAGCGCCTTCAACGACTCCGTGTACGGAGCGTTCGCCACGCCGCGCTCCGTAATGATGGCCGCAATGTACTTCGCTGGAGTCACATCGAACGCCGGGTTCCGCACGTCGATTCCCGTAGGCGCAATCTGCTTCTCTCCAACATGCGTGACCTCACGCGCATTACGCTCTTCGATCGGAATCTTGCTCCCATCCGGCGTCTCCAGATCTACGGTCGAGAACGGCGCCGCAACATAGAAGGGAATTCCATGCTCTTTAGCCAATATCGCCACCGAGTACGTGCCAATCTTGTTCGCCGTATCTCCATTAGCGGCGATTCGATCCGCGCCGACAATTACCGCCTGGATCTTTCCCTGCGACATGATGTGTCCGGCCATGTTGTCGGAGATCACCGTCGTCGGAATTCCGTCTTTCATTAGTTCCCAGGCCGTCAGCCGCGAACCCTGCAGGAACGGCCGAGTCTCATCGGCGAAAACGTGCAGCTTCTTCCCGCTCTCCACCGCCGCGCGAATCACTCCCAGCGCGGTCCCATATCCTGCGGTCGCCAGCGCGCCCGCGTTGCAGTGCGTAAGTATCGATCCTTCGGCCGGCAGCAGCACTGCACCATTGCGGCCCATCGCGCGATTGATCTCGATGTCCTCCTGGTGCATCAACCGTGCTTCGTCAATCATCCTCTGCCGAATCTCCGCCAGCGGCTTGCCCGACAGCTCCTCGAACCGCCTCTGCATCCGCCGAATGGCCCAGAACAGGTTCACTGCCGTCGGTCTCGTCTCGCCAATCACACGGCAGATGTACCCAAACTGGTTACGCACATCGGCAATATTCTCGGCCTTGATCCCTTTCACGCCCAGCGCAATCCCCATCGCCGCCGCCACGCCGATCGCCGGCGCGCCGCGAACCACCATCGTCCGTATCGCGTCCGCCACTTCCTGGTACGTGGCGCACGTCACATACACTTCTTCCGTCGGCAGCTTCGTCTGGTCGATGAAGCGCACTCCGGCATCGGTCCATTCCAGCGTGTTTACCATTCGTGCAGATCCCGCTTCAAACGTTGTATGACTCTCACAGTGTAAACGGTTCCTGAGCAAACCGCGCGTCCTCAGGGCTTCCGCAGCAAAGGCAGGAATCGCGAAGCCGTTTCCCTTCGTATCTTCGTGCCTTCGTGGTTCCTTAATCCGCGGTCGACGTTACTCCAGCTTATGCTGCGCTCGCAGTCCTCTCGCCATCTCGATGATCTGGATGTTGTACCCATCGGGATCCTGCAGCAGCGCCCAGCGCCCAAACGGTTCGGTTCGTGGCTCAATCTGCAGTCTTCCGCCACGACGCTTCAACTCGCTGGCCGCGCGCACGATGTCGTCGACATAGATGCCAATCGACATTCCCGTTGTCGGGCTGACCTTTACTTCCTCGCCTTCCGGATGCAGGCCGATGATGATATCTCCTGCCTCGAACTGGCTCCAGTTGTCCTGCTTGAACAGCAGCTTTAGTCCTACAACATCGCGATAGAACGCGACGCTACGTTCCATGTTCCGAACCACGATCATCACCAGTCCAAGCTTGCCAACTTCCATGAGTGCCTCCGAAATACCGTAACCGCGGATTCACGCGGATCTTCTCGACTTCCAATCTTACAGGGCATTGTCTTCTTCAGAATGCCTTGAGAACTCCAGTGGTCTTTGACTCCCATAATCCGCGTTACTCCGCGAAAATCCGCGGTTGCCTTTGCCTCTCAATCGTCAATCCGACATTCGTCAATCGTCAATTCTTTTATTCGTGTCCTTCCGTTCGATGCACGTCGCAGCGATACCCGCCCTGTATCGTGACGGCGATGCGGTCGCAGTAGTCGCACTTCACCGAGACGGCCATGATCATCGGTTCGTCCTTCAGTTTGCCCGCAGCCTTTAGCCGCAGGTGCTCTTCGCGAACGTCCTGGGCGGTGAAGATCGACACGAACGGCGCACCTCCAGCGGCTTTCTCCACCGAGGAGCGCCCGTGGGCTTCCTCGCGCTCCACCAGGCACGCGACACCGACGACGTCGAACCCGAACTCCTTCGCTGCCTCGATCGCCTGCACTGTCGAGGATCCGATCGTGCAAACGTCGTCTACGATGACCACTCTCGCGCCGGTCTGTCGAAAGCCTTCGATGCGCTGCGCCATTCCGTGCTGCTTCTCCGCCTTGCGCACGAGGAACCCATGAATCATCCCTGCGTGATGGAGGTTCTTATGCGCTTCCTGTCCGCTGAGGATCGCCACCGAGCAGACGATCGGATCGGCTCCCATCGTCAGTCCGCCAATCGCCAGCGGATTCCATCCGCGTCCGCGAATCTCATCGAGGAACACGCGTCCGGAGAGATATGCGCCTTCGGCATGCAGCGTGGTTGTGCGGCAGTCGATGTAGTAATCGCTGGTTCCGCCACTGGAGAGCTTGAACTGTCCAAGCTTGAAAGAGACCTGGGCAAGCAATGTGAGAAGGTCGTTACGGGCGTTCGACATAAAAGCAGGATAGCAAAAGAGGTTCGAGGTACAAGGTGCGAGGTACGCAGGAGAACTCCAAGTCCCAAGTTAGATGGTCGCGCTCGTGGCCTGATTGCGAGGTCCCCCACCCCTTATTTTGCGAATCTTTGTTTTCAAGATTTTGCGGAAATTTCCCCGATAGAATATTGAGCCCGAAGGTCTTAAATCTAAAAACATCCAGAGATCGTTTGTTTTTAGGATTTTGCGCGCGAAAAGTGTGATTTTCGCTGCGTGTTAGCGAACACTGTGGCCGTTCTTCGTTCCTCGTTGTTCGTGAAAACTTGGGGGCGGAGCCAGGCCAGGGCACCACGGGAGTCCGAAAGTCATCCGAGGATGACCGGGGTGGCCCAAGCCAAATTGGGTGAGCGTCGGGTGCGGCCGTCACCGCAGCGACGAGTGGGGATGTGAAAGAGCGGAAATGCAACCGAAGAACCGATGATCGGCTGAACCGAACAAACGGACTTCAACTGCTAAAACCAACGGCGCCCACCAGGGGCGCCGCTCGATGGAAGTCTGTCCGATTACATTATAGCAAATCGAGGGGCGATTTCTGAGGTTTTGGTCGGAACTATATTTCGAGTGCGCTGAATATTTTGCGAGGAAGTGTGATGTCTGCGCTATTGACAGGCGATAGCGCGGTCATCGACCGTTCTCCGATTTCCGTTTGTGAGGGGCGGTCCAGTGGCTGCTTCGTTGAGGGAAACAAGCGCCTCAGTATGTTCGTCTATTGGGACAGCCCCACGCGTTTCAGGAGGGACTGGAAGCGCGGGTTGCTGCGAAGCGGATCGTAGAGAGGATCGACTTTAAGCCATGTCATTGTTGTGTAGTGCTGGTCGTAGGCCCTTTCGAGCAGCGTGATGGCTCGTTCATCATGTCCCAAGGCAATGAGGCCGGGAATGAGAAGATTGGGATTCGTTTTGTCGCGTCCGTAGAGCTGTTCCATATGCCGCAACAACTGCTCAGCCTTCTGCCTTTGGCCCGCGAGTGCATAGAATCTCGCCAGCCTTGCGTTCCCCCACAGAGCGTTCTCCTCCAGTTGCTTCTGCGCATCCGCGATCGCCTCATCGAATCGCTCTTGCTGAGCATAGACATCAGCAATTATGTGAGCCCGCGGGAATTCGGGATCGATTGCCTGCACGGCGAGGAACTCGGCGACTGAAGCGTCGTACTTTCTCGCATAGTAGAGGCTTACGGCGTAATCGGTGCGGATGATGAGCGAGAAGGGATCCAACTGGCGTGCCCGGGCGTATTCGGCTGCGGATTCGTCGAACCTGCCCATGTAACTGAGAAATTCGGCATACCAATGGTGCGCGGTCGCATAATTTGGATCTAATGCAATCGCGCGCTGATACTCCCGTTCTGCCGCATCCCAGTTCCAGTCGTAATTCTGGTAGATAAGAGCCAAGGAGGTGTGCGCCTCGGCGAGGCGATTGTCGAGTTCAATCGCCTTGAGGGCAGCGGCGCGCGCTTTTTCGATGTTCTCCCTGGGCGGGCGCGGGATATATGCGGCGAGAAGGGCGTCGGCATCGGCCAGTCCGGCATATGCCTGAGCATAGCCGGGATCCCGGCTGACTGCTTTTTCAAAGTACTGCGCGGCCATGGACATATCCGGAGTGGTCCGCTTCTTTAAATATGCAAGGCCGCGCAGGTAATCATCGTGCGCCTGCGGATCGACCGTCTGGGCGGTCGTCAACCGCTCGCGGTCGGCCGGGTTCAGATTGAGCCGGACATTGTCCGCGATCTGTCTTGTGACTTCGTTCTGCAACTCGATGACATCCCGCTGCTCGCGTTCGTAGCTGGCGGCCCAAAGATAGCGGCCCGTGGAAGCCTGCACAAGCTGCACCGTAATTCGCACCTTGTCCCCGAAGCGCAATACGGAACCCTGCACCAAGCCGTCTACGTGGAGCTCCTTCGCGATTTCGGGCAGCGATTTTTCGCTCCCTTTGTACTGCATCACCGAATCGCGCGAGATAACGCGCAGGCCGGGAAGGGAAGCGAGCTTTGTGCTCAATTCGTCCGAGAGCCCCTCGGAGAAGAATTCTTCATCAGCAGAACTCGACAGGTTCTTCAGAGGAAGTACGGCAATTGAGCGGATTGGGGCCGCGGAGGTTCGGTCGGAAACGAAGTAAGCCGCAGCAATTGCAGCGACGATGAGAACGGATACAACGGTTGCGCGCAACCACTTGCGTTTCGAGGGCGCCGCGAGTGGAGACACAGGTGGACCCTGGGAGGGCGGCGCCGGTTGTTGCTCTGTGTCGAGTCGAGTAACCGGATAGGTGAATCGGTAGCCCCTGCGACCAACCGTCTCGATGAATTTCGGGTTTGCGGCTGTATCCCCGAGGGCGCTGCGCAGCTTGTTCATTGCGCTGCTGATGCCACGGTCGAAATCGACGAATGTTCCGTCCGGCCATAGTTGCTGGCGTAACTCATCGCGAGTTACGAGTTGGCCGGGCTGTGACAGCAGTATGAGGAGAATTCGGAATGGACGGTCCTGCAGCCGGATGCGGGTGCCATGCTTGCTGATCTCGCCGGCGCGTACGTCGACCGTATAGACTCCGAACTGAATCGGGTTCGACACCGGAACGGCAGGCTCCGCCATCTCTTGGGAACTCCCCTTCAGGGGAGCGAGGGTGGCAAGTTTACCACGAGCGGATACTTCACCCGCAAGTGACGAAAAGGTCAATGTTACCGTGTATCAGCCACTTACACGGTGATCGAGAAGTTCACGAAGGTTGATCGACCCAGTGTTGACAGTCGCGACACGACAAGCGATAACCGGACACTACTCAGCCGGGGGGAGGGTGAGTCGTGAGCCAAAAAGCGCGAAACTGGGGTTATGTAATCTTTGTATCGGCAGCCGTTATTCTGGCTGGGGTCAGAATGACGGCCAAGGCAGGTAGCCGCCAAAACCAATTGTTCCATGCCAACGCCAGTGGGGTCGCGGAGAGCTATTTCGCGACAGGACACTTTGACCCCGAAAGTTACTTTTTCAAGAGCCTGGGGACCAACGGGCGAAGCTGTTCATCTTGTCACCAGACCGACCAGGGCTGGACGATTACACCGGATCGCACGCAGGAACGGTTCGAGAGGTCCGGGGGAACGGACCCGATCTTCCGACCGGTGGATGGAGCGGTGTGTCCAAGCGCCGATGTTTCCACCGTGGATGCCCGCCGCATGGCGTACAAACTGCTGTTGACCCGCGGCTTGATCCGCGTCGCGACGGCGATTCCACCGAATGCGGAATTTCAATTGGTGAGCGTAGACGATCCGTATAACTGCTCCAATGCGAGCGACATCGCGATGTTTCGCCGCCCAGCGCCGGCGACGAACCTTCGGTTTCTGAGCGCCGTTATGTGGGACGGCCGCGAATCTCCCAAAGGACGTTCGCTTCATGACAACCTCATCAGCCAGGCAAGAGACGCGATCATGGGACATGAGCAGGGAGCGGTGCTTCCGACTGATGAGCAACTGGAAGATATCGTTGCGTTCGAGAGTGCGATCTACAGTGCGCAGGTAGCGGATTCAAAGGCCGGCTCACTGACCAAAGGCGGTGTGCGTGGCGGACCGGTCGAACTCAGCGCGGAGGCATTCTTCATCGGGATCAATGATCCGCTGGGACAGAATCCGACGGGAGCACAATTCGATCCGACGGTTTTCCGGCTCTACGAGAAATGGGCGGGTGGAGGAAAATGGTCTCCGGCGAGGCAATCGATCGCGCGGGGCGAACAGATTTTCAATACGAAACCGATCGCCATTGATGGCGTTGCGGGTCTCAATGATGTGCTGGGCGAGCCGGTGATCATGGGGACATGCGGCACGTGTCACGACTCTCCAAATGTTGGCGACCATTCGGTAGCTGTACCGCTGAATATCGGGATTGCTGACGACACGCGGCGAACTCCCGATATGCCGCTTTATACTTTTCGCTGCATTGCGACCGGACAAATTTTTAAGACTACCGACCCGGGACGCGCGATGATCAGCGGCAAGTGCAGCGACATCGGGAAGTTTAAAGGGCCTGTGCTGCGCGGACTAGCCTCACACCCGCCGTACTTCCACAACGGCTCGGCAGCAACGCTGGGAGATGTCGTGGATTTTTATGACACGCGGTTCAATATCGGGCTGACCGAACAGGAGAAAAAAGACCTAGTGGCGTTCCTGCAAACACTCTAAGGCTCGCGAAGTTGGACGATGGAGCCGAGCTCCGAATCAGGCTGGCAGTGAATCTGCGGCCTTGCTTTTGCCTGCCGCCAAGCGTAGTAGCCCCTGGCTATTTCGCTCAGGCGGCTTTGGTGCCGGGGGCGCGAAGCATCACGTCGATAGTCGAGATCAGTTCGCGGGCGTGGATCGGTTTCGGTGAGAGCAGGTCGACGCCGGCGGGTTTCGTGGTGCGCTGCGGGTTATCGGCGAGCATGAGCGTGGGAACGTCGCGCAGGCGTTCGAGGCGTGCAGCAAGCGGTGCTTCCTCGGGGCTGTCGAGGATGACCATGTCGACGCGGCTCGAGGAGAAGGCGCGCACGGCCTCGTCCGGCGTGTCGGCCGGGATGCAGATGTAACCGTTGGCGCGGATGATCTGTGAGAGCTGCTGCAGTTCGCGTCGATTGGTGTCGACACAGAGGATGGCGTTCATGGTCCACCTCCACGGGGGGAGTCGAGGAGTGCCCTAAGTAAGTAGATGCACCAGCGATGGGGTAGGTTGCCGAAAAACGGCAAAAGGAAAAAGCAGATCCCTCGCCGCGCTTGGGATGACAAAGTCTCGGGGAGCATCGTGGCCGGCGCTCCCAACTACGTAAGCATGCCGTGTTGGGCGACGGAGATGTTGTCGCGGGTGGAGTTCTTGACCATGTACATCATTTCGTCGGCCTGACGGATGATTTCGTGCGCGGACTTGGCGTCTTCGGGATAGGTTGCGACGCCCATACTGGCGCGGACGTTGAGGTTGAGGCCCTCTTCGCGGCAGAAGAGCGAGTTGCGGAAGACGTCGCGGATACGGCGAGCGACGACGAGCGCTGATTCCTTTCCTGTCTGGGGAAGCAGGACGACGAATTCGTCGCCACCATAGCGAAAGGCATAGTCGATCAAGCGCAGGTGCGATTTGATGGAGTATCCGATTTCGGCGAGGAGTTTGCTGCCGATGAGGTGACCGTGCGTGTCGTTGACGCGCTTGAAGTGGTCGAGGTCAAGGAAGAGCACGCTGAACTCGTATCCGAAACGTGCGGAACGGTAGACCTCGGCCTCGAGCGTCTTATAGAGATGACGCGCGTTGTAAAGGCCTGTGCAATCGTCCGTGATGGTGAGTTCCTGAATGCGTTCGACGGCGCGAGCGTTGTCGATGGCGATGGCGGCGTAGTCGGCTAGCGAGTTGAGCGCGAGGACTTCGTTTTCCGCGAAGTGCTTCATATCGACATTTATGAGCTGAATGACGCCGAGCACTCGCTGCTTGGATTTGAGAGGCAGGCAGATGATGGAGTGCGTCTGCCACTTGGTCATCTCGTCGATGCGCTTGGCAAAGCGCGGGTCGGTGTAGACGTCGGGCACCAGGAGAGGTTCGCCGTGTTTCGCGACCCAGCCGGCAATGCCTTCACCCATTTTCAGGCGAACGGTTTTGAGAGCTTCGGAGGCGTCGCCGACGGCGATGGCGAAGTAGAGTTCTTCCTTCTCTTCGTCGACCATGAGCAGCGACCAGGTGTCGGGCTCGAAGTAGGCCGCCATTTTCTCCATGATGGTTTGGAGGATGGAGTCGAGGTTCAGCGAGGACGTGAGCGCCTTGGCTACGTCGTGGAAAATGGCGAGTTCCTGCTGACTCTTGTTCGAATCCGGACCGGGTACCGATGACATGGAGGTCGTTCGCCCTTGTACTGCGAAAAATGAGGGTCGATGGCTGCGTATTATAGGTTGCGCGGCAGCGGCGAGCAACGTGATGTTCCTCTAAGGTCACTACCTAAGGCATTGCACCTTCGTTTGCAAAGTATTGAGTTCGGCACATTTGCGGGTACCGCTTTAGGGGCTAAAGTCGTTGACGCGCGTACTTGGGAAACCTATGATTCGGGAAGGCAGAAAAGCCCGAAAATGAAGCGCATCGGTGCGTCCCGAGGAAGCTCCCATCTCTGCTGAATGCGGCAGAAGTGGGACACGGAGAGACGTGAGAGGTGCGCTCGAGGTGATCGCGAGTGGGATCCTTTGGCGATAAATTGAAGCGGGAACGGGAACTCCGCGGAGTGACGCTGGAGGAGATTGCGAAGGCGACGAAGATCGGGACGCGGGCTTTAAAGGCGCTGGAAGACGAGCATTTCGAGCAGCTTCCGGGGGGAATCTTCAACAAGGGATTTGTGCGTGCGTACGCGAAGTTCCTCGGACTGGACGAGGAGCAGGCAGTCGCGGACTTTGTGGCCGCGCAGGGGGATCGCGATGCGCAGAAACCGGACCTGATGGCGTCGCTGGCGGTGAAGGCAGAGGCCCAGCGGCGAAGCGAGATCGCGGCAAGCGGCGGAGAGAAGAGCGGCTCGACCTCGACCTGGGTGACGCTGGCGATTTTGGTTCTGCTGACGGCGGGAGGGGCGGCTGGGGTTCGGTATTACAAGCTGAAGAAGGAAGCAACAGCGGCAGAGGCGAGGCGGACGCGCGTGGAGACTCCGGCGCCGCAACCAGTTGCAGCTCAGCCGGCGGAAACCGACGCGAGCCTGTCGGCAGCGCCGATGAACTCGGCAACGGCGGATCCGAGTCAGCAACCGGGGACTTCGGCGACGGGAGCAACGTCGCAGCCGGGCGTGACGCAGGGAACAACGGATCCTGTGGCGCCCGCGACCCCTTCATCGTCGGGAACTACGCCAACGAATTCAACGACAGCACCTGCTTCCAGCGCGGGCGGCGCGACGACGAAAGGCCCGCTTGAATTACAGATCCATGTGAGTAAGGCGACGTGGGTGTCCGTGCAGGCAGACGGAAAGCCAGCGACGACCGAGACTCTACGGGACAGCGCAACCAAGACAGTGACTGCTCAGGATCGAGTAGTGCTGACGACGGGTAACGCCGTGGATGTGATATGCAATGGAAAGCGACTGGGGATTCTTGGGACGGATAATCAGAGATCTCAGGTGAAGATTTCGGCGGATTGCAAAGTGAATTGAACCGACGCAGGTTGCAAGTCACAGGTCGCAAGAAGCGATTGGCAATTACCCCAGAGCGGGACGCTCCGGCGATTACCAGCGAGAGGCCGGCGCTGCCAAGTGGATCAGAGTGGAAGGTTCATCTTTTTCATAAAGGGTGCGTAGCGTGGATCGTGCTCGAGGGATCTCAGTAGGGGGTCGCCTTTCATTTCGGTGAGGCCGCCGTCGCGCTGGGAGTAGGCGCGTTCCAGCCATTCGAAAGCTTTGTCCTTGTCGCCACGGAAGGCGTAGACCTGGGCAATCTGATAAGCGTAGGTGGCGCCATTGTTAGTGATGAAATCCGTCAACGCCGCATCTGCTTCCTTTGACTGGCCCGTAGCGTGGTACCCAATCGCGAGTCCGAATCGGCGCCAGCCGGGGTCCCTCTCGAGCTGAAACTCAGCGAAAGCGTCCCGTGGGCGAGATTGTCGCAGATGGACGCGACCGAGGTAAGCGTGCGCGACGGGGAACGCCGGGTTAACTTCAAGCGCTTTTCTCAGAGCTACTGCCGCGTCCTCGTAGTTACCCGCATAGTACGCGATGTTGCCGAGATTGAGGTAAACGGTGGTGTTGAGCGGATCGATGGTGGCCGCTTGCGCGATGATTTGGCCGGCTTCTTTCAGGTTTCCGAGTGAAGCTTTGAGTCGTGCGATCTGCCAGATGGTGTCGGCATCTCCGGGGTCGAGTTGTTTGGCGCGCTCGAAGGAGGCTTCCGCCCCCACCCAATCCCAGTCGTGGACCATCTTGATGAAGCCCATGCACTGGTGAGCTTTTCCGAGATTGGCATCCAGCCGCAGGGCACGCTCGCTCGCAACGCGAGCTTTGCCGTAGCCTTCTTCAACTGGGATGTAGCCGGGATCGGCGAGATGCATATAAGCGATGGCGAGCCCCGCCCACGCCGGTGCGTAGTCGGGGTTCAGTTTCAGAGACTTGTTGTAGTACTCGATTGCTTTTCGCACATCGGCTTCGTCGCGCCGTTCGGCGAAGTACCGTCCCTGCAGGAAGGCGTTGTAGGCATCCACACTCTGGTTACGCGCTGATACCTTCTGGGAACCGTGAGCCAATAGAGACACTTTCAAGGATTCGGCGACGGAATTGGCGATCTCCTCCTGGACCGCAAAGATATCCTTCATTTCCCGGTCATAACTCTCCGACCACAGGTTGAACCCATCTGTCGTATTGATTAGCTGCACGGTGATTCGGACGCGGGTGCCGTCTTTGCGAACGCCGCCTTCGACAATGGAGCCGACGTTCAGTTTCTTGCCAATGACCTGGGGATCTTCATTCTTGTCTTTGAACTGGAAGGAAGAGGTTCGCGCGCTGACGCGAAGTTCGGGGAGCTTGGCCAGAGACGTGAGCAGTTCGTCGGAAAGGCCGTCGGAGAAGTATTGCTGGTCCCTGCCCGGGCTCATGTCGACGAAGGGGAGGACGGCGAGGGTGTGGACGTGCGACTGTGCATGCTCGGCGTTCTTCAAGTGGTTGCGATAGAGCCACAAACCGGCAGCCACTGCCAAGGAGAGGAGAACCGTAGAAATGGGGCTGATGAGTTTCCAGTGGTTGACGGTGCGCGGTTCGGCAGCGGCTTCGTGCTCGACGACGGTTGGGCCGATGAAGCGGTAGCCGTGCCGCGGGACGGTTTCGATGAAGCGGGGATTGTCGGCGGAGTCGTTGAGGGCTTCGCGCAGGCGCTTCACAGCGGCATTGAGACTGTGTTCGAAGTCGACGAAGGTATCGGTTGACCAGAGATGCTGGCGCAGTTCTTCGCGGGTTACGAGTTCGCCAGGATGTTCAAGGAGGAGTGCAAGAACTTGCAGAGGCTGATCAGCGAGATGAATCCTGGTTCCGTTCTTGCGGATCTCGCCAGAATTAAGATCAACCTCGAATGCGCCAAACCGAATCGGGCTAGTGACGCGCGGCATGGACCGTTCCCGTGTTTTACAGAACTGCCGATGCGCGAAATTTTGCCCTGCCTGGTGCGGCGAGGCAATAGGAATTTTTCAGTCACCTTGTTACCTGTTTGAGGAAGAGCTTTGTCCTTAATGGGATACGGCGTTATCGCCTTTTCTCCCCGATTTAACCTGCTTTGCATTGATGTTCTGAGCGATATGCGCGAGGGTGCGGACGTCCACCCGCCTTCAGGAGCCCTGGAGTTGGCAAGGGACCAGGCAATCCTGAGCAGCGAGTCGGACGCCAAGGAGTGTCGGCCCAAACTTCATTGCAAGGAGAATTCCTATGTTGAACCGCAGGTGGCATTTCGCTGCATTCTGCTTACTAGTCTTTGTGCTTACCGGGGTTGCTGCGGCGCAACACTCGGTTGGACCGAATCCAAACGTCTACCCGCCGAATGAGAACGTCTTCGGGATGTCATACGGAGAGTGGTCGGCGGCGTGGTGGCAGCATGTCTTAACTTTTACCAACGACAAGAGCCCAATCATGGACCCGAATGGTGACGCCTGCAATTCCGGACAGGGTGGCCCGGTTTTCTTCCTGGCGGGTGCTGGTTCGGGCAGTGCGACACGTACCTGCATAGTTCCCGCCGGAAAGGCGCTGTTCGTTCCGATTATCAATTTCGAGTGTTCCACGCTGGAGCCGGGTGACTTCCATGCTGACGACGGGCAGCAGGCACGCAAGTGCGCGACGTGGTGGGGCGAGGGGGTTTCGATCCAGTCGCTGAAATTCACCATCGATGGCAGGAGCGTGATTGGTCTCCACAATTTCCGTGTGGTCTCTCCGTTCTTCGAATTCATCATCCCAACGACCGAGAACTTCCTCGGAGTTGAGGGATACACGTCGGGTCTCTCCGCCTCGGACGGTTACTGGGTGATGGTAAAACCGCTGTCGCCTGGAATACATGTCATTCACTTCGAAGGAAAAGTCGATTCTGGTCCCGGCGCAGGCGGCAGTCAGAACGTTACGTATCAGTTGATCGTTACGCAATAACCGGAGTGTGCCCCGCATTTGCGGTGGTAAGCAGGTGCGGGTTTTCAGCAGGGGATGTCATGCGCAACCACACGAAAGGAGGCTGTTATGAAGACGCGCATATTATTCGTACTGCTGTTCACCGTTCTCCTGGCGATGTTGATGATCGGCTGCGGAGGGTCGGGTTCGAGCACTCCGCCGCCACCGCCGATCAAAGTAACGATTTCTCCACCAATAGCTTCGCTGAATGGGGGAGACACGCAACAATTTACCGCTACTGTTACCGGGACAACTTCCACAGCGGTGATGTGGAGTTGCTCGGGTACGGGATGTGGGACGATCGATTCGACTGGTCTATACACGGCTCCCACCCCGATTCCTAACGACGGAAGTGTGAGCATCGTGGCCACTTTGCAGTCGGACAGCACGAAGACGGCGACGGCCGCGGTGACGCATGTGGCGGTCGCGGTAACCATCTCGGAGAAGGCGATCACTGTTTACGAGGGAGATAGCCATCAGTACTCGGTAACGCTGAAAGGAACCAAGAATTCGGTGGTGTCATGGAGCCTCGCGGATTGTTCCTTCAGCAATTGCGGCACGATTGACGCGACCGGGATGTACAGGGCTCCCACGTCCATTCCCGTCGCCGGGTCTGCCCGTGTCATTGCTACCTCACAGGCTGACAACGCGAAGTTCGATGACGGTAGGATTACGCTCTTGGCGCCGCTGCCGATCGAGGTCGGCGTGGCGCCAAGCACGGCTAACGTGAAAGTCGGTGGGAACCAGAACTTCACGGCTACGGTTCAGAACGACAACAGCAATGCCGGGGTGACATGGTCGCTGGGTGCTTCGTGTACGCCTGACAGGTGCGGATCGCTCAGCAACATCACGAACAGCGCGGTCACGTACACGGCACCGCCTTCGGTGCCCAGTCCCACTACGGTGAACCTGACGGCAACCTCCGTCACGGATCCGGGCAAGAGCGTAACGGCGGTCATAACCGTGACCGAATCGAGTGGGCTGCATGCGGGGAATTATGTATTTGTGTTCAACGGGTGGGAGCAGAACTCTCCGTGGCCGACGAGGCTGGCGATCGCTGGACACTTCCAGGCTGACGCGGACGGCAACATCAGCAATGGAGTGGAGGATATTAACCGCGATTCTGGCGTGTCCTTGTCGGTAGCTTTCACCGGCACTTATACGCTTGATTCAAACCGGCGCGGAAGCTTGTCGATCACCACAGCGGATGGAACCGTGACGTATTCCATGTCCGTGGACACTACGGGGACGAAAGGCAACTTCATTCGCTTGGATAGTCCGATCCCGGAAAAGCCGGTATCCGGCGCCGGTTACTTCGAGGCGCAGGACACGAGCAAAGCCACACTGGCGTCGGTCGCCGGATCCTATGCGTTGGGGCTGTCCTCGAAGCCGGTCGATGGGTCCAATATGGCCTCGATCGGAAGGATGACAGTGAGCGCGACCGGGGCCTTCAGTAACGGCAAGATGGACGTGCAAACGCCGACGGTCAATTCCACCAACGCATCGCTGACGGGATCGATGGCGGCGCCTTCCGCTTCAACAGGGCGCGGCACTGCCACTATGACAGTCAGCCCGCAGCCAGGAGCGTTCTCTGGGACGATGAATTTTGTCTACTACATCGTTTCGGCAGACAAGATCGTGTTGCTCCAGAGGGACACTCGTGGCTCCACGGTAGCGGACATGAGCGGTGAGGCGCGTCGCCAGACAGAAACGTATTCGACCGCGTCGTTCAATGTGCCGGTGGTTTTCCGGATGAACGGCATGAGCGGGTACAACAACGTGGCCATCATCGGCCAACTGACGCCAGGTGGCAACGGCAACATGAACGGAGTGCGGGATCAGAACTTCGGATCGACACTCACGCTCAATGACTCCTTCATTGGGACGTACGCTGTCGATGCGAGCGGGCGCGCAACCATGACCTTGCCGACCGGCGACGCCGTCGCCTATTTCTTCGGCAAAAACGAAGGTTACATGATGCAGATCACTGTCGGGTACGTCGTGTCCGGCAGCTTTAAGCCCCAAACCGGCGGCCCATTCAGCGCCGCCTCGATTGGCGCGACCTATCGGCACGGCGAAGGGGAGGCAATCTCCACTTACTCGGAATGCGATTCCGGAGTCACTACGTTCGACGGCATGGGGGCGTTCTCCGGATCGCGGGACTACACGTACTTCAACTCCGACGGTTCCAGTTACTATTACAACGTGGGAGCATCCCAGCAGTTGAGCGGGACGTACGCGGTTGCAGAGAACGGCCGGGGTGAACTGAGCGTGTTTGGATACCCGATGGCGTTCTGGGTGGTGTCGCCGGATGAGATAGTGGCCGTCGACACGACAAGCCCGTACGATAGCCTGCCTGTACTGCTGCAGTACATGAAGTAGGATGAGGTCACTGAGGAGGACTCACTGGAGAAACGGCCAGTGGGTCCTTTTTTGTGTGTTGAATGAGGTATTAGAGGGCATCGTGGCCGGCGAGGTGCCGGCACTCCCAAACCCGGCGCTACGAAGCCTATTTATCCCGTTCAGTTGCCGCTAGTTACCATTCGGTGCAAGTGACGTTGCATGACGTACATTCGGCGGGTAAACTTCTTACATCTACTTTGCGACTGCTCTGGTTGGCAGTTGCCGGGAATGGTAACGGCCCGGCCCCACAACCGTGGGATTCGCCGCGAGAAGTGAACCACCTCGTCAGCTTCGTTGAAGTGCGATGAGGAATGCGGGCGAACACAGTTCCAGCCATCCGTCCTGAGTAACACCTAGGAGGAAAATTGTCTCGTAATCGCTTTTTGTTTACGTCCGAGTCGGTGACGGAAGGACATCCCGACAAGATTGCCGATCAGATTTCAGATGCGATCCTGGACGAATGTTTGCGCCAGGACCCTTACAGCCGCGTGGCTTGCGAAACGCTGACCTGCACAGGGTTGGTGATGATCGCGGGCGAAATCACGACGAAGGCCTATGTCGATTTCCAACAGATCGTTCGCGGGACGGTGCAGGCGATCGGGTATGACAACGCACTGTACGGGTTCGACTCGAACACGTGCGCGGTCATCTCGAGCATCAACAAGCAGTCGGGCGACATCGCCATGGGCGTCGACACCGGTGGGGCCGGGGACCAGGGCATGATGTTCGGCTATGCCTGTAACGAGAACGACGATTACATGCCCACGCCGATCTCGCTGGCACACAAGCTCACCTTGAAGCTCAGCGAGGTTCGGCGAAACGGCACACTTCCTTATCTTCGCCCCGATGGAAAATCCCAGGTCACAGTTGAATACGACGAGCACAACAAGCCAGTGCGCGTGGATGCAGTCGTCATCTCGACGCAGCACGCCGAGACGGTGACGAACGAAGAGCTTCGCGCCGACATCCTGAAGCACGTCATCCAGGCGGTGATTCCGCCGGCGATGCTGGATGCCGACACGAAGTATCACATCAACCCGACGGGACGGTTCGTGATTGGCGGCCCGATGGGCGATAGCGGACTGACCGGGCGCAAGATCATCGTGGATACGTACGGTGGACTCGGGCGTCACGGCGGTGGCGCGTTCAGCGGCAAAGACCCGACCAAGGTGGATCGCTCGGCGGCGTACATGGCGCGCTATATCGCCAAGAACATTGTTGCCGCAGGCCTGGCTGATCGTTGCGAAGTGCAGTTGGCGTACGCAATCGGCGTGGCTGAACCAGTGAGCGTCCTGGTGGATACGTTCGGAACCGGGAAGGTCGACCGCGAGAAACTGCAGGATCTCGTCCGCAAGAACTTTGCGCTGACGCCGAAGAAGATCATCGAGACGCTGGACTTGCGGCGGCCGATCTTCAAGAAGACGGCGGCGTACGGACACTTCGGAAGGAATGATCCGGACTTCACGTGGGAGAAGACCGATAAGGCCGCGGCACTGCGCGAGCAGGCCGGAGCCGGGAAAGCCGAACATCCTCACCACGTAGTGAAGAAGTAGAGCGTAATTTCACGGTGGAGTCGTGGCGCGGGGCGTTGCGACTCCATTAGTATGTTGGAAGGGTTTGGGATTTGAACTGCCGGTTCGTTGTATCCGAGGAGAGATGCAGGTCCTTCGACTCGGGTATCCCGCGCTGGAGAAAGCGCGCGGGAGCCCTCCCTCGCTCAGGATGACGGCATTCGGATATTGCTCAAAGATTTCGAATAAGAAGAGAGATTATGTCGACGACTGCTACGAGTGTTGCTTCGGATGTGAAGAGTTTCGAATTGGCTGATCTGGGAAAGAAGCGCATTGACTGGGCGAACCAGTCGATGAAGGTGCTGCAGATCATCCGCAAGGAGTTCATCAAGAACCAGCCGCTAAAAGGGATTCGGATTTCGGCGTGCCTGCACGTGACGGCCGAGACGGCGAACCTGATGATCACGCTGCGTGACGGTGGCGCCGAGACCGCGCTGTGCGCCTCGAACCCCCTTTCGACGCAGGACGACGTGGCGGCGTGCCTGGTGCGGGATTACGGGATCCCGGTCTTCGCCATAAAGGGCGAGGACAACGACACGTACTACAAACACATCATGCAGGCGCTGGACCACAAACCGCACGTCACGATGGACGACGGCGCGGACTTGGTGTCGATTGCGTTGACCAAGCGCACCGACGTGGTCGATGGCATTATTGCAGGAACGGAAGAGACTACGACTGGCGTCATCCGCTTACGCGCGATGGCGAAAGAGGGCGTGCTGAAGTATCCGATCATCGCCGTGAACGACGCCGACACGAAGCACATGTTTGACAATCGCTATGGCACCGGGCAGTCGACGATCGACGGCATCGTGCGGGCGACGAACTTTCTGCTGGCGGGATCGAAATTTGTGGTCGCCGGCTATGGCTGGTGCGGTCGCGGGTTGGCGAGCCGCGCGCGCGGACTTGGCGCCGAGGTCATCATCACCGAAATCGACCCGACGAAGGCGCTGGAAGCGGTGATGGATGGTTATCGCGTAATGGCGATGGAAGACGCGGCGAAGCTCGGCGACGTTTTCTGCACCGTCACCGGCAACAAGAGCGTGCTCCGCAAGGAACACTACGACGTGATGAAAGACGGCGCGATCATTTCGAACTCGGGCCACTTCAACGTCGAGATCGACATTCCGGCGCTGGAGGCGATGTCGAGTTCGAAGCGCACGACGCGGAACTTCGTCGAAGAGTATTCGCTGAAAGACGGACGGAAGATCAACCTGCTGGGCGAAGGACGGCTGATCAACCTGGCCTCGGCCGAAGGGCATCCGGCTTCGGTGATGGACATGAGCTTTGCCGACCAGGCGCTCTCGGTGGAGTACTTGGTGAAGAACCATGCGTCGCTGAAGAAAGAAGTCTTCAAGGTTCCGGACGAACTGGACAAGCGCGTCGCGAAGCTGAAACTGGAGTCGATGGGAATCAAGATCGACCGGCTTACGCCGGAGCAGGAAGAGTATTTGGCAGGATGGAGCGAAGGAACGTAAAACCGGTTCTCAGTTCTCCGTTCTCGGTTGAAGGCACCCCGAAGTTGAGGGTGCCTTTTTCTTATTGGGTAGCCAGTCCGATCACATCGGATGTTCATGTGGGCGTGGTAAGCTTTGCGGCGCTATGTTCGAAAGATATACAGAGAAGGCAAGGAGGGTGGTTTTCTTCGCGCGCTACGAGGCCAGTCATTTTGGTTCGCCTTACATCGAAACAGAGCATCTGTTGCTGGGTCTCTTACGCGAGGACAAGGGGCTGACCAGTCGTTTCCTGAAACAATATTCGTCTGTGAAATCAATTCGTAAGCAAATCGAAGCGAAGACGCTCATTCGCGAGAAGACTTCGACCTCTGTGGATCTTCCAATCAGTAACGAGTGCAAGCGTGTTCTGGCGTACGCCGCAGAAGAGTCAGAGCGGTTTGGGCATAAGCACATTGGGACGGAGCATCTTCTGCTCGGACTGTTACGCGAACAGGAGAGCTTCGCGGCACAAATTCTGCGAGAACGTGGGCTGCAACTGGAAGGCGTTCGAGAAGAGCTGAGAAGCAATGCCCCTGAGGAGGAGAATGGTTTGCGCATGGGACCAAAGATCAGATTCATCAATCCGGATAGGAGTCTCCTGTGCCTCGGCAGTTTGAGCAGCGGGTTAATCGTTCCGCGAGTTGGCGAATATATGACTCTCGACATTGGCGATGAAATTACCAAGTATCAAGTGGTGAACGTCACGTGTCATTACGAGAGTCAGTCGGGAACTGAGGTCCGTCTCGACATACTCGAGATCATGGTGAGTAGGGTCGATGATAATGCTGACAGCCCAGGGGGCCAACCGGTATGAACACGCGCAAGCTGCACTTTTTTCCGGCGACGCCGGACCGGTGGAAGGATATTGAAGCGCTATTTGGGGAACGTGGTGCGTGTGGTGGGTGCTGGTGCATGGCTTGGCGGTTGTCGGCGTCAGAGTTCCATGAGCAGAAGGGCGAGAAGAATCGCGCGAGTTTACGCGGGATCGTGAAGAAGGGCTCGGAGCCGGGCGTGCTGGCGTATGCCGGAGACGAGCCAATCGGGTGGTGCGCGGTCGCGCCGAGGGAAGAGTATCCGCGGCTGGAGCGGTCACGCGTGTGGGCGCGGCTGGACGATCAGCCGGTGTGGTCGATCACGTGTCTGTTTGTGAAGAAGCAGTTTCGGAATCATGGCGTTTCGGCGCAATTGATCGAGGCGGCGACAAAGCTGGCGCAGAAGCATGGGGCGAAGATGGTCGAGGGATATCCGCAGGAGTTGAAGAAGCGGTTGCCGGATGCGTTTGTGTGGACGGGATTGGCTTCGGCATTCAGGAAGGCGGGGTTTGAAGAGGTGGCACGGCGGAGCGAGCAGAAGCCGATGGTGAGAAGAGCAATTGACGAATGACGTTCGGATTGACGATTGAAACCGATATCTACATGCGACCAAGTCCACCAGAAAATTTGTAGGTTCGTGCAGTCAAAACGAGGAACACAAGGTCTTTCGACTCCGCAGTTCCGCATCTGCGATGCGGAACTTCTACGATCAGGATGATACGTCCAAGCGGCCGAAGAATAATTGCATATAGGGTGAGCGGGGGACGGAGCAACCAACAATCTCTATTTTGGAACCAGGTAGTGGATTTTCTGTTGGCCGAAGCCTTCATCGATCAGCCATCGGAGTTCGGGTTGGGAGTAGTCGAGGCCTTCGTGGGCGCCGGGTGAGTAGCTGTGAAAAACGAGGGCAGATTTGCCTTCCTCGGTAACGTGGAATATCTTGCCGTCGTTCTGAGCGACGAAGAAAATAGGTTCGTGGTAGGCGAGGCCCTGCACAACGGAGAGAGCTGGTTTCACTTCCACGGTGCGCTTCAGTTCGAAAGTATCCACGTCATAAACCCACAGTTTGCTTCCATCACAGTACGAAGTAACCCATAGCTCGCGTTTTGCTGGGAGAACGGCGACACCTGAAACTTCGACAGCGACGGGGAGATCGATAACACGGATGCGCTCGAGGGTGGCGGCGTCGAACAGGAAAATGGCCGGATTACGGTTGTCGCCACAACTGGCGTACAACTCGACGGGAACGTAGAGAAGTCCTTCGAAATAGTCGCCATCGCCAATGTGGTCGTAGCCGGTGAGGCCGTCGAAAGGATGGTCGTTGACACCGGTGATGTGCCAGGTGGCGTCGTTGGCGCGTTTGAGGATGCGCTGCGTGTCGAAGAGGAAGTGCGAAGTACCGTCGGTGGCATAGCCCTGGTGACAACCGGTGTCGGGGGACTGCCATTGATCGGTAAAGAGGTAATAGTCAAAGAGGGAATGCTTTACCCCAACTCCGCAGGCGAGCAGCAAGAGCGAGGCAAGCAGTGGTAAGAAAATCCGGAGATACCACACTACGAGATTATTAAGGCGGGCAGGGAAAACTGGAAACAGATTTCGGCAACACAGCGGCGCTTATTCCCAAAATGGGAAAAATCCTGAGAAAGTGGTAGAGGTTACTGCTTCGTGACCCCTAATCCAAGGTAGAAGCTAAGCTGCGGTGCGGAATTGCATGATCTGGCTCGAAGGTCCTGTGCCGGTTCCGGAAGCTGGCCGGAGTCGACGAAGAAGTAATAGATAGTGTTCGTTTGAAGGTTGTTGATCTGGATGCTGTGCTGTTGAGGCCGTCCGGTGCCGGTGTTGGTGTAATAGCGCCGTGAAGAAAGGTGGTATCCCTGCAGAGAGGAGGAAGAGATATGAAGAGACTTGCGCTTAGTCTCGCGCAACCCGCGCTGCTGATTGATTCGATGGAGGGGGGAAACGACGGGGTTTCATCGCACGAAGGGTCACAAAACGTGCGCTGCGCCTGCTGAAGCTACGACGTTCGAAGTACGACGTGCGAGAGAAGAGCCAAGACGGTTGCCAGCGGGGTGTTCGTGAAAACAATACAGCGATTCAGCCGACGGGTTCGGCGTCGGCGAGGTTGAGAGTTTCGTGTGGACGAGAACTGAGATAAGCCATGGCGAGGCTTACAAGAGAGACGAGTGCAAGCACCGCGACGCAGCCTTTCCATCCGGCCCAGAGCCAGAACCATCCTGTGACCCAGGCGCCGAGCGATCCGCCGAGGTAATAGAAGGTGACGTAGAGGCCGGCGGCGGAGGAGCGGGCTCGTCCGGCGATGGCGCCAGTTTGCACGGTGGCGGCGGCTTGCGCGATGAAGACTCCTGAGGAGAAGAGTGCGAGACCGGCGATGTCGGCGACGAGGACGGGGATGAGCGTAATCAGGAGACCGCCAATCATCATGGCGGTGTAGAGGACTGAAGTGCGGCGAAAGCCGTAGCGATCGAGGAAGTGCCCGGAAAGCGGCGTGATAACGACTCCCAACAGGTAGACGAAAAAGATGCTGCCCAGTTGCGCGGCGTTCAGATGAAAGGGCGGCGCTGCGAGATAGAAGTTCGTGTAGGTGAAGCATCCGACGAGGCAGAAGAGGAATGTGCCGCCATTGGCGAAGTTGGCAAGCAGGCGTGGATTCGCGAGGTGCTGGCGGGCGTCGGAGAAGGCGTGGGAAAGGTGTTCGGCACGAACGAAGTTTTTCGCGGGCGGCAGCCAGGCGCGGACAAGTACGGCGCCGATGAAGTTGAGGATGCCCAGGACGATGAACACGGCTTGCCAGTCCAAGTGCGTTGCGATGAGGCCGGAGAGGAAGCGTCCGAGGAAGCCGCCCAGCACGGTACCGGAGACGTAATAGGCCATGGCGTGGCCGAGGCCCCGTCCGGCCCACTCTTCATTTATATACGCCAGCATGACGGCGATGACTCCAGGGACGAAGAGGCCCTGGGCGAACCGCCAGAAGATGAGCACGGGGAGAGTGTTGGCGGTGGCGGCGAGAAGCGTCGGCAGACTCAGTAAGAATAAAGAAGGGACGATGACCTTTTTGCGGCCCCTGCGTTCGGCAATCAGACCAATAAAGGGAGCGACGATGGCGACGGCAAAAATTGTCGCGCCAACGGTGAAGCTGACCTCGACATCAGAAGCATGAAAGGTCTTGCTGAGGTATGGAAGCAGAGGCTGGGTACAGTAGACATTCAGAAATGTGCAAACACCGGCAAGCATGACGGCAATGAGGGGGCGGTCGAGACGGGGAGATTGGTCCGAAGACATGAACTTATAGGATACGGGAAGAATTCACGTTTGACGATTTTCACGTTGCCGATTGAAAACGGAAGACCACACGGGAGCTTCTGCAATCCTGTAATATGTTGAGCCGGTGATGGTGGGTACTCGATGAAAGATATTGCGGGTTGGGCGCTGGAGACGGCGAAGTTAAGTGGCGCGAATTTGTGCGAGGTGCGGATTGTGCATGAGCGCAATCGCGCGCTTGCGACCAAGAACGGCAGGATCGGGAACGCACAGGATGCGGAGACGATTGGCGCGGGAATTCGAGTGCTCGCTGAAGGGGCGTGGGGATTTTCGGCGACGCAGGATCTAAGTCGTGACGGAATGCAGAAGTGTGCGGCACACGCGGTGGAGATTGCGAAGGCATCGGCACGGGTGAAGACACATGACGTGCGGTTGGCAGAGGAGCCGCCGGCGCAGGTGGATTGGGGTTCACCGTGCGTGATCGACCCGTTCGGGGTTTCGGTCGAGAAGAATATTGATCTGCTGATGCGGATCGATGCGATTTTGCGGGGTGTACAGGGGATTACGCTGGCGGAGACGAATATGAATTTCCGCCGATACGAGCAGTGGTTCTTCAGCTCGGAAGGGTCGCAGATTCACCAGACGCGGACGGTGACGGGTGCGGGGTTCGCAGTGTATTCGTTCGAGGGTTCGGAGATTCAGAAACGATCGTACCCGAATTCGTTTGGCGGGCAATGGATGAATCGTGGATACGAGCTGATCGACGAATTGAAGCTCGAGGACAATGCGCGGCGGATTGCCGAGGAGTGCGTGGCGCTGCACAAGGCAGATCAATGTCCGCAGAAGGTTGGGACGCTAATATTGGATTCGTCGCAGCTTGGGTTGCAAATACACGAGTCGGTCGGGCATCCGATTGAATTGGATCGTGTGCTGGGGATGGAAGCCAATTTTGCGGGCACATCTTTCCTTACTCTCGACAAGCTGAACAATCTGAAGTATGGGAGCGACCTGGTGAACGTGGTGGCCGATGCGACCGAGCAGCATGGGCCGGGGTTGGGAACGTTCGCATATGACGACGAGGGCGTGCAGGCGCAGTGCGTGCCGATTATTCAGCAAGGTGAATTTGTAGGGTATCTTTCGTCGCGAGATACGGCGGCGATGATTGGTCGCGAGCGCAGCGGAGGTGACATGCGCGCCGAGAGTTGGAATCGTGTGCCGATTGTCCGCATGACGAACATCAGCATTCTGCCGGGCGAAAACAATATGGGGCTGGAAGACCTGATCGCAGATACAGACGACGGCATGCTATTGCAGACGAACCGCTCCTGGTCGATCGATGATAAGAGATACAACTTCCAGTTCAGTTGCGAGTTGGGTTGGGAAATCAAGAAGGGTAAACGCACGAGGATGCTGAAGAATCCATCGTATTCGGGGATTACGACGGAGTTTTGGAATTCCCTCGATGCGATTTGCGGGAAGAAAGAATGGATCCTATGGGGAACTCCAAACTGCGGTAAAGGACAGCCCCAGCAGGTAATGGGTACTGGACACGGTGCCAGTCCGGCGCGTTTTAGAAATATCAAAATCGGTACAGCTTTCTCATAGACATGCTGACTAAAGATCAAGCCTTCGATATTTTTCAGCGCGCGAAGAAGTATGCGTCTGTCGACGAAGTGGAAGTGCTCATTTCGGGCGGCCGGAGTGCGCTGACGCGATTTGCGAACAACACGATTACGCAGAATGTCGCCGACGAGAATTATGAGGTGTCGGTGCGGGTGGCGTTCGATCACAAGACGGCGCGGGCGACGACGAATCGGCTGGATGATGAAGGGTTAAAGAGTGTGGTGCAGGCGGCGGAGTCGTTGACGCGATTGCAGGAGCCCGACCCGGATTTATTGCCGATGCCGACGGCACAGGAGGCGGGGCGCGGCACGGAGCCAGACCGGTACTTCGAAGAGACGGCAGGGGTGGGGCCCTCACAGCGCGCGGAGGTGGCCGGAAAAATGGTCGGGGTAGCGCGGCGGCAGAGCCTGATTGCCGCGGGCGTTGCGGCCTCGAGTGAGCACGTGGACGCGATCTTCAATTCGAAGGGCGTTGCGGCATACCACAGGCAGACGGGTGCGGAAGTTTCCATCACGATGCTGGCGACGGATTCTTCGGGATGGCAGAAGGCGAATTCACCGAATGTGGCCGACGTTCATCCAGTGCGGCTGGCGGAGATTGCGGCGGAAAAAGCGCGGAAGTCGGCGGGACCGAAGGAACTGGAGCCGGGAAAGTACACGGTTGTACTGGAACCGGCGGCGGTGCTGGACTTGTGCGGCTTCCTGATGTGGGATTTCAGCGGGCTGGCACTGCTGGAGCAGCGATCCTGCCTGAACAATCGCATGAGAACCAGGTTGTTCGGAGAGAACATCAGCATTTTCGACGACGTTCACCATCCGCTGCAGGCTGGGCCGGGATTCGATGGCGAAGGAATGAAGCGCGAGCGGGTGGAACTGGTGAAGAATGGCGTGGTTCAGAACGTCGTATTCGCGCGGGCGACGTCTGCTATGGCGAAAAAGTCGCCGGGTGAGGGGCTGGGTGTTGAGATTCGGCCAACGGGACACGGATTTCCGCTGCCGAACGAGATAGGGGAGATTCCCCAGAACGTGGTTTTCGGTGCACCGACAGCGGGCAAGGAGCGCACGGTCGAGCAGATGGTCGCGGCGACGGAGAAAGGAATTTTGGTGACGCGGCTGTGGTACATCCGCGAGGTGGAGCCCTACGAGAAGCTGCTGACGGGGATGACGCGGGACGGCACATTCTGGATTGAAGAGGGCAAGGTCCGGTTTGGCGTCAGGAATTTCCGGTTCAACCAGAGCGTGGTGCAGATGCTGCAAAACGTGCTGGAAATGAGCACGCCGGTGCGCGCGAGCGGGGAAGAATCGTTTGACATGGTCGTACCGGCCATGAAGGTCAGGGACTTCAATTTCACGGAAGTGACCCGATTCTGACACAGGATATAAGCCCTTTGGCGGTCTTTCGTAATTTGTTGGGGGACCAAGAAGGGCGCTACTCTCGGGGCAAATGTCTACACTAGACCGATCCCCCGAGATGCGTAGTTCAGTTCGCTTCCCCCTGCATCTGCCGGTCGCAGTCCGAGCGGAGCAAACCGAGCGCAAGGCCGAGACGTTGAATATTTCGGCCGGTGGCGTTCTGATTGAGATGAACGAGGACCTCGATGTCGGCAGCCGAATCGAGTTCACCATTTACGTGCCGGGTCCCCGGCTGGGGTCCCCAAAAGATGTTCTGGTGAGTTGTGTGGGGCGCGTGGTACGCTGCTCACCGGAAGGCGAACACAGTGCCGTGGCTGCGGTCATCGATGAATATCAAATTCTTCGGTGACGGGTGGTCCGGGGTCCCCAGGTTAACTAGAGAGCAAACAGGCATATGGCGAATGACGCCACGCCCATAACCGGACACGAGTCCGTTCAAGAAGAACACAAATCCGGGTCATCCATACGGCTGATCATTGCAGACACTGAACCGATTTTTCGTGTCGGCATCCGTAAAGTGGTGGCGCTGGAAGACGATATCCGTGTCGTTGCGCAGACGGAGACGCTGCCGCAGACGCTCGCTTCCCTTAATAAATTCCCTGCAGATGTGCTGTTGTTCGGCACCACGATGACGCCGAACCCAGCCGATGCCGTGACCGAACTGATGAAAGGTCACGACAATCTGAAGATCGTCCTGGTATCGCCGGAGCTGGGTGAAGAGCAGACTGTCGACTTTCTACGGCGCGGAGTACGCGGGATTGTGACGCGATCTGTTTCTCCCGACTTGCTGGTGAAGTGCGTGAAGAAGGTCCATCAGGGCGAGACGTGGCTTGATAACCAGGGAGTTAACTGGGTAATCGAGGCGTACCGGGCGCAGGCTTCGCAACTGACCGGGCCGCGGCCGAAAGTCCGGCTAACGGAGAAGGAACTACTGATCATCGCTGGTGTGACCCAGGGCATGAAGAATAAGGATATCGCCCACGAGGTCGGGACGACCGAGCAGGTGGTGAAGAACTATCTCCGCAAGGTGTATGACAAGTTAGGAGTGTCCGACCGGCTTGAACTCGCGCTCTACTGCATGCATCACCGGCTGCTGGAAGGGTTGCGCAAAAACCAGCAACAAGCTGCGGCCACACCTGAGCCGCACGCACCCGAGCAAGTGCAGCAGTCATAGTTCTTCTTCTTCTCTTTCAAAACCCGAAAATCGGCGACGAAATAGTATCCCGCCAGCGACCCATTTTGCCTGCTACAATTTCACCGTCGTTTCTCATTAGGGAGCAGATATGAAAGGCGATAAAAAAGTCATTGAGCTGCTGAACGAAGTGCTGAAGGCAGAATTGACGGCGATCAACCAGTATTTTCTTCATGCGGAGATGTGCGAGAACTGGGGGTACGAGCGACTGGGAAAGCTGATCCGGAAGGAGTCGATCGAGGAGATGACGCACGCGGAGAAGCTGATCGAGCGGATTCTGTACCTCGATGGCACCCCGAACATGAGCGACTACTTCAAGATCAACATCGGCGCGACCGTGGAGCAGCAGTTCAGGAATGACGTTGAGTTGGAGTACACGGCGGTGAAGCGGCTGAACAACGGGATTCCGACGTGCGTTTCGGCGGGCGACAACGGTTCGCGCGAACTGCTCGAAAAAATTCTGACGGACGAAGAACACCACATCGACTGGCTGGAAGCGCAACTGCACGCTGTCGGGGAGATCGGGATCGCAAACTATCTGACGGAGCAGTTGAAGGACGAGAAAGAATAATGCAGCTGCTCAAATGGTGGTCGATTGGCGAGCGATGAGGGTGCTGTGGAGTCGCGAATTGATCGATCCGAAACCTGCCGACGGCCGATGATTTCAGAATCGAGGGTTGCATAACAATGTGTTCCCCTGGGGGCCTCCACTCTTCGCGGGCGACGCGGAGAACACGGTATCCGGACCTGATGCTGTAAAATAAAGACCAAGCCCGCGCCGAGGCGACTTGGCGCGTTCCTTTCTTCCGGAGCGGAGAGGTGGCCGAGTGGCTGAAGGCGCACGCTTGGAAAGCGTGTTTAGGGGAAACCCTAACGTGGGTTCGAATCCCACCCTCTCCGCCAGACAGTCTGGCGATAGGGACTCTCCGTATCATTTCGAGCAAAACCTTCGAAAACTCCGCCGGAAATGATGGTATTTCTTGCAAATCGGACTGCGGAGAATCCCCCCAGAGCTGGATTTTTGGGATTGCCTCAAGGCGTGTGCGAAACGCGCGAAGTTGAATCCCGATAACTGGTGGTTGCATAAATTCCGAGCTACGTTTGCAACTAGGTGTCTGCAATCAGGTGTCGATCTGCGAACGGTACAGGCTTGGCTCGGGCACAACGACTTGGAATCCACGATGCGATATCTGCGGCCGGCGCGTATCGATAGCGTACGGTCGAAGGTGAATGCCATATTTAGCTGAAACTTATGTATCGGGCAGTGATAGAAGACCGGGTTTACACTCACTATTCCTTGTCAGTTTCCGGTTTGCCGACGAACCAGACACTGAGCATGGTTGCGAAGCAAGCCCCCTGGTCCTGAACCAAGAAAGAGTCAAATTCTAAATGCTTCATTCGGCGTCGCTTAGGACTCGGAAAGCCAATCTTTTTCTCGCCTCACTTGTACCGAGTTGTACCGAATCCTGACCTTCTTGACACGGCCTTCGACCTTATAATCTCAAACCTTATCGTGGCTGATTTGAGATAGGGTATGGTAGCGTCACAGACATAGGATTTGAGCCGGACGTGATCATGGAGTGCACCGGCGTAGGACAGGTCATCTCGGAGTCCCTCGCCGTCATCGGGGCGAGCGGTGTGCTGTGCCTTACGGGTGTCGGGCATGGCGGCATGGTGCCCACAATCCCAACGGCGAATATGGCGTCTTCGATGGTGCTGAAAAATAACGTGGTTTTCGGCAGTGTCAATGCGAACAAACGACACTGGTACAAAGCGGCTAAGGCCTTGGCTCGCGCAGATCGCTCCTGGCTGGCGCGTCTGATCAATAGGAGTGAACGTCCAGAGAACTTCGCCCAAGCACTGGTTCGTAATCCCGAGGATATCAAGGTTGTCCTTCAGTTCAGCGAGGCGTAAACATCTCTTCCAACCGGACTCGTGGGCCAATGGCATCACTCGGTCGGGAACACAATGCGCGAATATGGAGCAGCTAGTGAAAAACCAGGGGTCGCGTCGATGTCGTTCTGACTAACCGCCACTCAGTCAGACTTCGTCCCTATTATTGGGAATTCCGGCAGGGATGGTGTGCCAAGTGTGCTTCTCATTAAGAAAGAAAGCGACACTCCAGTCCTGAAAGACTGATAGTTTGGCCGTGAGGAAGCTTTCGATTGCCATACATTGCCGCTTCGAGATTCTCATTGCGTGCCGTGACGCCAAGTCTCAAGCGAACGATCTTTCGGGACCAGGTGTGATCTGGCATTAATCACAGGACCGCGAGTGGCTTTGTAGACACTGCACAGCCCACTAAATTGTCCCGGGTATCTGATAACCGTCGGAAAATCCGCTTATCACAAGTAATCCAGAGCAGCGGGATTCTGGAATGTCTTCACCCAATCGTGCCGCCGTTGTTGAGTTCCGTACTAATTTCCGTGACTACCGCTTGAATATCATCCGTAGTGATTTCACGTAGCCAAAAGTGTATTTCTTCGGGCCCTTGCTGATGTTCGGAGCAACACTTTTAGGTGCGTTTCGACAAATCGTGAGTGGTATATCTCTATGATCACCTGATCCGGGGTTGCTGGATAGGGTAATAGAAGTCCTGTTCCCAACAACTATCCTGATCCGCGATAGAATTGCGTCGATGAAAACCCGGTTGCGGTGGTTTCTTCTGGCATTGGTCTGTGGAGCATCTGCTCACGCCCAGCAGTCAAGGTTTGCAGGGTGTTATGAAGTCGTTTCGCTGAGTTTCAAGCCAGCAACAAACGTGAATCAGCTGATCCCCAGTGCCTTCCGACTAAGCGACGAGCGATACAGACCGGATACTTCTGATATTTTCAGGATACGAGCACTACCGCACAGTCAACCTCTTGGCGCATTTGCGTCGACTTGGCGACCCCGGCGGAATGGGCCAATGCTGGACTTCAGCACAGGACTTGGTGGATACCGGGGGAACCTGCAACGGCTCACACAAGATGAGTACGTAGGCCAACTGAAGGCGTGGTGCGACTACCATTGTGAAGTCAAAACACAGGCCAGAATTCAGATTCGACGGATCAGCTGCGATCAGGATCATCCATCGAGCCAATAGTTAACGATAAATCTCCATCTATTACCCTATCCTGAGTAGCTGCTCAAATTAACCCTGAAAGTGAACGTCCCACTCAGGTACCCGCAAGAAGTGCGGGGCTGTTTACCTGCAACGTGGACTCTATGTCCATTCAACGGAACGGGTTCATTGAGGCGGGACTACTGGAAACTGCACGGTTTGAGGCTGGTCCACCGGTGGGGGCACTCTTCTTCGAGCAACTGAAGGGCATCAGGGCCGCCGTAATGGGTGACGATTCGCCTGTGTTTCACGGGTAACCAACTCCCGGAGAGTATTTCGCTACTGCGATGTTGCCGACGACAGCTCAATGTCTGTCTTGGAGGCATAGGAGGCAGCAGCCCAGTTGCGGCTGCGCAGCATCTGGACAGATACGGCCACATACCATAAGGCGACAAGGGGGCCTAAATCCACGAGTCCTGCATTGGCGGGCGGTGTCGGAAACGTCGCGAGATTCAAAGCTGCGAGTCCTGCTGCCAACACGAACCCCAGGACACCGAAGAATCGTCCAAATCGAGGGTGATGCAGCATGTTCCAGGCGAAGAGAACTGTGCCCAGGACAGCGTACACGTCCCATGCGACATCCAGACCCAAGTCCACTCTGCGGAACTTGGTCCAGAGAAAGTCGTCCAGAGAGGCGCGACCGCCCGCGCGGACCGACATTTGTACAAGGAGCATGGCCGTTACAAGCGCACCCGCAATAGCGTTTGAGATCGGTGCTATTTGAATGGAAACCGAATTGCGGTTCAGCGCCAGCAATTTGTATAAGCCGTAGCTCCCCACACTGAACAGTGGTCCGAAGGAAGCGGCAAGCGTTGTGCCAACCGCGTCGGGCAATGGCATGAATACCATCAATGCATAGACCACAATTGCTGTCAGCCCGCAGATTCCTCCGAGTTTGATCCATTGAAGATCAAATTTCATTTCTTCCGGCGTGCATTCTGGTGCGACTTGAGGCATAGTTCTTCTCCTCGTGGTCGACTGTCGCTGTTTCTGCCGGTAAACCGGCTGGCACTATTTTGGCCTTGATTGTCCGCAGCCGCCCCGGATCCTTGCCGGCCCTTCACCTCTCAATCGGAGTGGCTGGCCCGAGTTGGACGGCATAATCGGCAATCTCCTTCAAGCGGATTGCGCCAAAAATCGGATTGTCTTCCAACTTCGTAATGAGCAAATCGCCTGCGGGCCCACCGAAAGTCACCGTGTCTTCTGTGTCCCACACTCCGTCAACCGGGGCCTCTCCCGCGAACAGCCAAACGGCTGCGATGTCTTGCCTAGCGACACCCATGGCAGGCAGGCGCGCACCGACCGGACGCCGGCTATTGGAGTCGTACATGTAACGGCCGCCGTTCATCATATGCATTCGGCCACCATAAGCAACGATTCGCTGGGCGGGATATGCTTGTGCCGCCGCCGCGATGGCACGCGCCATGGTGTCGTTGCGCGTGTCAGTGAGCAGTAACCGCATCAGGCCGACATGCCAGGAATTCTCATCATCAGCAACGATTCTTGCGACTGCGGCGCGGTGTGTCCGGGCCCACCGCACGGTCGACCTGTAAGGTAAAACGTCCGAGCCTCTGAATGCTTCGTCAAGGGCAGACTCATCACCGGTTTCAAGATAACTATCGATCTGTTGCTGAACATGTTTGGGTAGCTCAAGTAAAAGGACCGTGCCATGGCCATCTTTTGCGTACAGGTCGTCCAACAGGCCCTGGAGCCAGACCTGCGGCTCCTGCTGGAAGTGTGCCTCTCCTATGAGGAGAACTCGCTTCCTCGCCAACTGGGATAGAAGCTCTGAACGATCCACGGCTGATGCTGCCAGCATGCCTCTAACGTGTGGCCGTTCGTTCTCGGGGACTCCGACGACATTGAGAGGCCCCATCCTGGGTTCCAAGGCGACCCGAACCGCAACGAGAATCGTGATAAAGGAAACAGCAATAACAACGGATTTCACAAAAGGTCTTTTGGCCACCGTGCAATCTCCTCTTCCAGCAGCGTGAGAGATCGAAGCTGAACACCGCCGCGGAATCTGAACCGACTGGGCCCACGAGGCACTGAGAGGAAGGATCCTTCACCAGTCATACGTCGACAACTATTGAGAAGTTCACTCATCCAGAATTTCGGTACTTGTGCCGCAACAAAATCCTGACCATTTGACCCAGCTTATTCATAGGTAGGAAGGGTGAGGCTACGATGGTGTGATAATCCTTTCGGCATGAGAAAAACGCAACGTAGGGAATGAAGTATTTCCCTGGAGCAAATGCTAAAGAAGCTGCGTCATCGCCCCTATCTTTGTCGATTCAACATCCTGGAAGTCATCTCAGCGGGCCGGTGTTCACAAGCCCCAAACGGCATACCCGCCGATAACGCGCAATGCGCTACTGCGATTGGACAAGCCGCCAGCCCGGCACATGTATCACATACGCGAGTGACCCGAATCACAGACCCAGGTGGCTCTTCGGGGCCATACATTGCGCCACAGCGTGGGCCACCGCAATTGCACGGAAAGGGTTCGACTTGGCATCGCAGGGGATTCATCCGTCTATTTCGGCAGGGCAGAAGCTTGACCATTATCGAATCGTCGAAGAAATCGGCGTGGGCGGGATGGGTGTTGTTTACCGAGCGCACGATGAACACCTCGACCGTGAAGTTGCGATCAAAGTTCTCCCTGAAGGTGCTCTTGCCAACAACGCTGCCCGGAAGCGTTTCCATAACGAAGCTCGTGCAGTTTCCAAGCTGAATCATCCAAATATTGCAACAATTCATGCCTTTGACAGCATAAGGGACCTGGATTATCTCGTGATGGAGTATGTCCCCGGGGAAAAGATGCGCGACAAAGTGGCCGCCGGCCCACTGTCACAATCCGAAATTGCGAACTTGGGCTTGCAGGTTGCGGAAGGTCTCGTTGCGGCACACCAATGCGGGATAGTGCATCGCGATCTGAAGCCGGAAAACGTGCGGCTCACACTTGACGGTCGACTGAAAATCCTCGATTTTGGCCTTGCTAAATTGATCCGCCCTTTTACGGATATAACGACAACCGACAGCAATATCTCAGGAGTGGCCGGCACATTGCCCTACATGGCACCGGAACAGTTGCTGGGCAAGGTAGTGGACCACCGCACTGACCTGTTCTCGTTTGGCGTAATGCTATATGAGATGGGCACCGGAGCGTTGCCGTTCACGGGGAGCACAGCTTCCGCGATTTCCGACGCAATCCTCCATCGCGTGCCGACGCCACCGGTGCAGATCAATCCCAAACTGAGTCCGAGGCTGCAAGAAATCATCCACAAGGCGCTGGAGAAAGCTCCGGAGTTGCGTTATCAGCATGCGGCGGATATGCGAGCGGACTTACAGCGATTGAAGCGAGATTCGCAACCAGCGCTTCCCGTAGCCGCCGCTCAGTCGCAGATATTCGCGGTTGATCCAAACGTTCGGAGCCGGCTGGCGATGCTCGTGCCAGCAGTAGTTGTTGCCGTGCTGCTGGCGATCCTGGTTGTTCTTCCCATGATACGCACGCGCATGAGTTCTCCGCCGCCCGCGCACACAGCCACCGATTTGTCCCCAGCATCGATCGCTGTGCTCCCGTTCGCTGACCTGAGTGCGAACAAAACCGAGGAATACTTTTCGGATGGATTGACCGAAGAGCTAATCAACGATTTAGCAAAAATTCCCGAGTTGCGGGTCACCGCCCGAACGTCATCCTTCCAGTTCAGGGACAAGAGTGAGGACCTGCGCACTATAGGCGAGAAACTGAATGTGGCAACGGTTCTGGAAGGCAGTATTCGCAAACAAGGTAAGCGTGTACGAATCAGCGTTGAACTGATCAAGACATCGGACGGTTTTCATCTATGGTCGGAGACCTACGACCGAGATCTCACCGACATCTTCGCTGTGCAGGAAGGAATTGCACAATCTGTGGCGGGGGCCCTGAAACTGAAGCTGCTGGGAAGAAAACCGGCCCTCACACGGGCGATGAATCCTGAGGCGTACAACGAATACCTGCAAGGAAATTACTTCTCGCAGCGAGTCACGAAGGAGAGCATGGAAAAAGCTGTGGGCTACTATCAGCACGCGATCAAACTTGATCCAGATAATGCGCCAGCATGGGCTGGGCTGGCTCGAGCCCGCGGCGTTCAGGCCGGCAATGGACTCATTCCTCTGCACGAAGGATTCCGAGAGGCGCGGGCAGCCGCGGAGCGGGCCCTGGCTCTAGATCCGAGCCTGGCCGAAGCCCATGCGGCTATGGGCTTCATCGAGAGAAACTACGACTGGGACTGGGCCGGCGCGGATGCATCTTTCCAGCGCGCCTTGGCGCTGGATCCCGGAGACGCCAATGCATTCGGAGACGCAAGCAATATGGCTGCTACCCTGGGCCGATGGAACGAAGCTATGCGATTGGTCGCCCGCAGAGTAGAACTCGACCCGCTCCGGGCACAGGCGCGCCTGCAACTCGGGGCGACCGCTTGGTACGCCGGTCGGCTAGATCAAGCCGCAGCAGCACTTCAGAAAGCACTGGAACTCAACCCAGACGGTCAGTTCGTCCATACCGAACTCAGCCGCGTGTACTTGGCAAACTCACATCCGCAAGAAGCACTGGCCGAAGCGGAACGCGAGACGCAGCCTGGGTTCCGTTTGCAAGCGTTGGCACTTGCGTACTATGCACTGGGCCGTAGGCAGTACTCAGATCGAGCGCTGGCAGAACTGATTGAGAAGTACCAAGCCGACTGGGCCTTGCAGATTGCGGAGGTGTACGCCTTTCGTGGAGAGGTCGACCTCGCCTTCGCGTGGCTGGAGCGTGCCTATGTCCAACGCGATGCCGGGCTCTCCCTCATCAAAGACGACCCGCTGCTGAAGAATCTGGACCACGACCCGCGCTACGCAGCCTTCCTGAAGAAAATGGGCCTGGCATAGAGGCTTGGGACTTTGGCTCTGTCGATCGGCTACTGTCGCGCAACTGGCGCGCTACTTCCGAATGACCACAATTCGGAAGTTATGATCAGCATTCTCCGCAGCTTAGTGGCTCTTGAACTGGCCTGATTGAACCATGTGTCCTGAATCAAAGAAGGAATTCCGGCTGGCTGAATGGACCCAGGCTCCATCACTGACGATTGCTGGGCGAATCTGGTGCGAGCGATCGTCGCACTTAGGTCCGTTTTGCCCTGTTGAGCGCCGCTCCCTTTGGATATATAAACCCGGAGTATCGTTCCCGCATCGGAGAGTATCATGGATTGGCAAGATCGTGGTCGCAGCAGTGACCTGGAAGATCGCCGTGGCGAAAGGGTTGGCCTGGGCGGCGGGCTGCCCCTCATGCTGATGTCCATGCTTTTCAGCCGTATGGGCATAGGCGGTGTGGTTTTGTTCCTCGTGCTGATGTTTTTCTTCCGCGGGAGTTTCATGAACCTCATCAGCGGCGGCTCCGGGGGCTCCTCGAGCAGCGCCCCCCGCACTGTGAATGACCCCGCGGAAGAGCCGAGAGTCCGCTTCGTCTCTTTCGTGCTCGACGACGTGCAGCAAACCTGGCAGCAGAACTTCCAGCAGCGCGGAATGCAATACCCGCATGCGCACCTCGTGCTCTTCCGTGATTCCATCCAGTCCGGCTGTGGCATGGCGCAGTCCCAGACTGGACCGTTCTACTGTCCCGCCGACCAGAAGGCTTACATCGATCTGAGTTTCTACGACGAACTTCGCAACCGTTTCGGCGCCGACGGCGATTTCGCGCAAGCCTATGTCCTCGCCCATGAGATCGGCCATCACGTTCAAGATGTTCTTGGCACGGAACGCAAGGTCCGCCGTGCCATGCAGGACAATCCCGACGAGCAGAACGCACTTTCGGTTCGTCTCGAACTCCAAGCCGACTGCTACGCCGGGGTCTGGGGACACTCGACCCAGCAGCGGAAACTCGTCAACGAACGGGATATCGCAGGTGCGCTCAATGCAGCCGCCGCTATCGGCGACGATCGTATCCAGCGAATGTCAGGCCGGGAAGTGAGTCCGGAGACCTTTACGCACGGCTCGTCAGAACAGCGCCAGATGTGGTTCAAGAGAGGCCTCGACAACGGCACGATCGAAGCCTGCAATACCTTCGCCACGCAATAGACCTTCAGCTAGCTAGCTCCAAAGCTGCACCTGCAGCGGCGAAGTTCGTTCTTTCGGCGCTCGTTCGTTGCGGACAATGGATACCGTGTCCACTGCTCGGCACTCACCGCCATCCCGAGGGGCACGCCAGAGAATTGGGCTTTGTTTGGCCTTTCGGGTCGGTTTTATCGTGGTCTGATGGAGATTAACCGCAGCAGACAAATAAGACCCGCAATGCACAGACTGGTCGTCTTTAGCTCTGATCACCACGTTACGCGAAGTGCGATCTGAATCTGTCGGGGGTCGAATGCGGCGGTTGGGACTCCGGCGACAGTATAGAGCGGATTTACGTCAGCAACATTAAACCGATTAATAACGTTGAATGTGTCGACAATTGCATCCAGGGCAAACCGTTCGCGCAACTGAACCCGACGCGATATGCGCAGGTCATTAAAGATAGTCCAGGGCTTTGCACCAGCGTTTCGCTTTAGATTGCCGTTGAAGGTCGCGTTTGGGTCTCGGTAACACGGCAGTTGAAAAAAGCCCGTCGGTGAAAAGCGGGATGCAACAACGGGATCTCCACAGGCATTAGCCAAAGTGTCCGGGCGAACCGCCATTGGCCGGTCCATTGCGACGTAGAAGTCGAAGTTCCTGTCTGTATAGGTGACGATATTAAAAGGTCTTCCTGAACTGACCTCGATGATCGGCGCCAATGTCCAACCATTCAGTAGCCGCGCCAGACCTTTCTTGAAGACGTTTCCAGATTCGAACACCGCACTGAGTACCGCTCGGTGCCGTTGATCAAACAGCGAGTTCGCACGCTCGCGTTCCGGGTGGTACGAATCCTGCGGTCCTACGCCACTTTGCAGATCGGTGCTTCCGTCATCAATTGCATGAGCCCAAGTATACGAGAGTAGAAATTCATGATGGGCGCTCGCGCGTTTACGAAGATTCGCTGTAAATCCGTGATAAGACGATGTGCCGTCGGAGAAATTGGCTGGCAGCCCGCTGAACGGAATCGGAACCCCGACCCCCAGCCCGAATTCCTTCATCGTGCTTGCCGCGTCATCAGCACAAACGGCGAATGGTGACGCTGTTCCTGTCAGGGAGGGATTCAGTCCCGAGGGTCGAAAAAAACTCACAAGCGGCGCAGGCGCGAAATTTGAAGACTCCCAGACCGGAGGTAATCCCAGTGCCCGCAGCATGGCCGGGCACGTGGAGACCGATAGCGGATCTGAAGGCCTCAATTGGTTCAGCACGGCGGTCGGAACGCCTGCCGCAGCGAGCGAATCGACAGCCGCAGAAGCACGGTCATAATTCAGCTTCAGCAAGTCACTGCGGACTCCGTTGGTTTTGTCATAAGGACGATTCAGATGTCGTCCGCCGGCAAAGTTATACTCCAGCTCCAATGCCAAGTTAGCGCCAAATGCATGCTCCACTGAGAGATTTGCCTGGTTCGAGTACCCGTACTGAAAATCGCGTCCGACCGGCATAGCAAATGGCAACATTACCAGTGACACCCCGTTTGCCAGATACTGCTGTTCTGTGAAGATGGACGGAGCGTTGGGGGCAGGATTGAATCTCTGTTCTTCCGGAAGATAGTTAAATGCAGGCGGCAGACAGTTCAGCAGTCCCTGGAAAGCGTTGGTTGCGTTTAATAAATTCCTGTTATTTGGACTGCATCCTGGCATTCCAGCGAAGAGTGTTACCAGCGGGGCCTGTGCGCCGTCTGCGACATCCGAATCGAATGCCATAGCCATGAGCGGGTGATCGAAGAAGATGCCGTAAGAAGCACGCACGACATTTCTTCCACTAGCTCGCGGATCCCATGCTACGCCGAGTCGGGGTGAAACATTGTTATAGTCGCGCGGAATGCCCTGGGTGATTCCCATCACCCTTTCCGCTGCTTGAGACATTGCATTGATTGCCTTGAATTCCGGGGTCAGTTCCACGTCATAGCGAAGGCCGTAGTTCACAGTCAGGTTCGATCGCATGCGCCAACTGTCTTGGACAAATCCAGAAAATGACCGATTCGTGAAGTGCTCACTCGGATTGCCGACACCCTGTGTGAATGATTGCGGAATTCCCAAACCATAGGCCTGCACCGGACTAAATCCCGGGATCGCTATCTTTTCCAGTCCAAATGCGGATAAATCGAGTTGATCAAGAGGATTTCCGTTTTCATCCGTGATCAACGAGCCGGCCCTGAGGGAGCCCACCGTATAAAGCCCCCCGAATTGGATTGTGTACACTCCGCTCAGTGGAAGTATGTGGACGTCGGCGCCGGTCTTAAAGGTGTGCCTTCCTTTGGAGACCGTGAAATTGTCAGAAAACTGGAATCGCTCCTCTGTTCGAGCAACATAGGAAACCGGTTCACGTCCAAAGAAAGCGTAGCCGGCGATGTTGATGCCAGGATTGCTTCCTCCCTCAGAACTCGAATTGACATATCGGAGGCCTCGATACGCATATTGCGAACGAAACTCATTGACTTTGTTGGCGCCGAGGACCCACGTATGCTGCGCCGAAACCGTCCAATCCGAGTAACGCTGATCGGCACTGCGAGACTGGGAACTCTGTCCAAGATTAGCGGCGATTTGCGTGTTCTGAATACCGGTCAGAAAGCTCGGACTGAACCCAATTCGCAACGTTCCGGTCTGGTCGTTGCTGAATCGGTTATCGAGGCGAAGAGAGTAGATGTCCGTAGCCTCCGTGACTGGGTAGTTCCCAATTAGGGATTTCAGCGGAACAAAGGATTTTTGCAACGCAGCTCCGCTGGTTGGAAAAACCGTGAGTCCGGCAGGAGCAGGTAAAGAAAACCTTGCCGCCAGACCGGCGACGACATCAATCATCATTGGCGAAGGAAGCTCTCCATTCAGTGCGACTCCGCTGCCACCACCCGCGAACGCGAGGTATGACGACATGAATCTCTGAAGTGAGGGTGCTAGCGCATTCTTCTGTGCTGCGGATAGAGAATTGAACTTGGCCGCCAAATCCGAAACAAAGTACGCCTGTTCTGGGGTGAGCAGAACGGTACCGTAAGACGTACCTCCCAACCCGAATAACGGCGCAAGAGGAGTGGTGTCATATGGTTCGAAGCCAAAATTATTCGAGCCAATGGTCGAAAAGCCCGTCTCCCGCCGGCGCGTTGCTTCATATGAAAAGAAGTAAAACGCTTTATGTTTTAGGAGAGGGCCGCCCAAGCTTAAACCCGTTTGTACACGCGTGTAGGCCGGATCTGTTTCCGTGCTGAACGCATTCACGGCCTGGAGCTTGCGATTGCGAAGGTAGCCGAAAGCACTGCCATGTGTGCTGTCAGTCCCGGATTTCGTGACAATGTTGATGAGTCCACCCGATGCCCGGCCGTACTCGGCGGCGAAGTTGTTCGTCTGAATCTGGAATTCCTGTACTGACTCCTGCGATACCGTCGAACGAACGCCATTAGTTGTGTTATCGATGGAATCGGTTCCGTCCACGTTGACCAGATTCGAGCGCGGTCTCTGCCCGCTGAAACTGATTCCGGAAGTGGGTGCGGCCCCTACGACGGGAGAGGAGTCGCGAGTCAGCCGTGAATCCATCAAGGCGAAATTGATGTACTGCCGCCCATTGATTGGAAGATTTGTGACGCTCTGTTGCCCAATCGTTGTTGCCGATGCGGAACGCTGCGTCTCGACAATGCCGGGATCTCCCGTGACAGTCACATTGTCACTGACGCTTGCTACGGCCAGCTTTGTGGAAAGCTCGGCGACCTCTCCAAGATTGAGTCGTACGTCTTTGACGAGGGAGACGGCAAAGCCCTCAGCCTGAATGGAAACGGTGTACTCATCGGGGGGTAATGCAATAAATAAACATTCGCCATTCGAGTCGGTCGTGTTCGAGCGCTCCACTTTGCGCGCGTCGTCTCTAACGGTAATGGCCGCTCCGCTGATGACAGCCCCGTCCGGATCTCTGATTGTGATTCGAAGATCGGCGCTGGCGACACTCTGGCACCAACCACTTGCGACGACCAACATCGCGAAGACAGTGACACCGGCAACTCGGGCGACCGCCATCATTGCAGTTCCTTTGCAGGCATTGACCTGTGGTCGCCAGTATTTATGAGATCGTATGAGCTTCCGTGCCCGTGATGTGAACGAGAGGGTACAAACAATCGGAACAGAACGAGGAAGGGAACGGTTACAAGAAGGATTTCGATGACCAGCAAGAGCTTCAGTAGATCCCAGGATGTCATCTCGACAAACTTCTGAACGGTGGGTCCAAAGGCAATACACGTCACGTTCAACATGCTGCCTCCCAGCCAATACTTGTGAGGGAAGTCGGGGTCCTGGCGCTTGAGTCGGCACTCACTACTGCTGACGATAAAATTATGGTGCCGGAAAAGACCAGAGAGACAGAATTAATTTCAAACGCTTGAAATACGGAGGATAAATTCCAGATTGAGATGCGCGAGATCGTGCATCCAGCACAGTTTCCGGCGAACTGATCCTTCAAGAAAGCGCGGATAGGCTGAGCCTATCCGCGCTTCTGTCGACCACCCCTGCGGAGGGTGCGGACGATCCTGCAGCTCCCGATTTAATTCATAGGGGCGTTATTCTTGGATCCGGTTCACTTCACTTCCCAGGAATAGCACTTTGTCGTGAGACACGATGTAAAAAGGCGGAAAAATGAGCGGGTGGCTTCCGATTTCACCCACAATCGAACCCTTCCCGGTTCCCCCTTCGTTGGGAGGGACAAACTGGAAACTGAATGTACCCTGACCATCAGAATACGAACCGATGGCATAGTGCGTTTCGTCCAGCAGCATCCACGGAAGACCGCTTCCCGCATATCTCCCGAACATCTCATCGGGCGGAAGCGGTTGCTGAGCGTATCCTAGGCTCCCTCCGTCCCTGTACTTGGTTGGGCTGACCAGGTACCAAACGGCCGTCACATCTGAGCCGACCCACTGCACCAGTGTGCGGCCCCATTCATCAACCGTGTAGGTCGCAGAGAAAGGAACGTTCTCTGTGAACGTGTAGCCCTCGAACATCACAAGTCCGCCAGAATCGTACACGCCACTTAGATTGCCTGCCCCATCGGATTCAAAGCGTCCCAGCATGGAACCGCTGGAGAAAATGTAAGGTCCCCTGAGCGTTGCCAGTGACACGGGACCGATCTGTCTTTCCGCCGTGCCCGCGACCGTACCCAAGCGCGTGGTCCCCATTATGAGGAACTTGTTGAGCGACACAGCGACGAAGGATGCGGCGAAGTCAATCTCGCTGCCCATGGTGGCACCGCGGATCGTGCCCGCTCCAGCGTTTCCTATCGTGAATGCCCCCGCCAGACGTACCGGAGCGCCGCCTGCTTCAAGTTGACCTCCGAGAGTCCCGTCAGCCTCCAGCCGGACCGCACCCGGGAACAAGGTGTCCGAAGAAAGGCCATCTGGCCAGCAGATGTACGCATAGCAGGGGACGGTTTCCCGGAGAACGGTCACATACGTTCCCGCGAACGTTTCATCATTGAAATCCTCAACGCTCTGGCGTTCCAGGAATCCCGCCGGACTAATTCCCTGAGCGTAGTCATTGGAGATGAGGGCCAAGCGCCAATCACTTTCCACCGGGGCCGATGATCCAAAACTTAAGTATCGGGGGTGGATCACGAGTTGGCGGTCGAACCCCAGCGTGTAGGTGCCTGTCACCGGCGTCTGCAGACGCTCAGGCGCATAATAAGACCACATGGAGTATGTTTCGGCGCTTCCCGAGATACCCCCATTCCCGTCGAACGTGATCGTCCCGATATAACCGCCCAGCTGCATTGCGAATGTGCCTCGCAACCTGGAGTTATCGTTCTCTCCCGGAGCCTTGATGGTCACGAATGCCCACGCATGGCGGTTTGGCATTACGGCTTTATCTGTTCCTGTTACGATCACAGGATTCGTATCCGGCTCCCTGTACGGCGAGCGGTAGACGTTGTCGATGATCCACCCGGAATTCGCATCGATCCTCTCCTGGCCGTTTACCGCCCAGTTTGCCGGAACCTCCGTTCCACTCCGCAGGAGCTTAAATTCCTGTCGTTGAGCCAATCCAAGGGTCAACTCGGACGGAGACAGGCTCAGCGCTTCCTGTGTGTTTCCTGTAACACTGAGTTGCGTCGAAAATGTACCGGATGTGATGTCCTGGAATGCCGCGGTCACCGTCACCGGCACCGCAGGAACACTCGCCGGCGGATAGTACCAAACCTGATCCTGCTCCGAAGACGGAACGATCACCCCTGCTTCCGCGCTTCCCCTCGCCACACCATCGACGCTCCAGGTAACTCTTGGATAAGAGAAATGGCAAGTGTCCTCGACCTTCAGCACCAGCGGAAGCCGTCCGTTCAACTCTACGGACGTTCCCTCCGGAGTATGTAGTGCCGCCCGCTGATCACAGGCAAACAGAAGCGTTACGGTCGCGCTGTAGCGTTGATCTGAGGCGAGCACCGCTGTGACGCTGGTGTATGACGTCGGAGCTTCAGTGGGAGCCGTGTACAGTCCCGTCTCGGATATCGTTCCCCACATCTTGTTGCCACCCGGAACTGAAGCGACTTGCCAGATTACCTTGGTATCGGCTGCATTCTGGACCGATGCTGAGAACTGCAATGTTCTGGGCGCATCTGGGAAACTGATTGTGACGGTTGCGTCCGCCGGTGTGATCGTAATCGTTGGATTCGGCTTCACCGGGTCGTCGTTCGGTTGAACCGGAATTCGATACGTCGTCCCTCCGCCGCAACTCATCAGACCCAGCGATAAGACCAGTACAATCCCTATGAAATTTGCGTACCTCAAGGAAGCCTTGCTCGAACACGAGAAGAAGGACAACCGATTGCATTTCATAAGTGCCTCCGCAGAATCGACACTGCCTTTCTACCGTGAAAGTGACACGAGATTCCTGAACGTGACTTCAAGCTTTTATCAGGAATGGATCAGGGGATCGTCCGGTTAAAAACAGCATGGCCGGGAAGTTCCCGGCCATGGTTTCTATCTAGCTCGAGTCAATTAGCTCGCTCCAGAAGGCACGACATTGGAGAGATGTAATCCGTCTTGTACCCATTTGCCAGTTCCAGTTGCAGCGGCATCAGGAAGGCGCCCTTTCCGTTGTCGAAAGTGACCACGGAGTAGAGCATCTTCGCCCCGGCCGGCAACAGGCCCGGTATGTAGAGGTAGCCATTCCCAGTGCAATCGGGATCGACGGTCATCTGTCCCTTGACCGGGATTACACTTGACTGGCTCTCAATACGGTTAAACAGGTTACCGTTGATCTGACCAGCAGTGATGTCAAAGTGCATCATGGCGGCAGTACTGAAAGTTTGGGAACCGGAGTACAGAAGGCTTCCCGTGCAGGTTGCAACGTATTTGCCAACCATTGTCTGCGCGCCACACCGCGGGGCAGGATCAAATGCACGCGTCACCCGTTTGGCGACGAAGACAGATGTAGTGGGAGAATTCGCGGCTGTGTGAACGAAACGAATCTCATTGCCATTGTCCCAAGCTATGAACTTGTCCACCGAGTCGGGCGTCCCGGGTAGGCCTGGGTACTGAATCGTTCCACCACAGCCGAGCACCAGACCGTCGGAAGTCTTTTCCAAGCCAATGGACGCAACCTTTGCTGGACTGATGAACCCAGCAGGATCGGTGCCGGTGCGGTACGGCCCCATTGCCATCCAGGAACGAGTGTCGGCAGTGTAGTCCGGGTAAATCGTAATCATGCCAACGTGACTGCCCGCGAGAAATGCTCCCGTTGCGTGCAGCGGCAAGATGCCGGCGGCGGGATTGGGAGTGGTAGTGAGAGAGTACGGTGGACCCCCAACAAAACTCTGGCCGATACCGCGGAACATGTATGTTCCGGTAATTGTATGAATCGAACATTCCTGCGCAGCTGAGGTCATTGCAAACAGGAACACGGCAGCAAGTACGAAGAAGAGCTTCCTTTTCATAGCATCCTCCACTAGTTGGCAACGTTAGGCGACTGCGTGTCTGCAGCCGTTCCTCCGTTTCACTGCCGGCGCGGGGGATTTCCATTCGCCTCCGCAGTGTCAACGTCGTCGTTATAGCGCGCACGTTCTGCGAATTCCTGACCAGGTTTTCAAGATTCCATCAGGATTTGTTCAGGATTTCCGTTGCATGCATCCGAGGGTTGCGTATCATGGACGCGTAAATTCTTTCGATTCCCGCAGTGGACGCCATGGGACAAGCGGTCCTACATCCTGCTTCTGCGGAAGATTTCTTCGTCGGGGAGTGGCTCGTTCAGCCGAGCCTCGGTGTTCTTACACGCCGGCCATCCTCGACGCACCTCGAGCCTAAAACGATGCAGGTGCTCGTGTGTCTCGCTGCGCATTCAGGGGCGGTCGTCTCAAAAGATGAACTCCTGAGCGCGGTTTGGCCGAATACATTCGTCACCGAACATGTTTTGACGCAGGCCATTTGGCAATTACGGCAGGCCTTCAATGGGACAGAAATCATCCAAACCATCCCGCGCCGCGGATACCGACTTATCGCTACCGTGCGCGCTGCGGCCGCGGAGAGCACGCCCTCGATCGCCGTACTACCGTTGGAGAACCTATCGGCTGACCCGGAACAGGAATATTTCGCTGATGGAATGACCGAAGCTCTCATTTCCGCCCTGGCGCAAATCGGTGCCCTGCGCGTGATCTCGAGGACCTCGGTAATGCGATATAAGCGGATGGGAAAATCGGTTCCGGAGATTGCCACCGAATTAAAGGTCAATCACATTATCGAAGGTTCCGTAATGCGATCCGGCGACCATGTCCGTGTTTCCGTGCAACTGATCGCTGCTGCCAATGACCAGCATCTCTGGGCCAAGGCTTACGATCGTGAACTCCGGGACGTGCTCGCATTACAGGATGAAGTTGCCCGCGCCATCGCAAGTCAAATCCGCGTCACGATCACGCCCGAGGAAGACGCCCGCCTGACACGTCCGCGCCATGTTGAACCAGCGGCGCAGGAGCTTTACCTCAGGGGCCTGTATCTGCAATCGCGCACCACGGAACAGGCTCTCCGGGCGAGCATCGAGAACTTCAAGCAAGCGATTGCAATCGATCCCGCTTATGCCCTGGCGCACATCGCGCTGGCACGGTCCTTCTCGTGGCTATCTCTCGACGTTGTAGCTGCGATTCCGCCCATTGAGGCCGAGAAGACGATCCGTCCCGCGGTCATGCGTGGGCTCGAACTCGACCCCAATCTCCCGGAAGCCCACCAGATGCTGGGGTGGACGAGATTGATTTGCGATTGGGACTGGAAAGGTGCCGAGGAAGCATACAGGCAAGCACTCGCGCTGAATCCAAATTATCCCCTCGGATGGGTTTCACTCTCATGGATACATCTGGTTCACAGAAGGTATGAGGAAGCGATCGCTGCGTTTCGGAAAGCAGCTATCCTGGACCCGCTCGCGCTTTTCCAGCAGGCCCTGTTTGGTTCGACGCTGGCGGTAGTCGGACGGATCGCGGAGTCCATTGAGCAGTTGCAGAAGACAATTCGGCTGGAGCCGAACTATTTCTTCCCGTACAGTTTGATGGGAGGCATTCTCTCCCTTGTCGAACGGCATCAAGAGGCGATCGTCGCCGCCGAAAAAGGAGTTCAATTGTGCGGCGACCCTGTTCCCAGTGCTTATCTCGCATTCGTCTATGCTCGTGCTGGACGCCCCGATGAGGCGCGGCACATCCTGGGAGATCTACTGGAGCTGGCAAAGACTCGTTATGTGCCCCCGAGCCTTGCGTCGGCGATCCTTCTTGCTCTTGGCCAGCACGAGGATGCTTTGGACTACCTCGAAAAATCGCAGCAGCTGCACGAGTCATTCATGTTGCTGATTCATCTCTCACCGCAGTGGAAACCTCTGTACGGCAATCCGCGATTTCAGCAGATCATCCGCAATATGAATTACCCGACCGACTGAAGGAGCAGAGGTGCTCATTTTAAGCCGAGCGGAGTCGAGATTGTGAGATGTGCTGCTTTCCGCGGAAGAGAATGAGAGAGCCCACACCAACTGCCGCTGCCACTGCGAAAAAGCCATACCGCAGGGAGCCCGTTCGGTCGGCAATATAGCCAATCACGGGCGCCGATGCAGCGTCGCCCAAAAGGTGAACCGCAACTGCCTGAATTGCGAACGCTGTAGACCGCAGCTGCGGGCCAACCGACTGCACAATGGCGACTCCCAGAGGAGCGATAGTAATCGTCAGAAAGAAGTGCGCGATGAAGACGGCTGGGAACATAGCCGGCCGAGATATTGAGACAGCCAGAATCGTCAGCGGCACTGCGATCACCATAGCGGCAGCAGGCACTGTGTAATCCGCGTCACGTCGACGTCGTCGTACACGGTCGGTGAGCCAACCGCCGATTAAAGTGGCACCAATGCCATTCACGATTGCAATTGTCGCTATGAATTCCGCTGCGCCAAGTAGCGTAAGCCCGTGAACACTCACTAGAAAATCGGGCATCCAGACTTGGGCGCCACCGAGGGCAAACGTAACCATCGCCAGTCCGAGAGTAGCGGAGACATAAGCGCCGTTGCGTCTGAGCCCGCGAATTGTCCCTTCTTCTAATGTGTATCCGAGGTGGTCCTGGGCGCCTCGTTGCGGTTCCCGCGTCAGGAACAGAAGAACCGCAGCAAGCACGCCGGGAACAGCGACAATATAAAATGGAGCACGCCACCCATAGTAATGGCCGAAGAAACCTCCGATCAGGTAACCTATTGCGGTCCCGGCGGGAGCAGCCGTGAATAGCACTGCCAGCATCCGCCCTCGCCGGTTCTGTGGGAAAAGATCAGCAACATAACCTGGAGCGGCAACCATGCAGGCTTCACCAATCCCCACGATTGCGTGCCGGATGAGCAGTGTCCAGAAATTCCAGGTGGCAGCGGTCAGCAATGTCGCTACACTCCACACGACTGCCCCGACCACGATGATGGGGCGGCGCGGGTAACGGTCGGCTAGAGCCCCCAGCACCGGAGCTGCAACAATGAAACACAGCATGAAAGAGGTCGTGAGCAGCCCGATCTGCATCTTGGAAACGTGGAATTCCGCCTGGATCAGCGGTTGAACCTGGAAGAGAATCGAACGGTCAATGAAGTTTAGAAAATTGAGTATTGTCAACACCGCCAGCGCCGAACCTGGGTGTGCACGGAAATGCATGGCTGTAACGCTCAGGCGGAATATAGCAGTGCGAGAGTCCTCTGCCTAGATGTGACGCATTGTCGTATGAATACTTTGGTGTGAATTACTTCGGCTCTTCATTTGACCATGGTCTAGCGGGCGGTACATTGACGGATTTGTACCAGACAAGGGTTCCTCCGGAATCCCGACGCGGCGCACCAGGTCGTGGAATCTCGGGTCCGAGCTCAAGCGATCCTAAGCTGGACTAGTGGGATGAACAGTCCTTCCCGATCCAATTCCTGCTGCCAAGTGCAACAGTCGAAATCTCCTGCATTGAGCGAGCGGAGCAATTCTCCTTCAACCGGCATCGATTCCTCTGTATCTGGCCGTTTAGGCTCGTCTCCACGCTTTCCTTTCGAGTAGAATTTGTTCACTCTTCTCCGGAGTGGGGATTGGGCCTTTCTAACGGAACTCGACTGGGTCCCTATGAAATCGTGTCGGCACTCGGCGCCGGCGGCATGGGAGAAGTGTATCGCGCAAGCGATACGCGTCTTGATCGCACTGTCGCCATTAAGGTCTTGCCTGCGCACCTATCCGATAACCCCGACGTGAAGCAGCGTTTCGAGCGCGAAGCGCGGACGATCTCTGCGCTTAACCATCCCAACATCTGCACGCTGCACGACATCGGACACGACAGCGGAATCGACTACCTGGTTCTCGAACTCATCGAGGGCGAGTCGCTGGCGCAGCGGATATCGAGGGGACCGTTGCCGGTGAAGGATGTGCTGCGCATAGGCAGTGAGATCGCCGATGCGCTGGATAAGGCGCACCGGGCGGGCATCGTGCACCGCGATCTCAAACCCGGCAACATCATGCTCACAAAAAGCGGCGCCAAGTTGCTCGACTTTGGACTTGCCAAGCCGCAGGCCGGATTGCTGGCAGCCTCGGCAATTCATGGGGCGGTGACACAATCGAGTCCGGTCGGTCCGGCGTCTCCGATCACTGAGCGTGGGACGCTGGTCGGGACCTTTCAATACATGTCGCCGGAGCAGGTGGAGGGGCGCGAGGCGGATGCTCGAAGTGACATTTTCGCCCTGGGCGCAGTGCTATACGAAATGGCGACGGGGAAACGGGCGTTCGACGGCAAGAGCCAGATTTCTGTAGCGTCGGCGATCCTGGAAAAGGATCCGGAGCCGATTTCGGCGGTGCAGCCAATGACGCCGCAGGCGCTTGATCACGTGGTCCGCACGTGCCTCGCCAAAGACCCGGAACAGCGCTACCAAACCGCGCACGATATTGCTCTGAATCTGAGATGGATTTCGCAGAGTAGCTCGCAGGCTGAGATCGCAGCATTTCCGATGAAGAGACGCAGGGCGCTGCGCTGGTTGCCATGGGCGGTCACCGCCGTAGTCGGCATCGCCGCAATGATGCTCGGCTGGTGGCTGCGTCCGCGACAACCCGAACCAGTGCTGCGGGCCATCATCCAGTTGCCGGCTGAGAGCACGGTGGGCGACGGCGATACTTCAGTAGCCTTTTCTCCCGATGGGCGCAGGCTCGCCATCACACTACGGACAGAAGGAAACACGCGCATCTGGTTGCGCTCGCTCGATAGCGGCACGGCGCAAGCACTGAGCGGCACGGATGGCGCCACCTATCCGACATGGTCACCCGACGGGAAATCGATCGCGTTCTTTGCCGATCACAAGATCAAGCGGATCGAAGTCGCCAGCGGAATGGTGCAGGCCATTTGTGCAGCGGACGACGGTCGCGGGCTCGCGTGGGGACCGAACGATACCATTGTCTTTTCCCCGGGTCCGTTCACCGGGTTGTTCACAGTTCCAGCCAGCGGAGGAACGCCCGCGGAACTCACCAAGCCCGCAATCGCTGGTGAAACGCACCGGTTACCGCTTTTTTTACCAGGTGGTAGAAATGTGCTGTTCTTCGATACAAGCGGCGATCGCCAACCCACGCGCGGGTTGAATGTGGTTTCGCTGGCGAGCAAGAAGATTAACCACGTGCTCGACACCAATAGCGGAGCACGTTACGTTGCGCCAGGATACCTGCTTTATGTGAAAGATGGCAGCCTCGTCGCGCAACGCTTCGACGCCGCATCCCTGCAGGCCGTCGGCGAGCCAATCCCATTAGCCGAGCAGGTGCAGTTCGCCCAATTCCGCTGGACGGGCGCCTGGGACGCATCTCCAGATGGCTCCCTGGTATTCGAACAGCAGACCGGAGGCGGCAAGTATCAATGGACCTGGGTCGATTCCCAGGGAAAAGAGTTGAGCAAGATCGGCCAACCGACAAGTCTGGGCCTTCTATCTGCGAACATTTCTCCTGACGACCGGCGGGTTGCAACCTCATACAAGGATGCCATCTGGCTCTACGACCTCGCTAAGGGCGTGCCCACTCGCCTGACGTTCGGCAAAGGAACTCAACTTGATCCCTTGTGGTCACCTGATGGCAAATCCATTCTCTACGAAACCCCGGTCGCTCCTGGGAACTGGACGATTTCCCTGAAGCGAGCGGATGGGGGCGGCGCGGACGAAGTGATTTATAAGGCCAACTTGCAGGTGATTCCGAGCAGTTGGTCCCCCGACGGAAAATTCGTGGCGATGGCCGTCAGCGGTACCACTTCTTCAGGCAAGGACGAGATCTGGATGCTGCCCATGAGTGGCGACCATAAGCCGTTCCCCTTCTTGCAAGGCACCGCACGCCTGTACGATCCACAATTTTCGCCCGACGGTCACTGGCTGCTCTACACCTCCGACGAATCCGGACGTAACCAGAGCTACGTGGTTCCTTTCCCCGGTCGCGGAGGCAAGTGGCAGGTCTCCATCGACGGCTCCGATAATGCCAAGTGGCGGACGAACAACGATATTATTTGCGTCACCGGAGACCGCCTGTTAAGTATACCGGTGAAAGCAACGGGCAATAGCATGGAAATCGGCCAGTCCCAACCGCTATTACAGGCTCAGAACATCCTTAACACCAACGGGGGACTTTTCACTCACGACGGCAAGCGAGCCATCTTGGCAGTCGGAGTTGAAGGTACTGTAGCTCCACAACTCAATCTTGTAACGAACTGGACATCTGCGTTGAAGAAGTAGTGGAACGGAAGGCGAGAGAATGATGCGGGCACGAACCAGGACACTCCCTATCTCATTGCTCGAAAACAGAGAAGGATTGTTGCACTGAGGTGGAGTTACGACAGAACAGCACGTCGGCGCTACCTTTGATACCTTTTACCTCTTGCGATCCTCCTTCTAGACTTGATTTTCTAGCTGGTGAGGATCAACTTGTCTGGAGACACGATCAGCTGCAGCCGGTTATCACGGAGAGGTGACTCATGCGAAACGTAGCAATAGTCCTTTTATTCACATCACTGGTACTGCCTTTGAATGCGCAAAAGAAGGAACAGGAACGCGTGAAGGACGCCGGCGAAGTGCTGACAGAGATCCTGAATATTCCTGACGACATACCGCAAGACCTGCTGGACAAGGCAGAGTGTGTGGTTGTGCTGCCGTCGGTGAAGAAGTTAGCGATCGGCATCGGCGGCAGCTATGGTCGGGGAGTGATGGTGTGTCGCAGCGGGGAGCACTTCACCGGACCTTGGGGCGCTCCGGCGTTCTTCGCGCTAGAGGGCGGTAACATCGGGTTCCAACTGGGAGGGCAAGCAACCGATTTTGTTCTGCTGGTGATGAACCCGCGAGGTGCGCGCTCGCTATTCAAGAGCAAGGTGAAGTTAGGAGCTGATGCCGCGGCCGCAGCGGGACCAAAAGGTCGATCGGCCGAGGCTGCAACGGATGTTGTGATGAAAGCGGAGATACTCTCCTACTCGCGATCCAAGGGACTGTTTGCCGGGGTGTCTCTGGAAGGCTCCACCCTGCGCTCCGACGGTGGAGCGAACCGAAATTTCTATGGCAAAGACTTAAATGCCGAAGACATTCTTGCCAAGCATGAGGTCGGGGTGCCCGGAGCGGCCTCCCAACTTGTGGGCCTGCTGAACAGGAAATCACCCAGGAACAGATCCGATCCGAAATCACTTCAATAGGATCGGTACGGTTTTAGGACCACTCTATTTTGTCTGCCATCGGCTGATATTCAAGACGCTCATCCTGGACGGTGCTGGTCCACTACTTCGGAGCCTAGTACGGTCCCAAACCGGTCGTCGACTCTGCTGAGTGCGCGCTCCGGATTCTCCTAAAGAAAAACATTGACCAGCCAAAGCATTATATGCAAATATTCTAATCTTCAAATGCCAGAACTATCACAATTTACTGCTGAGTTCTTCAAGGCTCTAGCGCATCCAGTGCGGATCAAGATCCTGGATACGCTGCGCCATGGCGAGGTGACGGTAAACGACCTGAGCGCCCGGCTGAAAGTCGAGCAAAGTACGTTGTCTCAACAGCTTGCAGTGCTTCGGAAAAGCAACATTGTGGTGGGTCGCAAGGAAGGGCAGAACGTTTTCTATTCGGTGCAGGATCAGGCAATTTTTCGTTTGCTGGATGATGCCCGGCAGATCTTCAACAACCACCTTATCGATGTCAGGGACCTATTGTCGCAGTTAGCGCCCCTGAGCGAGAAATGATGGATAACTGAGACGGGACAAGGCGGCCAGACGCTGCTTGGGGCTTCGTCAACTGGCCAACTCCCAGCAAATTCCTGATGATGCAGATTGGTTTCGATTTATTCTTGGCAGTCTTGCTTTGTATTCCAGCAGTGACTCTGGTTGCCAGTCTCTGGAAAAAAGCACACATAATTCCTTCGGCGCTGCTGGTGCTTTCTCTGCTTGTTGGCGCGGTTGTTGCTGCTCTGAGCTTCTGGGGTGGATTCGGACTCAGCCTCGACTTATCGTATCTGGCGCCGTTTTCGTTCACCTTGACCGTCGACCGGCTCAGCGCCTTTTTCCTCTTATTGATCTGCGTTGTGGGCGTGGCAACTGCGCTGTTCTCGACTTCCTATATCGAGCGCCACTATGAGGGCATGCGGCGCAATTGGATCTGGATCCTGCTGCCCCTGTTCCTGCTGTCGATGGTGCTGGTGGTTACCGCCTCGACGGCCTTCGCGTTCTTGTTCGGCTGGGAACTGATGACGCTGTTTTCCGCGGGACTGATCGTGGTGGACGGCGACTCGGAGAAGCGGCGCCACAACATTTATGTGTACCTGCTGATGATGCACGCAGGTGCGGCGGCCGTAGTCGCCGCTTTTCTGCTGTTCCTACCGCATGCTGAGGGATTGGACTTTGCGTCCATGCGGGCCAGTGCCGGCAATCTTCCGGTCGGCGTGCGCGCTGCCATGTTCGTCCTTGCCTTTATAGGGTTCGGCACCAAAGCCGGGATTGTGCCGTTGCACGTGTGGTTGCCCAAGGCCCACCCAATCGCGCCCAGTCCGGTATCGGCGCTGATGTCGGGCGTAATGCTAAAGACCGCCATTTACGGGTTCGTCCGCTTTGCCTTCGATTTCCTCGGTGGCGGACCGAGTTGGTGGGGATATCTGGTGCTGGCTGCCGGTGCGCTTTCGGGTGTACTGGGAGTGTTGTACGCGATCGCCGAGCATGATCTGAAACGACTGCTGGCGTATCACAGTGTTGAGAATATCGGGATCATCTATCTCGGACTCGGTTCGGCGCTGGTGTTTACCGCGAATCATGCGCCAGCATGGGCCGCGTTGGCGCTGATGGCCGCGCTGCTGCACACGCTCAATCACGCTTTATTCAAGAGCCTTCTCTTTCTCGGAGCCGGTGCCGTTTCCGATGGAGCCCACACGCTCGATATCGAAGAACTCGGCGGCCTGCTCAAGCGTATGCGCACAACAGGCACGTTGTTCCTTATCGCGTGCTGCTCAATCGTTGGACTACCGTTATTCAACGGCTTTGTAAGTGAGTGGTTGACCTTCCGGGGATTTCTCGCGGGTGCTGCTTTATCGAACGTAAGCGCCTCCATAACTCTGCCGCTGATGACCGGGGTGCTGGCCCTGATCGGCGGGCTCGCCGCTGCCTGTTTCGCGAAAGTGTACGGCGTGGCTTTTCTTGGACGGCCGCGAAGTGCTGAAGCCGAGCAAGCACATGAAGTTCCTATCCCAATGCTTATCGGTATGGCGGTACTTGGCGTGGCTTGCGTAGTAATCGGCGTTGTGCCTGGGATAGTACTGCGCCCACTCAGTGCCGCTGTAACAGGAGTGATGCACGGAGCTGTCGTACCGGCGGAAGCCACATCCATCGCGCGAGTGCTGCCGTGGGTCGCAGTCGGGGCAGTCGGGATCGTATTGCTTCTCGTCGCGATGCGCCGCGTTGCGCGTGTGACCGCCACCTGGGCGTGCGGAATGCCGGGCCTGGATGCTCGCATGCAATACACTTCCACGTCGTTTTCGAAGCCGCTGCGGCGAGTGTTCGCGCAAGTCTACCGTCCCGACCGGAGCATCGAAGTGCTGCCGGCGGACCAACCGTACTTCCCGAATTCGGTTTCGTATCGCTCGGTGAGAACTACGTCGTTTGAGAAATATCTCTATCGCCCCGGGGTGGACGCTATTGTCTCCGTGTCGCACCGGCTGCGACGCCTGCAGACGGGGAACATCCAGGTTTACCTGCTTTACATGTTCCTGGCGCTGGTGGCCCTGCTCGTTTTCATGAGGTTCGCATGACAGCCGCGATCGACTTATTTCAAGTCCTGCTATTGATTGCTGTGGCGCCGCTCATACGCGGAGTGATCGCGCGCATCAAGGCGCGAATCCAAAACCGGCACGGGGCCAGCGTGTGGCGTCCATATGCCGACTTGTGGAAGCTGCTTCACAAAGAGGATCTGGTACCGCCCTCAGCCTCCACTGTGTTTCGCCTGGCACCTATCGTGCTCTTCGCGGTGACGGCCGTGGCTGCGGCATTCGTGCCGGTACTGCGGGACTCGGCGTTGCTCGGAGTCACCGGCGATTTCATTCTGCTGGTGTATCTGCTGGCCTTGGGACGTTTTTTCCTGATGCTTGGCGCCATGGACGGTGGCAGTGCGTTTGGTGGCATGGGCGCCAGCCGTGAGGCGTTGGTCTCCACGCTTGCCGAGGCGCCGCTGCTGCTCGGGTTGCTGTCCGTGGCGATTGCCGCGCACACGGCCAGCATTGCGGGTATCGTGCATTGGACATTGGGGCAGGACTTTAGCCGCGTGTCCGCCATTCACGCGCTGGCATTTGCCGCATTAGCGCTGGTCGCGATCGCAGAAACAGGCCGTATCCCCGTTGATAACCCGACGACTCACCTTGAACTCACGATGATTCACGAGGCCATGGTGCTGGAATATTCCGGGCCGAGCCTCGCCCTTATCGAGTGGGCCAGCGCCATCAAGCTAACGGTAGTACTGGCGCTGCTGATTGCGCTATTCGCGCCGTGGGGGATGGCGACGACCTTTTCCGTTTTGTCAGTTTCGATCGCATTGTTCGCGCTGCTGGCGAAGGTCGCTGTTCTTGCTGTCGGCATTGCGGTAATCGAGAGCAGCGTGGCGAAGCTGCGAATGTACCTGGTTCCGGATTTCCTGGGGGTCGCGACGGCGCTGGCGATCCTCGCGGTAGTGTTTACGGCGGTGATGAGGTGAGGTATGGGATTGTTTGAAGTGGCGGCGACCAAGGCGTTGGCATCCTCTGCCGTCTTTCTGTTCATAACGGTGCTGCTGATGGCGGCGGCCAAGCGGATTTCGACTTGCATTGTGCTGTTCAGTGCGCAATGCGCGGTGATGACGGCGCAAATTCTCGCCACCGCATGGGTCTACCATTCCGCCGAGGCGTACGCGGTGGCGGCCCTGGTGTTCGCCGTAAAAGTGGTGGCCATTCCGTATGTGCTTTTCCGTATCGTGGACGCCTTAAAGACAGTACGAGAGGTCCAAGCATCCACCACGCCAGCGCAGTCGGTATATATCGCCTGCGCCTTGATTCTGCTCTCATTCTTTGCGGTTGCGCCGTACGTGCGCGCACTGCGCCTGGATGAGGACATGCTTGCAGCCGCAGTCGCCCTGGTGCTCACCGGCGCGTTTCTCATGGTCAGCCGCAGGAAGGCGGTCATGCAGGTGGTTGGGTTGCTGGTGCTGGAGAACGGCATCTTCCTGGCTGCGCTCACCACTACCTTCGGCATGCCGCTGGTGATCGAAATCGGTATCTTCTTCGACCTTCTGATGGGCGTGTTCCTCATGGGGCTGTTCGTGTTTCGGATTCGCGACACTTTCGAGCACTTGGACGTTTCCAAGCTGCGTAAGTTGAGAGGCTGAGGCGATGGTACTGATTTTCCCGTTGCTGGTTCCGATCGTCGCCGCGTGCGTCATGTTCTGGTGCAGAAAGCCGGTCGTGGCAAATGTGATGGCGATGGTGTTCGGAGGCTTGGAGTTGATCGCCATCGGTAATGCAGTATGGGCGACTCATCGTGCAGGAACGATCACTGCGGGTCACTACTTGCGCGCTGACGGGCTGACATCTTTCTTCCTGATAAATCTTGGCCTCATCTTCGCGCTGGTGCTGGCCTACTCGGTCGGTTATCTGCGCCACATCCCAGAAGGACGGTTTTCTTCGCCTCGCTGGTTTTATGGCCTGGTGTTCCTGTTCCTGTTCACGATGATGGCTGTGTACCTCTCCGCGAATCTGGGGATGATGTGGATCTTCGTCGAGGCCACAACATTGGCGTCCGCGCTGCTGGTCGGCTTCTACAACACCGAAGGGGCGGTGGAGGCCGGCTGGAAATACCTGATCCTGTGCACGGTCGGCATTGCTTTTGCACTGTTCGGAACCATTGCGCTGTACCTGGCTGCGGTACGCAGCGGTGTAAATCCAGAATCGGCTCTGGACTGGGCTACGCTGATGAGCGCCGCTCCCGGATTTAGTGGCGTCCAGGAAGTACTGAAACTCGCCTTTGTCTTTGTGGCCGTCGGGTACGGAACCAAGATCGGGTTCGTACCGATGCACAGTTGGCTGCCCGACGCGCACGCGGAAGCGCCCTCGCCAATCAGCGCTCTACTATCGGCCGTACTGCTGAACTGCGCTCTTTACGCCCTGCTGCGCTTCGAAGCCATCACCTCGCTCGCCATGGGCCACGGTTTCAGCCGTACCCTGCTGCTGATCTTCGGCGGACTTTCCGTCACGGTTGCGGCGTTACTCATGGTTGTGCAGAGGAACCTGAAGCGTCTGCTGGCCTACAGCAGCATCGAGCACATGGGGATCGTGGCGATCGGCGTCGGACTGGGTGGCCCCCTGGGTCTGTATGGCGCGCTGTTGCACGCGTTCAATCACTCAATTGCCAAAACACTCTTATTCTTCAGCGCCGGCAGCGTGCGCGAGAACTTCGGCACATTGCAGATGGATCGTATCCGCGGCATGGCTCGCGCGTTGCCCTGGACCAGTACGGCTCTGGTGATCGGCAGCATCGCCATTGTCGGCTTGCCGCCCTTCGGGTTGTTCGTCAGCGAATTCGTGATACTGACGGAAGCTTTCGCGGAAGCGCGCTTTATGATCGCGATCATCCTTCTCGTAGCACTGTCCATAGTGTTCGGAGCGCTGCTTTATCACTTTCAGCGCATGCTGGCAGGCGAGGCGGAAAGAAGTATTGCCGGCCCTCGAATGTTGATCTCGGATTTCGGTGTCATGGGTATTTGCGCAGGCTGCCTGCTGGTGCTGGGCGTCCGCATCCCCACAGCCTTAACGCATTTGCTCCAAAGCGCCACGACGGTCTTGCACCCATGAATCCGACAGCTACCCAAGTCGCTAAGGAAGTCACTGTTCAGGAAGTTCTCACGGTGCTACGTACCGACAACGCTCGCCTGGTTTCGATCTTCGGCAGCATCGGTGACGACGGCACGCGCCGGGCAAATTACATCATCGAGTCAGACAGCCGCGAGTACCGCGTGCTCACGTGCCGTGCCGACGGTTCGATACCTTCGGCAACGCCGATCACGCCGGGGGCTGCCTGGTACGAGCGCGAATTGCACGAGCAGTACGGTATCGCGATCGAAGGCCACCCCGATCTGCGGCCGTTGTTTGCTCATCCTGCGGACTATCCATTCCTTCAAGTCCAGGGTGAAGGCGTTTGTGAAGTGCCGGTCGGACCCGTGCACGCGGGAATCATCGAGCCGGGACATTTCCGCTTCAGCGTTGTGGGCGATACCGTTCTGCATCTCGAACTGCGCCACTTCTACACGCATAAAGGAACAGAGAAGCTGTTCGAAGGCACCTCGGTGCGAAATGGTCCGATCATCGCCGAGTCGGTTTCCGGCGATCATTGTTTCTCGCATGCCGTGGCCTATTGCCAAGCGGTGGAGAACGCGATCGGTATTAGCGTTCCTGTCCGCGCCGAGGCCATTCGTCTTGTAGGCCTGGAACTGGAACGTATGGTGGCCCACATCGCCGACGTGGGGGCGCTCTGCCGTGATGTAGGCTTCACCGTACCCGCTGCCTACACCGCACGGATCAAGGAATCGCTATTGCAGAGTTCTGTGCGGATAGTGGGAACCCGCTTCTGGCGTGGAGTCGCAATACCGGGAGGGGTTCGCTGCGATATTTCCGACGCTGGCGCACATGAACTCCGCCGCACCGTTGCCACCGCCGCGGGCGATTTCGCGGAACTCGCGCGCATCATTCTCGAAACGCCCTCGGTGCAGAACCGCTTCGAGTCCACCGGTGTCTTGAAGGAGGAAGATGCGCGTGCCTTGGGAGTGGTGGGTCTAATAGCGCGGGCCAGCAACGTGAAACTGGACGTCCGCCGCGATCATCCCTATGGCCGCTATCGCGATGTGCAAGTCGAAGCGCCGCGGTTCCATTACGGCGACGTGCTGGCGCGTGCGCGCATGCGCATTGAAGAGACCGCCATTTCGGCGCGCCTGATACAGGACACGCTGGCCACACTGCCGTCGAGCACGCTCGCGGCTGCGCTTCCGGCAGATGCGAGCGGAAAGGGCTTCTCTGCCGTGGAATCGCCGAGGGGAGAGCTTCTCTACTGGATCGGCGTGCGCGATGGAAGCATAATGCGCTGCCACATCAAATCGCCATCCTTCCAGAACTGGCCCGCCTTGCCGCTGGCGATGCCCGGCAACATCATTGCCGATTTTCCCCTGATCAATAAGAGCTTCAATCTTTCCTATTCCGGGTGCGACCGATGATTTTCGACGTTGTGAAACGCAGTTTGCAGAGTCCGAACGTGTTGATTCCGGTCGAACATCTACTGGGCGATTGCCGCGGTAGCCGTCTGCCGGACGTGCATGCGGCCATGCTGACCAACGCCATTGCAGAACGCGTGGTCGCGGCCTGTCCAACCTCCGCACTGAGCTACAGAGATAGGAAGCTGAGCCTCAACTATGGCGACTGTATTGGCTGCGGACGCTGTATTGAAGCCGGTGAGGGGGCGCTTTGTGCCGCGGAAAAACTCACCTGTTGCGGGGTTTCCAAGCAGGGCCTGGTGCGAACATGGAACATCGAAGATGGTGTTGAACTGCTTGCGGATGAAGCCGTATTGACCGCCGCTGCCGCCGAAATTCGTAGCATTGTCGGACGGGCGCTGAATATCCGCGAAGTAGATGCTGGTTCCTGCAATGGTTGCGAAGGCGAAATCATCGCACTCACGAATCCCTACTACGACTTGGAGCGCTTCGGGATCCATTTCGTCGCTTCCCCGAAACACGCGGACCTGCTGTTGGTAACGGGACCCGTTACGAAGAACATGTCCGAAGCCGTCCGGCAAACGTACGAGGCGACGCCCTCGCCCAAACTGGTCGTTGCTGTCGGCGCGTGCGGTTGCACCGGAGGTATCTTTGCCGGCAGCGATTCGGTGGTCGGCGGCGTTGAGAAGGTTATTCCCGTAGACGCCTACATTCCGGGTTGTCCGCCGACTCCTGCCATGCTCCTTTCAGGTATTTTGCAGGCGTTACGCCATGGCTCATGAACGATACTGCTGTGTGCGACGAAGCTAGTTGATTGCACTGGACGCACCGCAAGATTTCACTGATGATTACGGGCAACGGTTGACGTCGGTTTGGACAACTGCTGTTTTCCACGCTGCGGGCGCGTCTTTACTCTGAGCAGTCGAACTGCAATAAGAATGTTATCGAGAGGACATCTCTCCTATGTCCGCCGGTACCACCACATCGCCTGCCAGATTACGCCGCACCCTGAAGCTGTGGAACCTGATCATCATTGGAATCATCATCATCCAGCCCACCGCTCCGATGGGAATATATGGCGTGGTCAGCAACAAAGGCCACGGCCACGTTGTTTCGGCGATCCTCATCGCCATGGTCGCCATGTTGTTCACGGCTATCAGCTACGGAAGGATGGCGCGCATTTATCCCAGCGCCGGTTCCGCATATACATATGTCGGACAGGAAGTCTCGCCTGCAATGGGATATCTGACCGGATGGAGCATGGTGATGGATTACGTGCTCAATCCCCTCATCTGCGTGGCGTTTTGCGCTAAAGCGGCGATGAATATTGTCCCGGGAATATCGTTTTATTTGTGGGCAATATTCTTCGCGATTCTTTTTTCCGCTTTCAACCTGTTCGGAATCAAGACTTCGGCCCGTCTGAACGAATGGTTGTGCGCCGTGATGGTTGCGGTCGTGGTCGTCTTTATAGGCGCGGTCGTGAAATACGTCATAGCCATGCCGGGCCGCGCTCCAGGGTTCTTTACTCACCCGTTTTATAATCCGGAGACCTTCAATCAGGGTGGCCTATTTCGTGCGACGTCCGTCGCGGTGCTGACCTACATTGGCTTTGACGGAATCTCAACGCTTTCGGAAGAAGCTGAAAATCCCGAACGCAACATCCTGTACGCCACCGTGCTGGTTTGCCTGATTACGGGGATACTCTCCGGAATTGAAGTCTATGGGGCACAACTTGTGTGGGGATCGAAACTGTTTCCTTCGGACACAGTTGAATCTGCGTTTGCGACGATCTCCGGCGTGGCGGGTGGCCGATGGTTATTTCAAACCATCAATTTCATTCTCCTGATCGCAAATATTGGTTCCGGAATGGGCTCGCAATTGGCAGCCGCCCGGTTGCTCTATGGCATGGGTCGTGGCGACGCGCTACCGAAGAAGTTTTTCGGAGTCATCGAACCAAAACGACGCATCCCACGCAACAACGTTCTCGCCGTCGGTGCATTCGCGTTGCTTGGAGCCATCGCGCTGGAAGCTCTTTCGACTAGACTCGGCGGCGGCGCCTACGAGATCGGAGCCCAACTACTGAATTTTGGCGCGTTCATTGCCTTCATGGGAGTAAACCTTTCGTCGTTCGTCCACTACTGCATGCGAGGGCGCCAGTGGACGATGTCGCAGGTTGCTCCTCCCGTGCTCGGATTCGTCATCTGCTTCTTCATTTGGCTGAACCTGTCGAACGCCGCAAAGATCGTTGGAGCCAGTTGGGTCGTTGTCGGAATGTTGTATGGTGCCTATCGGACCAGAGGGTTTAAGAAGGACCTCGTCAATTTCGATATCCCAGCGGAGGAGTGACCTGCTGTTGATGTCCAGTCACCAACGAGAGACTCAGATCAGAAGAGGGCAAAAACCCTTTGACGAACCCATTCCGCTAAGTTGACACTGCGTTCATGCCGATGTCGTTTCGTGGGGTTGCTCAAATTCGCGCGGTTGCATTTTTTGTATCCATCTTTATCACAATTCACGCACTCGGACAGGCGACCGGCACTCTGCGCGGCAAGGTATCAGATACGCGCGGCCGTACAGTCGACGGTGCCCGGGTGCTGCTCTATGTCGGGAATCGCGCCGAGGTGAAGGCAACCGCGGTGAGCGATCAGCTTGGGCACTTCGAATTCGTCGATCTTGCACCTGCGAGCGACTATCGGTTACGCGTTACGCACACTGGGTACGTCAACATTGAAGCTGCGGGCATTTCGCTGCGGCCCGCGGAGACCAAGCAGCTGCAGATCACGCTGGACTCGCGGCGCGCGCTTAAAAATGCGGTGACTGAGATTAAGGGCTTCGGCGTGGAAGAGCAAGTGCGCACGTTGCCAGTACGCGGGCAGGCATCCGGCAGTCTCGAGACACTGACCCCTGGGGCCGGCGCAACCGGGGGAACATTTGGATCGTTTCCTATTAACGGCAGCCGTGCGCAGTACAACACCTACATAGTAAGCGGTACGAATAATCTCGACCCGTTTCGTAATGCGGAGGCCATCGGGCAGGGTGGCGCGTTTGGTGCCCCAGCAGTTCTGCTGCCGCTCGATGCCATCCAGGAAATTGAAGTGCGAACCAACACCGGCGCTGAGTATGGCCCATCAGGAGCCGCGGTGCTGACGACGATTAAGGCCGGTGGGCCGCAACTGCACGGGTCGATGTTCGAGTTCTTCGATAACGACAAGTTAGCCGCGAACAATTTCTACAACAATGCCTTTGGACGCCCGCGTCCCGAATTTCGGAACAACCAGTTCGGATTCACCGTTGGCGGCCCCCTGCCGTTTCACAACCATTTCTTCAGTTCCTATGAAGGGCAGCACGAGCGCGTCGGCGTGACGTTTGCATCTCGATTCCCCACGCAGGGCGAAATTGCCACAGCAACATCGCTCGTCGAGGGAAGTGGCCGTTCGGTGAACGCCCTGGCCGCGCCCATTCTCGCGCTCTATCCATCTTCGCTCGGCGAGGGCCAGCTCAGCTTTTCTGATCTCGGGCGTAGCGACGGCAACACGCTCACACTGAAACTGGATCATGGCAAGAGCGCTGATAACAATATCTCGGGGACATACGCTGTCGGCGCGAACCGCCAGAGTTTTCCCCAGGGGCATTTCGGGTTGGGTGGAGGATCGCGGCTTCCGGCTTACGCTTCGCAATCGCACACAGTGGTGCAGTTGTTTGCTGCCGGGTGGCAACGAGCGCTGTCACCTCAGTTGCTCAACTCTGCCCGGGTCGGTTACTCGCGTTACTACGAGACAACATTTCCTGGAGACGAGAGCTTCGACGCAACAACGATCGGCCTGAACACTGGGGTTAGCTCGACCCGCGATTTCGGCTTGCCGGAAATCGATATTGCGCCCGGCGAATACGAAAATATTGGCGCTCCGCTCTCGCTGCCGCGAGGTCGCGCCAGCAACGTCTACGACTTCTCAGATGGTATCTCCTGGAATCGCGGCACGCACCAATGGAAGTTCGGCGGCGACTTCACATTGCTCCAGGAGAATGCGTTCACCGACACCGGCATGCGCGGACGCCTGGTGTTCGATGGCTCGCAACTCGGAGACCAACTCACGAGCGACTTCGCCATTGCCAGTCTGGTTGACCTGCTTGCTGGCCTCCCTGCTCCCGGCGTAACTACCATCGCGCGTGGCGACTCGCAGCGCTATGTGCGCGAGCATCGGTGGGCCGCATACATCGAAGACGGCTGGCAGCTTCGGCCGGCACTGAAGGTCACTCTTGGACTTCACTACGATCAGTTCTCGGTGCCCAGGGAGAAGCAGGGCAGGCTGAGTAATTTCGTTCCCGGCTCAGGGTTGCTGTTGGTCGGCTCTCCTGGACTTGCGCACGAATATCAGCCGAACTACGGCGACTTCGCGCCCCGAGCCGCGTTTTCGCTCGGATTAGGCGGCTCTCGCACCCTGAGCGGCGGTTGGGGAATGTATTTCAACCCTCATTCGTTTGACGAATTGATGGACAACAGCGGTAACTCAAATTCTATTCTTGCCGGGCCGATATTCAATCCTATCGGTTCCAGTGCAATCTTCACGATTACGCCGCCGGCGCCCGTGCCGTTTGGCAGTGGTATTCAGATATTTGGGCCGGCAACTCCACAGCCGCCATTCGATGTTTTCGCTGTGAGCACCCATCTTCCCGATCCCCGCTACCAGGATTTTAATCTCGCGTTGGAACAGCGACTTGGAGCGCAATCTTTCCGCATCGCATATTACGGCACGCGGGGGACGAATTTGCCCGTGGTCATCGACATCAATCAGTCAACCCCCGGCAGTTCCGATCCGGTCAGTGAACAGTCTCGCCGGCCGTTTGCGGCTTCGTTTTCCGAGTTTCGGGTGATCAACACGCTTTCGGACATCGCGCAGTCGAACTACAACAGTCTGCAAGTCTCCGCCCAGCGCTCGGCAGCCAACGTAACATTTCGTGCCAGCTATACGTTCTCCAAATCGCTGGATGATGCGTCCGGTGCTGGCGGATTCCACGGCGGGCCGCCACAGGACAGCCGCAACCTGCGCATGGACTATGGACGCTCGGATTTCGACATTCGCCATCGCTTTACGGTTTCTTATGCCTGGCGCGTACCGTCGCCGACAGGTGTTCCCGGCTGGCTGCACGCTCTCACGTCCAACTGGCAACTGAACGGCATTACGACGCTGCAGACCGGCGGTCCGATCAACATCACTCTGCCTTTCGATAATTCCGGGACCGGCGAATTTCGCGACCGCCCGAATCTGGTCGGCAATCCTCACGTGCCGTTCGATCCCCTGGGGCCCTATCTGAATCCGGCAGCCTTCGCGCAGCCGGTGCCTGGAACTTACGGCAATCTGGGGCGAAACGCTTTCAGCGGACCGGGGCTGAACGACTTCGATATGTCGTTCGTCAAGTCCCAGCAACTGCATGGTGACTGGTGGTTGCGGCTGCGAGCCGAATTTTTCAACATATGGAACCACCCGAACTTTGCCAACCCGTCGACGACTTACGGTTCGGGATTCCGTTTGACCAGCACGCCGGACTCGTTCAACCCATATTTCGGCAACGGCAGCCCTCGGAACATTCAACTGGTTGCGGAGTTCGAGTTCTGAGCCGGTAGGACACAGTTCCGAGAAGACACTCCGCCAGCCGAACCGCAAGGACTCGTGCGCGCCCGTGGCGTGCCTCTTCGCTTTTGCGTCCACGGGGGATGAAGATGTTTAATGCTTCTGTCGATGATTCGCTACCTGCTGGTATTCCTCCTCTTCGCTTCCGCCGCCCTCGCGCAAGTCCCCGAGGGCATTCCGCGTCAGCTCGCCCGCGAGCGCGCTGCCAACGTCAGCGACGTGCATTACAAGCTCTCTTTATCTCTCGCGCCACACGCCACCGACGTTCCGGGATCTGTCGAGATTACGTTCACGCTGAAGCAGCCGGGCGAAACGCTACTCGATTATCGCGACGGTGTAGTGAAGAACGTTGTGATTAATGGTCAGAGGCGCGACTCGAAGGTTGATAACGGGCATATTGTTCTTCCCACCGTGTCAGTGCATGCGGGCCAGAACACTGTAGAAATCGAGTTTACGTCGCACGCGGGACCGGCGGGCAAGCCGATCATCCAGTACGAAGACAAAGACGACGGCTCCGAGTACGTGTACACGCTGTTCGTACCGATGGACGCGAGCATGGCCTTTCCATGTTTTGACCAGCCAGACATCAAGGGAAGGTTCCAGCTCAATATTTCTGTGGCGCCCCAGTGGACTGTGATATCGAACACCGCTGTCCAGAGCGTAGATAGAGCGAGGGGCGTAGCGCCCGTTCCTGCTGTCGGTCCTCCACTGACAGCGTTTCACTTCGGCGAAACGCTGCCGCTGCCAACCTATCTTGTCGCCTTTGCCGCCGGGCCGTTTCGGAAGATCGAGCACGCGGGCGAACCAACGGTTTATTTCCGGAAATCCGAGTTGGCGCGAGCCCAGCAGGAAGTCCCCGAGTTGCAGGAGATCACGGCAAAGGGGATCAAGTTTCTCTCCGACTATTTCGCGCAGCCGTTTCCATTTCCAAAGTACGACCTCGTGCTCATCCCTGGCATGGCATACGGCGGAATGGAGCACGCGGGAGCAACGTTTTTGCGCGAGGAGTCGGTGTTGTTCCGCACCGCGACGACACATTCCGACATCTTGGGCCGGGACATTTTGACGCTGCATGAGCTGACGCACCAGTGGTTTGGCGACCTGGTGACAATGCGCTGGTTCGACGACCTGTGGCTGAAAGAAGGGTTTGCGCAATTCATGGCGTATCGCGCATTGTCGTCCCTGCGGCCGGAGGACACCGTCTGGAAGCGTTTCTACGAGACGATCAAGCCGGGAGCATACGGCATCGATCAGACGCTCGGGACGACGCCGATCTACCAGGATATCGGCAACCTGAATGTCGCGAAGTCCGCCTATGGAGCGATTGTCTATTCGAAGGCTCCCGGCGTTCTGAAACAGCTCTGGTACGTGCTCGGCGACGAGCACTTCCGGGATGGTTTGCGGGCGTATCTGAAAGAACACGCTTATTCCAATGCCGAGTGGAGCGACCTGGTCCACGCTTTCGAGCAGGCTTCCGGCCGATTGCTGGGGAACTGGGCCGATACATGGATCCGAAAGCGCGGCATGCCTGAAGTCGATGTTGCCTGGTCTTGCAGAGACGGCAGGGTGCAAAGCCTCACGGTAACGCAGCACGATGTCCTGAACGAGGGAGTCGTGTGGCCGATTGCCATCGAAGCCGGGCTTCATTATCCAGACGGTTCTGAGTGGACCACGGGTCTGGAAATCGAGAAGGCGGCCGCGAAAATTGAGCGGCCCTTTGCGGACGGCCAGCGACCCTGTCCCGCGTGGGTATTCGCCAACGAAAATGATTACGCCTACGGGCGCTTCCTGCTCGACGAAAAGAGCAAGGAATATGTGATGGCGCACCTGGGACAGATGTCTGATCCCTTCGAGCGCGCGCTCTTGTGGGGATCGCTGTGGGAGTCGGTGCAGGTGGCAGACCTCGATCCGCGACGCTATATCGAGCTCGCCACCCGGCTGCTACCTAAGGAAAAAGATGAAATGATCCTGGCGCAGACTGTCGGGCGAACCGCCGGGGCGCTGCACCGGTACGTGTCGGAGGCAGACCGGCATCTCCTGACGCCTCCGCTGGACCAGATCGCCGCCACGCACATGCAGCAGGAAGCAGACCGCAACCTGCGTATCGTCTGGTTCCGCGGCTTCCGGGCTCTGACGGAAAGTGCGGAGTCGCGGGAGAGACTAAAGGCGTTGCTCAACGGATCAGCGCTCATCCCCGGTATTACCCTGCGGCCGCTGGATCGCTGGAACATGGTCACGACGCTGGTCGCGCTCGACGATCCCGATGCCGATAAGATCCTGGCGCTCGAGAAACAGCTTGATCACACAACCGACGGCCAGAAGTACGCCTACATGGCTGGAGCCGCGCGTCCCGACGCAGCGACGAAGAAGAGATATTTTGACGATTATTTAGACAACCCCGAACGTCCGGAAGACTGGGTGCAGACCTCGCTGGGGGCGTTCAATTATTGGAACCAGTCGGCCGTGACCCAGCCGTATCTCGAGCCGGCATTGCAGGCATTGCCGCAGGTGAAACGCGATCGAAAAATCTTCTTTCTCGTCGCGTGGCTGGATGCGTTCATCGGTGGGCAGCAGAGCGCGAATTCCGACGAGATTGTGCACCACTATCTCGACACGGCGCAGATCGAGCCCGACACTCGGCTAAAGATATTGCAGGCGGTGGACGAGTTGGACCGGACCGTGAAGATTCGGAAGAAGTATGCCGGTGCCCACTGAGCGGATAACAGTTCGAAACGCTTGCAATAATAATTGATCTGGTTGGGCAGTATTTCGCAAGTTCAGTTGCGATCCGTGACTTGAACCTGAGGTACGATCGTTCTTTTCGTGGCAGTTTCGCGCAGGACAAAGAACGTCAGCAGAAGGGTTCCGACTGAAGGGACGATCAGTGCCACGCGGAGAGAGCCGGAGGCGGTTGCGGTCGCGCCGAAGAGCCAGGGCAAGGCACCGCCGCCCATGCTGCCGAGAGAGAAGAGCCAGCCGGGAATGTTTACCGACGCCGCTTCGGCATAGCGCGACATGAGCGAGAGCAACAACGCGAATAGTGGAGCGAGACCGAGTCCGGCGATGAGCGCGGCAACAACCACGATTGCACCGCTGTGCGCAATGAAGAAGACGGCAAGGCCGGCAGCGGTGGTGAGGAGCGATGCGCGGAACAAAACCGCTTCCCCCGTATGTCGCAACAGGACGGCGGCGATGGCTCTGCCAGTGAGTAACGCTGCCCAGAAAGAAACCAGCGATATTGTTACGTAGAAGTGCTTGCTGGAAAGAGTAGCAGCATACTTTCCGGCCCAGCCGCCGACGCACCCTTCCACCCCTATATATAAGAAAAGGAGAAAGCAATAAAGCAGAAGCTTTCCTGCGCCCGTAGAGTCTCTATCATCCCGTTTTGCCGGAAACGTCGCGGGAACTCGGACGATAAGCAGTGCGAGGGCGACAGCAGCCGCTGCGATCGAAATGACAAAAAGCATTCCCGAGAAATGCAGCCAGCGCATGAGCGCGGCTACGATGAGTGCGCTTCCGGCCGCGCCTGCTCCCCAGATCAGGTTCAAGACGTTCAGGGAAGCGGCGCGGCCATCCTTCGCTGCATAAGCGACGGTCATGTTTGTCGCGGGAATTGCCGCGCCCAACCCGAAGCCGAATGCGAAGACGGCAAGAGCAACAACTCCCCAACCGGAAACTGCCAGAGCGAGCAAGCCACCGGCAATCAGTACGAAGCCGCCAACGATGCTGAGTCGTGGACGCCACTGCGACACGAGGCCGCCGAGTGACGCGCCGGCAAATTGGGCGGCGAATAAGGCACCGAGCTCCGAATCGTTTGCGTGAAAGCGCGATTGCAATATGGGGAGAAGCGGGCCCAGCAGGGCATTGACGATTCCTGTGAGCAGAAATCCGACATGCAGCAGGAACAGAGCGCTGCGATATCGGGGGCCCCGTGAAATGTCAACTGCAGTTGCGGCCATGATTATCCGGCTACGACGGCCCGGCGTGCTCGCCTGGAAGCGGGTTGTGTATGCTTAACTGCACAGGTAGATTCCCGAACCACGAGTTCCGGTTCCACGAGTATCTGCTGAGGACCGGTGCCAGGATTAGCGATTCGTTCCAGCAGCGTGCTCGCGGCAAGTACGCCCATTTCATGCAGGGGCTGGCGCACCGTTGTGAGGCGCGGGTTCTGGAATGAAGCGGAAGGAATGTCGTCGAAGCCGATCAGAGAGACGTCCTCCGGGAGTTTGAGGCCGGCATCGCGAAATGCGCTTGCGGCACCGATGGCCGACATGTCGTTGAAGGCGAACAGGGCAGTGAAGTGCTGCTTCCGGTCGAGAAGACGCTGCGCATAAACGTAGCCCTCTTCCGAGGTTGAGGCTTCCGGAAGGCCCGCTACTCCCCGGAGTTGAATCCACAACTCGTCACGGATAGGGATACCGAGATCTGCCGCGGCGTCGCAGATGGACTTCCAGCGCAAATCCGTGTCCGCGCTACGCGGGTGTCCCTTGAAGAGCGCGACGTCTTTGTGCCCGAGGGCCGCGAGATGTTCCATCGCGAGGCGGCACCCCTTCTCATGATCCAGCAGAATGTTGCAGATATTCGGGCCTTTGCGTTCGCCGCCAACCGTCACGATCGGCACGTGGACACCAACTGGCAGCGGAGTGTTGACGAAAATGAAACCTTCGACTGCGCGTTCCACGAGCAGGCGCGGGTACTTCTCGATCAGTTCAGGGCGGTTGCGGTGGCTTGCGACGTAGTAAAGATAGCCGGACTGCGCGAGTTGATCTTCAATTCCCGCGATGACGGATGCGTTGTAACCTTCGCTGACCTCCGGCACCAGGACACCCACGGTGAACGAGCGCTTCTGGCGCAACGAGCGAGCCATGTAGTTTGGGTGGTAATTGAGTTCTTCTACGGCTTTGAATATCCGGTCCTTGGTTTCCTGCGGAATGGTTCGGGCCGGGGGCGCGTCGTTGATAACGGCGGAGATCGTGGCCTTGGATAATCCAAGATGCTGGGCGATCGTCTTTAAACTTACCGGGACGTTCACCGAGCCGCCGTCTTTTGTTCTGGAACCGTTCTTCATCCTACGACGCTCAACTTAGCACGCTCGCCTTAGAGGGTCTTAACTAAATCCACTGCAAGAAATCTATTGACAATCGCGAGTCTCAGGAGCAGATTTAATGCCGTTGACTGTACCGATTTAGTAAGCCACTAAACCGATACAGCATAACACGAGCCCACGATGCGACTGCAACGTTTTTTCCGGACTCAAAGTCCCGGTTTCGAAAACGGGGCCGCGAAAGACTCGCGGTGCGTTCCGTTTTGCGGTTCTGTCTCTTTGCTTCTCCTCATCGTCATTGGTTCAGCGCTTTTCGCATGTGCCGCAACACCGGAGACCGCGGCAGCGAAAGACAGCCAGTGGAAGCTGACCTGGAGCGACGAGTTTTCCGGACCGAACAATTCGCTTCCAGATGCATCGAAGTGGTCGGTTGAAGTCGGCGGCCACTGGTCCAACAACGAACTTCAGGCATACACCAACCGTCCCCAAAACATTCACGTACAAAATGGCAATCTCGTAATAACCGCAACCAAGGAAAATTACACGGGCGCGGATGGAGTCTCGCGCTCCTACACCTCGGCAAGAATTAAGACCGAAGGCAAGTTCTCCCAGAAGTACGGACGATTCGAGGCCCGCATCAAGTTGCCGCACGGCCAGGGAATGTGGCCGGCATTCTGGCTCCTGGGCAATGACGTTGGAACGGCCGGCTGGCCGAAGTGCGGCGAGATCGACATCATGGAAAACGTCGGCTCCCGCATGTCGGTTGCGCTCGGCACCATTCATGGCCCGGGTTATTCCGGAGACAAGGGGATCGGCGCCAAGTACACGCTTCCCAGCCAGCAGGATTTTTCCGACGACTTCCACGTGTTTGCGGTTGAGTGGGAGCCGGCGGCCATTCGTTTCTACGTGGATGATCATTTATATGAAACCCGCACTCCGGCTGATCTACCGGCTGGTGAGAAGTGGGTTTTCGATCATCCGTTCTCCATCATTCTTAACCTGGCGGTCGGGGGCAATTTACCCGGCTCTCCGGACGCAACCACTCAATTTCCGCAGTCGATGCTCGTCGACTATGTTCGGGTTTACGGGCACAAGTAATTCCTGTTCCACAGGTTTCTGAGGGGCACCGGCAGTACGCAAAAAGTTCAAAGAAGCCCTGCTTCAGCCGCAGCGAGGTCCGTACTCCCATTCACGGTCCAGCGGGAATCGGCGGGCGAAGGATGTGAGCATGAAGACAAAAATTCTATTAACAGGATTGGTTTTGCTCCTGGCGACGGTTGCGTTCGCGCAATCGGACCGCGCGACTATCACAGGCACAGTGAAGGACGCCACGCAGGCAGTGGTCCCGGGCGTGCAGGTTCGCGTAACGAACGTCGGCACGAACGATGTCACCACCACGACGACCAACAGCGACGGAATCTATCGAGTTTCCAACCTTCCTATCGGCAACTACAGCATCGTGTTTTCGAAAGACGGATTCAAGAACCTGGAGCGCAACGGGCTGACACTTCTGGTGAGCCAGGTTGCGACAATCGATGTTGCGCTGCAGGTGGGGACCACAGGCGAAACCGTTGAGGTGACGGCTGCAGCACCGATGTTGCAGTCCGAAGACGCGGTAATTTCTACCAACCTCACCAACAACGCAATCAGCCAGTTGCCGATCAATGTGCAGGGGAGCCGCAACCTTTCCAACTTCATGTTCCAGTTTGTTCCGGGCGTGGAAGGGAGCGACTACAGCTCGCATATCAATGGCGGTATTGCCCTGACCAAGGAAGTGATGATCGACGGCAGTTCCGCTGTCTCGCAGTTGGGCGGCTACATCAGCGAGTCGCAGCCGCCAATGGAAGCCGTGCAGGAGTTCGAGGTTGACAGCGCCGGAATCAGCGGAGACGCGGGACGCAGCGGTGGTGGTGTTTTCCGCTACGAAATGAAATCCGGTACTAACAATTTTCACGGATCACTGTTTGGGTTCATGCATTCGACTGCTCTCGATGCATTAAGTGCGCAGAACCACCTCAGTGCTCAAAACGATCCTGCCAATGCGGCGGCATACCTTCGCAAGAGCGATTCCTTATCCGATTGGGGTGGCGGAATCGGCGGACCAATTATCAAAGACAAGCTGTTCTTCTTCGCGGCTTTCGAGCGCTATATGCAGTCCATGTGGTCGCTGGGCGCCAACACCCGCACGGTGCCGACCGATGCCATGATGGGTTTGAACCCCGACGGTTCGGTCGCGTCTTATGCCAATTTGAGCCCGATGCTTTCGACCAACCAGCCGCTCGGAACGGACTCTTGCGGAAACACTGTCTACCTGGGCGGGATATTCAATCCCTCGACTGGCTGCGTGTTTGTCGGCAACATGATTCCGACGAGCATGATCAGCACGACAAGTGCCCAGATACTGCAGCTCTATCATCAGTACTATCAACCGGAATCCAGCAACCCTGCGAATAATGCCGGCCAGGCATATAATCCCGATCCCTGGTTCCACAATACGCAAACCAGCGTTAAGATCGACTTCAACGCCAGCGACCGGCACCATATCAACAGCTCCTTCTATTACGACAACTATCCACGCATTAACGCCGACCAGGGCGGAGTATGGTCCGCCACCGCTCCGTATGGTGGGCCGATGGCGAACTCTTACTGGCACAACACCACTGCGCCGTCGTTCCGGATTAGCGACTCGTATACCTTTTCGCCGCACGTCCTGAACGTCTTCCATGCGACCTTCAACCGGTTCCGCAATCCCAGCAGTGCTGTTTCACAGGCGGGAGGATGGGATAGCAAACTCGGCCTCCTGAACGGCGCCGGCAATTTCCCGCTCATCGTGTTCAGCAGCGGTATGTACACCAACTGGGGCAACTATCAGAACGGGTGGGCGTTCTCGAATCTCGGTAGCCAGTTCAATGATTTCTATGCGGGCAACACGTTCATTTACAGCGACGAGGTTGATTGGAACAAGGGCCGCCACAATATGAAATTCGGCGCCGAGTTCCGCGCAATGCAGATGAATGAGCACCCGGATAACAACATCTTTAACAACATCACTTTTGACCCGACCTCGACGGCCGGGGCATGGTGGAATTACGGCTGGAACACGGTCGGTAATGCGTTCGCGAGTTTCCTGCTCGGCGATGTTTACTTGGCCACGGAGATGCCTGTGGATCCCGAGTACGGCCGCCGCAAGTCGTTCGCGCTGTATGCGACCGATGATTTCAAAGTCAACGATCGCCTGACCGTGAATCTCGGCTTACGTTGGGATTACAACAACCCGTTCAAGGAAAAGTACGGCCACTGGTCCAGCTTCGTGACCGGGGATGTAAACACGGTCACGGGCTCGATGGGCCAGTATGAGTACCTGACGAGCGGCAGCCAATCGTTCGAGAAACGGCAGGAATGGTTCAACTTCGCACCGCATGTTGGCGCGGCTTACCGTTTGAACGATAAGACTGTCATTCGCGGCAACTTCTCCGTGTTCTTCGTCCCCTTGAACATGAACCAGTGGGGCGGCGTACCGTATCAGCAGACGGGCAACCCTGGCTACTACCAGCACGCTGCGCAGTCGAACTTCAACTGGGATAACGGATTCCAGCCAGTGCTGTCGCAGGTTCAGACTCCCGATTACACTCAGTGGGGCACGGTCAGCATCGATCCACGCTCTCTCATTCTGGGCAACACACAGCAGTGGAACATCGGCGTGCAGCGAGAACTGGCGCGCGATACGAAAATTGATGTCAACTGGATTCAGAGCCACAGCTATCACCTGCATAGCGGGTTCCTGGCAACCAACCAGCCCACGCTGGCCAACCTGCAGGCCTATATCAACAACGGCAATGCATGCCCGGCCAACTTAGCAAATGTTCCGTTTGCGGGCGGTGGTCCGGGATGGCAGTGCATCACGCCCTACCCGCAGGCCGCCGTTGGATACGGCCCGCTCTTCTCGGTCGGATCGCCCTTGGGCAATGCCGATTACAAGAGCTTGCAGTTCACGGTTACAAAGCGCGCCGGACATGGGCTCTCGCTGATGGGCAGCTACAACTGGTCACGCACACATGGTGATGTTGATAGCGACATGGGAGAACCGTGGTGGGCGGGCAACGTCCAGAACATCTACGATCTCGCCACCGAAGCTAAGGGGATCTCGGGATTCGACATGACCCATATCGTAAAGGGTTATGTCATCTACGATCTTCCATTCGGTAAGGGCAAGATGCTGTTCTCCGGCGCCAACTCAGTGGCGGACGCGATTATCGGTGGATGGAGCCTGAACGGAGATTTCCACTACAACACGGGAACTCCGATCCAACTCCACTCTTCGAACTCGTATCCTGGCTTCAACTCTGTCTACGTGAACCTGGTTCCTGGCTGCAAATTCACGAACGGAAGCCCCGCGCTCAACAAGATGTGGTTGAACACGGATTGTTTCCAGAATCCCACGTACGGTCAGATGGGCACGGCCGGCAACTACCTCTCCCAGGTACGTAATCCCGGGATGGCGACGGAAGATCTCGGCTTGCACAAGGCAATCTCCATGGGCGAACGTTACAAACTCGCTCTCCGCCTGGAGTTCTTCAACGTATTCAATCGCCATAACCTGGCGGGTCCGGTCACGAACATGAACGACCAGAATTACGGCAAAATCATTAACTACGGTAACCTGGGTGGACGCGTGGGCCAGTTCGGCGCACGATTTACGTTCTAACCAATGACACCACACTGGGCAGCCACCTCCAGGCTGCCCAGTTTTTTTCTTCATCCTCGCCGTGACTGCGCCCCCGGCAAATTCAAATTCGAGAGATCGTACGGGAACGCTCGTCCCCTGCGTACGGAGGAATACGTGAAAGGCAAATTCATACTGGCATTTTCTCTTATTGCGATTATTGCGATGTTGGCCTGCGGTGGCGGTTCGAGTACGAGTTCGGGGGGAGACGGCGGCGGTCGTTCGAGCGCGGTTTCCACCCCAACGATTTCGATGACCGCGCAGTTAAACGGCGGCCAACTCATCAGCATGGCGGATAGCACGTCCGGAACGTCGATCTACTTCACACTCGACGGCAGTACGCCCACTACAAGTTCCGCGTTATACGTGGCGCCATTCCTGTTGACCACAAATGCGACCTTAAAGGCTGTCGCCTACGCCGGAAGCACGGGAAGCCAGCTCGCCAGCCAAAGCGTTTCCCCGAACATTGGGTCTGGAACGTTGGTGTGGAGCGATGAATTCACCAACAGCACGGGGGCGAATATCGGGCCCAACTCGACGTTCTGGACGTATGACACCGGCGCAGGCGGTTGGGGAAACCAGGAACTGGAGACATACTGTGCCTGGGGTTCGTCGACCGCGCCATGCGACTCGAATAATCCCAACGTGTACGTCGGAACCGACGGTTATCTGCACATCGTCGCCCGAGAGCCTTCCACTGGCGTGTACACCTCCGCACGTTTGAAAACGCAAGGACTGTTCAGCGTTCTTTATGGGCGAGTCGAGGCGCGCATGCTGGTGCCCGAAGGGCAGGGGCTCTGGCCGGCGTTCTGGATGCTCGGCAATAACATCGCGAAGGTGAACTGGCCGGCATGCGGCGAGCAGGACATCATGGAGCACATCAACGCTCCTCAACCTGATTGGGTCGCCGCGTCCATCCATGGTACGAACTTGAATGGCTCGCAGCAGTTCTTCGGCGCCGGAGGGCAGACTTTCTCCGCCTCGGAGTGGCATACCTACGGCATGATCTGGTCCCCCGGCCGCGTCGAATACTATGTCGACTCGCCCGACAACATCTATGCGACCTACACGACAGGGCAGAGCGGTGGGGTGTGGCCCTTTGACTCCGGCAGCGGCGCCTTCATCATTTTGAATTTGGCCGTTGGCGGAAACTGGCCGGGATCGCCGGATGGTTCGACGAGCTTTCCATCACAGGTTCTGGTCGACTACGTTCGCATTTACAGCAACTGAGCCGCCCAACGGTGGGTGCATTGGGACATTGGCGTCTGGTGCACCCGTTTACCGGATCCTGCGTTCCTCTGTATTTGGCGCGTTTTGGCTCGTTGCATCGCTTCCCACTAGAGTAGAATCCCCCCACTGCTTTCTGGAGTGGGGATTGGGACTTACCGGTGGAACTCGCCTGGGCTCCTATGAAATCGTGTCGCCTCTCGGCGCCGGCGGCATGGGTGAAGTGTACCGTGCGCGCGATAACAAGCTTGGCCGCCAAGTCGCCCTCAAGGTCATTCCCGACGCATTCGCAATGGATCCTGAGCGATTGGCTCGTTTCGAACGGGAAGCACAGTTGCTTGCGTCTTTAAACCACCCTAACATCGCGGCGCTTTACGGATTGGAGGAATCCCAGGGAACGCGGGCGTTGGTGATGGAGTTGGTCGAAGGCGACACACTGGCCGAGCGGCTTGCGCACGGCCCACTGCCCTTGGATGAGGCAGTTGCTTGCGCACGACAGATCGCCGAAGCTTTGGAGTACGCGCACGAACACGGCGTCGTTCACCGTGACCTGAAGCCCGCGAACATTAAATTGTTGCCCGACGGAACGGCCAAGGTCCTCGACTTCGGGCTCGCGAAGGCGCAAGCGGCCGACAATGCAGGCGGTAGCCCAGTAAGCTCCCCAACCCTCACAGCCGCCGCTACAAAGATGGGCATGATCATCGGCACCGCAGCATACATGAGCCCTGAACAGGCAAAGGGCAGGGCGGTTGACCGGCGCAGTGACATCTGGTCATTCGGCTGCGTGCTCTACGAGATGATGGCAGGGAAGTTGGCGTTTCAAGGCGAGACAGTAACAGATACGCTGGCGGCGGTCGTACGTGGTGAGCCTGATTGGATCCTTCTGCCCGCCACTACTCCCGTTACCCTTCGCAGGCTCATCGAGCGTTGTCTCCGAAAAGACTTAAAGAATCGTCTGCAAGCCATTGGAGATGCCAGAATCGCGCTCGAAGAGTGCCTATCCGGCGAAACGGCAGTGCCGCCGCCCGCGGCTGCTGCCATTGCCCCACGACCGCGGTCCGCGCTCTTTATGGCTGTTCCGTGGGCGCTGGCAGTGGTGCTCGCCTTGTTGAGCCTTCTGATTTGGCGGCCCTGGAAAGTTTCGCCAGCCCCGCAAGTGGTTCGGCTTACGGCGGACCTCGGCGTCGAAGGAGATCTCTACACTGCCTATGGCGCTTCCGCCGTTTTGTCTCCCGACGCCACACGGATCGCATATGTCGTCGTAGATGGCAACCGCGTGCGTCACCTCTGGTGGCGCTCCCTCGATGAGGCGAAACCGAAATTGCTGCCGGGAACCGATGGCGCGCGAGATCCCTTCTTCTCTCCCGATGGACGCTGGATCGGCTTCTTTGCCGAGAATCAACTGAAGAAGCTTGCTGTTGAAGACGGGGCCATCGTCAGTCTCTGCACGATCACGGATGACCGCGGCGGCGCCTGGGGTGAGGACAACACCATTATCTTCGCACCCCAGACGCGCACGTCTCTGATGTGGATTCCGGCTGGCGGAGGGACTCCTACAGCGATTTCCAAACTGCAGGGCAATGAAGTAACCCATCGGTGGCCGCAGTTTCTCCCGGGCGGGAAGGTCATCATCTATACCGCAAGCGATGACGGCAACAACTACGAGAACTCCAACATCATTGCGCAGGTGATCGCAACCGGAGAACGAAAGATTCTCTACCACGGGGGCTATGCTCCCCATTACTTGCCCGGCGGATATCTCGTTTTTGTGCACCAGGGCACCTTATTCGGCATGCGGTTCGATCCCGGAAAACTTGAAGTCCGGAGTCAGCCGGTGCCCATTGTTGGCGGAATCGTCAGCGCGTTTGGCAGTGCTGGGTCACAGATGTCCTTTTCCAACTCCGGCATGGCCGCGTACATGGCCGGAAACGTCAACACCTCGGAGCTATTTGATGTCGAATGGTTGAACTCACGGGGTAAGTCTTCCCCTCTGGCGAGCGCACCAAAGACCTACTGGGCACTAGCCTTCTCACCGAACGGCAACCTCCTGGCGTTAGGGATCGAAGAAGGAGGGTCGCAGGACATTCTTGTCGACGACTATAAGCGCGACGTGATCACGCGCCTGACATTTGGGAGTCCCAGCAATATGTATCCGGAATGGACTCCGGACGGCAAATACGTCTCATTCGCAACGGACGAGCCTGGCGCAAAATTTTCCCTGTCGTGGAAGCGCGCCGACGGGGGTGGCGAGAAGCAAGTCCTGCTGGAAGACGCTCTCCGTTTTGGCCCTGTAACGTGGAGTCCTGATCGCAAATCGACGGTGTTCACCCGTATCACGCGCGGCGGAGCCGATTCGGATCTCTTTCGTGCCACGCTTGAAGGAAATGACAAGGCAGGATGGAAGCTTGGATCCATTCAGCCGTTCGTGACCGCGACTGGGTTACAGACTCAACCGGCGTTCTCCCCGGATGGAAAATGGGTCGCGTATCAGTCGAACGAGACCGGTACATGGGAAATCTTTGTCCGTCCCTTCCCCGGACCCGGAGGACGCTGGCAGGTTTCACAGGGAGGAGGTTTCTTTCCTCACTGGTCCGCCGCTACGCACGAGCTGTTTTTCGAAAACAACGAGAAGCAGTTGATGACCGCCAAGTACGCCGCTACGGCCGATACGTTTAGCCCCTCGACACCACAGATGTGGAGCAGTGTCAATTTGGGCGTCCGCGGGCCGGTCAACACCAACTTCACAGTCCATCCCGACGGAACTCGAGTCGCAGTCCTGCGCGACTACAGCCCAACCGGAAAACACGAACCGATGCGCATCACCTACGTTTTCAATTTCACCCGTGAGGTGGAAGAGAAACTCGCAGGGACGGTGGGTAAATGAGCCTGTCGAGTGGGTCGAGACTCGGACCGTACGAAATCACTGCGCCGCTTGGGGCCGGCGGAATGGGCGAAGTATACCGAGCGCGCGACCCGAGGCTAGGTCGCGATGTCGCGATCAAGTTGCTGCCATCTTCACTGGCGAAGGACGATGACCGCCTACACCGATTCGAACTCGAGGCCCGCACGGTTGCCTCCCTCAACCATCCCAACATTCTCGACCTGTTCGACATCGGTGAGTATGAAGGCTCTCCCTACCTTGTCTGCGAACTGCTGGAAGGCGAGACGCTGCGGGAACGCCTGAAGGCCGGCGCACTTGGTCAGCGACGCACGGTCGAGTACGGAATGCAGATCGCGCAGGGACTGGCGGCAGCACACGACAAGGGCATCATCCATCGCGACCTGAAGCCGGAGAACATTTTTCTGACCAAAGATGGCAGGCTGAAGATACTGGACTTCGGGTTGGCGAAACTGGCGCAACGTGAAACCGTCGCGAGTGCAAGCGCAGATGGTTTGACCGCAGCCGCTCCGACGCACACGACGCCGGGCGTCGTCCTGGGGACGGCTGGTTATATGTCGCCTGAGCAGGTACGCGGCAATGAAGTCGACGCGCGAACGGATATCTTCAGCTACGGCGCGGTCCTCTACGAAATGCTAAGCGGACAGCGAGCGTTTCGTGGTGAATCGTCGATTGAGACGATGAACGCCATACTCAAAGAGGAACCTCCGGAACTCGACCCCGCCGCACTGCACGTTTCGCCAGGACTGGAACGTATTGTGCGGCGGTGCCTGGAAAAAGAACCGCAGCGGAGATTCCACTCATCCCGCGACGTTGGGTTCGCGCTAGAGGCGCTGTCGCAGACCACGACCACGACTGCCCTGCCGGTTGCTCATCGTACAAACTGGAAACTATTCGGTGCAATGGCAGCGCTCCTTGTCGCGGCGGTTGCAATCGGATTGTTGTCTGTCCGTTTAGCAAGCAATCATGGGCCCGCGCACGTCCAGTACTTCGCGATTCCAGTGAACAATGAAGTCAGCCACATGGCGATCTCTGGCGATGGCACGATGCTGGGGTTTGTATCAGTGAACGATGTGACGGGCCAGCGAATGCTGTTTGTGCAACGGATCGGCTCCCGCACATCAACGGTGCTGCCGGGTACAGAGAACGCACTATTTCCGTTCTGGTCACCTGATGACAAGTACGTCGGGTATTTTGCCAATCGTAAGTTGATGAAAATCTCGATCTCAGGCGGGGGACCGCAGCAGCTAGCTTCGGTCAGCACACCACGCGGAGGAAGTTGGAGTAGCAAGGGCGTGATCATCTTCTCGCCGCAGTCAGGCGGACCGCTCTGGCGTATCAATGCTGACGGAACAGGTTTGGTTCAGTTAACTGACAAGATGTTTGCCAAAGACGAAGCCTCACATCGCTGGCCCCAATTTCTCCCGGACGGCAATCACTTCATCTTTTACGGAGGCAATTTCGCCAAGATCGGTAACCGCAACGGCATCTGGATCAGTTCGCTCGATGGCGAACCGAAGCGGTTTTTGCAAGCTACCTATTCCAACGCAGCGTACGTCGATCCGGGCAAGCTTCTATATGTCGGGGAAAAGGGCCAGGTCCTGATGCAAGACTTTGATCCGAAGAGCGGTACCATTCGCGGCGAGGCGCGTATCGTCGCAGAAGGCGTAGCTTACGACGCATCTCTATACTGGGGGGCTTTCACGGTTTCACGAAATGGAACGTTGATATCGAACACGAGCGCGGCGGCTTCGCAATCGCAGTTAACTTGGGTCGATCGGGCCGGCAAGGAATTAGGGACCTTGGGTCCTGCAGGCTTGATTTTTAATCCTGCCATTTCTCCCGACGGAACACGCGTCGCTGAGGATATTGATGATGTAACAACAGCGAACGTCGATGTCTGGATTCGCGATTTAAAAAGTGGAACAGCGACACGTTTCACATTTGCTCCTGACGAAGAAGCCGACCCAGTATGGTCTCCGGACGGAACCGCGATCGCTTTCCGGAGAACATCCAGTCTGTCGTTGAAAGCCTCCAACGGCCTGGAACAGGATCACGTCTGGGTAGCGCGGACCTTGGCCTCGGAGGACCGGTTGCCGAACTCGTGGACTCCTGACGGCAAGACACTGATTTACACTTCGCCGGAGCCGCGCGCGAATGGAGATGAACGGTTAATGCGGGTCAGCCGCGGGGAATCCCAGGGTACGCCGATCTTCGAAGGCGCTGCCAATTGGGCGAATGGACAAGTTTCCGCGGATGGCAAGTGGCTCGCGTATATGTCCGATGAGTCAGGCGCTTGGGAAGTATATGTAACGAACTTCCCGGGTCTCGGCGGCAAGTGGCAGGTTTCGCAGGGTGGCGGAACCGAACCTCGCTGGCGCCATGACGGTAAAGAGCTCTTCTATGTCAACTCGAAGGGAGTACTGACGGCGGTTCCTGTGAGCACGGTCAATGGCTTTGCGGTTGGAGTTCCCGTGCCGCTGTTTCTGCTGCGCGCCCGAATGGCCCTGTCTTCAACCGATTGCTTCAGCTACGATGTGACCCGGGACGGACAGAAATTTCTGGTGAACCGATACATTTCACCGGAGCACGTCAGGCCGCTGGATATTGCGATCGGGATCACGGCGTCGGAAGGGCAGAAATGATTGCGGCTGGAAGCAGATTGGGTTGACGGCACCATACTGGAAGACGCCAGCGCCGAACCGCATGAAACCGGTTATTATTTATCTCATCACTTTTGCGAGAGATAGGTCATGCTCAAGGTATCCAAAATTGTCTTCATACTACTGTTCTCCACGGCTCTTGCGGCTGCTCAATCCAAACACTTCGATTGCACACCGTCGTTTTCACTGAAAGCCCCCTGGCAGGGTGCCGATGCGGCATACTCCATCCCCCTGCAGGATGGGCGCGTGGTATGGATTTTCGGAGATACCCTTTACGGCGACAAGCGTGAAGTCACCGGGAACGAACCCAAGATGGTGCACAACTCACTGGGGATCTCGACATGCAAGAACGGCAAGTGGAATCTTGAATACTCGATCAAGCGCGATGCAAACGGCGCATTTGACAGCTTTTTCAAACCGCAACGTAGTGACGGCACCTACTACTGGGCGCTGGACGGCGTGGAATATAAACACGAACTGTGGATCACGCTGCTATGCGTGCGCAATAAGCCGAACTCCGATGCCTTTGCGCTTGGGTTTGAGGTCTGCGGGACCGATCTCGCGCATGTGACCGGGATCGAGAAGAATCCGCAGGACTGGAAGATTTCGTACTCGCCGCTCGTGGATGAGGCTGTTCACGCGAATCCGTCCGCTTCAACATTGATCAAGGACAACTATCTCTATATTTTCACGATGTACGAACAGGGGAACCGGCCGCAAATCCTCACGCGCATTCCGGTAAAAGGGCTTGGCGATCCAAAGAAGAACCTGCAGTACTTGGGAAGCGACGATAAGTGGCATGACGGCCTCGATCCAGCCAAAGCCAAGGTTGTGATGGAGAAGGGCGCTTCTGAAATGTCGGTGCGCTACCACCCGGAACTGAAGAAATGGATTGCGGTGATGGTGGATCCGCAGATTTTTTCAGACAAAGTGATCTTTCGCACAGCGCCCAGCATGACCGGCCCATGGACGTCCGGCGACGTGATCTACAAGATTCCAATACTGCAGAAGAGCGATCCTCACTACGATCCCGATACTTTCTGTTACGCTGGCAAAGAACATCCCGAGTTCGAAAAATCTGGCGAGTTACTGTTCACTTACGTCTGCAATACGATGAAGCCTAAGAAGCTCGAAACAGAACCGAACGTCTATATCCCCCAGGTCGTGAGCATGCCCATGCCCGTGCCCAATGGAGCGAAGAAGTAAATACTGGTCCCTGCACTCGGACGTGCATGAAGGTGCTCATTGGCATAGTGATGCCAGCGAGGCCGAGTTGTGTCATTTGTAACCCACGCGAGCGCGCATAATGATGCTTATTCAGAAGCCAGCATGCGCATCCTGGTAATTGAAGACGAGCGGCGCCTGGCCGGCAATATCGCTCGAAGTTTGCGTGAGAGTGCCGGTTATGCGGTCGATTGTTCGTACGATGGCGAAGAAGGCCTCTACATGGCCGAGTCAAATCCGTACGACTTGTTGATCCTCGATCTCATGCTCCCGCACCTCGATGGAGCGCAAATACTGCAACGTTTGCGAAAATCGGGGAAAGATGTCCCGGTGCTGGTTCTTACGGCGCGCGATGAACGTGAGTCGGTCGTCGCCTTGCTGAACGGCGGGGCAGACGACTACGTCACCAAGCCATTCGATCTGGGAGAACTGATCGCGCGGGCCAAGGCGCTCATTCGACGCGGCAAAGGACACGCTTCAGCGGCGTTGCACTTCGGGAACGTGGAGATCGATACCAGCCAGCAGCGAGTTTATCGGGCGGGAAAGGCCGTCGCGCTTTCGGCGATGGAGTACCGTGTTCTGGAATATCTTGCTCACCGGAAAGGTGCAATCGTCTCGAAGACCGAACTCTCCGAACATCTGTACGATTTCAACTGGGAGCGCTTCAGCAACGTCATTGAGGTCTACGTATCCGGCCTTCGCCGCAAGCTGGAAGACCGCAACGGGGAGATGATTCAGACTCTGCGCGGCCAAGGTTACCTGTTGCGGGACCAGGAATGAAGCAGCTCTCCATAACGCGACGCCTCATCGTCTCGCTAGTCCTGGCGCAGCTTGTGCTGACAGCGGCAGTGGTCGGCCTCGCCACTTATCTCACGAGTTGGCAGTTGCGTAAGGCGCTCGATGCCGGCCTGCACGGAAGAGCGACAACGATTGCCGCGCTGGTGCGCTTCAGCGAGGACGAGAAGCCCACGCTCATCTTCGACAACAGCCTGGTGCCGCCGCCGCTCGATAGTGAGCATCCGGACATTTACGAGATTCTCGGGAGCAACGGGAGCATCATTGCGAAATCTCCGAACTGGCAAGGCGACCTGCCGCTGCCTCGAAATACGGACCGTTCTTACTGGACGGCGCGACTGGGGAATCAGCAGTACCGGGTGATTCGATTAAAGGAAATATCCGTACTCGATTCGGAAGGTCCCGGGACGGAGAATTCTGCAACTATCACGGTCTTTTACGCGGCCTCGACCCGCGAGATTCGCGAGCGTGAGTGGTGGGTGGCGATCTCTACCTTCCTCGGCAGCCTCGTGCTGCTCGCAATCGCGACATCAACAACGATTTGGGTGGTTCGGAAGGGACTGTCGCCGCTGTGGTCTCTCGCCAGCAGCGCGGCGCAGGTTAACGCGACGGATTGGCAACTCGGAGCCGCCGATGAGGCAAGGTCGACGGTTGAACTTGTTCCTCTTACCGAGGCCATGGACCGCATGTTGGCCACGCTGCAGGAAGCGTTCTTATCCGAGCGCGAGCTTGTGGCGAACGTCGCGCACGAGATCAAGACGCCGATCGCCGTCGTGAAGTCCACTTTACAGTTGGCGCTGCAACGGCCGCGCGGTGCTGAGGAGTATCGGCGGCAACTGGAGCATGCGCTTGATGATGTTGGACGGTTGGAATCGCTGACGCATTCGATGCTTCGCCTTGCGCGAGCCGAGCAACTGCGGGAAGGGAATGGCCGGGAAAAGCTGCCGCCGGTGGACATCGCTGCGAGCTGCGAACAGAGCGCCGACCGCTGGCGTCCGATCGCGGAAGCGAAGTCCGTGCGAATCTCGGTGAACGCCTCGAACATGGCGGAGATTCCGGGCGACGCAGATGACCTGGAATTGATCTGGAGCAACCTGCTCGACAATGCGATTCGCTACAGCCCCGCGGGCGCGGAGGTGCGAGTCTCCGTCGCGAGAGGCGATGGCCGGGTGAGAGTGGAGGTCGCCGACCAGGGACCGGGCATCGGCGAAGAGGAGCTGCAAAGAATCTTCCACCGGTTCCACCGCTCCGATGCGTCCCGCTCGCGCGAGACCGGTGGCTACGGCTTGGGTCTGGCGATCGCGAAAGCGATGGTCGAGGCTTACGGCGGCAGCATCACTGCGGAGAATTGCAGTGACGCAGGAGCGAAGTTTTCGGTCGAGCTTCCAGCCAAGTAGACAGTGCCAACGGGCCATCTAAGCGCAACAATGTGGAGGAGCCGTTCGCATTGCGATCGATATACTGATTGCGATATGGGGGCGAAATGACTGATAGCGCATTCTTTACTCCGGGAGTATTCGAATTTCTTCGTCAATTGAAGCGGCACAATGACCGCGAGTGGTTCGCGAAGAACAAAATGCGATACCAGCAGTTCGTGCAGGAACCTGCGCTGCGGTTCATCGCGGGTTTCGCACCGGAGCTTACGAAGCTCAGTCCACATTTCGTAGCTGACGCACGGCCGACGCGCGGGTCGCTGTTCCGCATCTATCGCGATACTCGATTCTCCTCCGACAAGCGGCCCTTCAAAACGCATGTTGGAATTCATTTCTCGCACGAAAAGGGCAAAGATGCGCATGCGCCGGTCTTCTATTTCCACCTCGAACCCGACAATTGCTTCGCGGCTGCCGGCGTTTGGCATCCGGACGCGCCGGCGCTGACGAAGATTCGAACGGCTGTTGTGGCGAATCCGGCGGAGTGGAAGAGCATCCGAAAGAGGATCGAGTTGGAGGGCGACAAGCTTTCGCGACCGCCCCGCGGGTTCGATCCGAATCACGAATTTGCCGACGATCTCAAGTTCAAGGACTTCGTGGCATCGATCGAGTTGAGCGAGAAGCAGATCTGCGGTGCAAAGTGCATGCAGGATTTTGCCGGAGCATGCCGCAAGATGGCTCCGCTGGTGGAATTCACGACAAAGGCGCTGGGGTTCAAGTACTAACCGGGGCGCGACAAGGCCAAGTAGTGCCCCGGCGCTAGGATAAGTTCTTCTTCAGAAAATCGAGCGATCGTTGGCGCGCGAGTTTTGAAGCGTCGGCGTTGAAGCTGGTGCGATCGCTGGTGTTGAAGCCGTGGCCGGCGTCGTACCAGAAGATCGGAACATCCGGGTGCGCGGCCTGGACCTTGTCTACCTCTTCTTTCGGAATGTGCTGGTCCAGTTTGCCGAAGTGGAGCATCACCGGGCACTGCGACGTTTCTCCTGCATATTGCGCGATACGACCGCCGTAGTAGCCCACAGCGGCATCAGGGTTGAGGCGGGTAGCTGCGAGCCAGGCCATGGTTCCGCCCATGCAGTAACCGGTCACGCCCACTTTTCGCGCGCCCTGCTCACGTAGATAACTCATTGCCGCGGCAATGTCCTTGACGGCATTGCCGGGATTGATTTGCCGCGCGAGTCCGATGCCGTACTGCGCTTCTTCCCCCTCGTACCCCAGTTCCACTCCGCGCTGCATGCGATCGAAGAGCGCAGGAGCGACAGAGAGAAAGCCATCGTCCCCGTACTCATCGACGACCGACCGAATATGACGATTGACGCCGAACGCTTCCTGTATGACGACGAGTCCAGCCGTCGGTTTTCCATTTGGCCGAGAGATATACGCGTCGAATTCGTGGCCGTCCTCGGCCCTGAGCTTTGTGTGTTCTCCCATGCACGCTCAGATTTCTGGACTCGCGGAATGGATGCATTTTAGCGTGAGGTCTTTCGCGCGCCCTTTCGGCGCTTCCAGCGACAATCTCTCTGGTATGCTCTTGGGTCGTTCTGAGGAGCACCATGCGCAATCTCTTTGTCTCTTTTGTTCTATGCCTCATTGCTGTCTGTGGATTCGCTCAACAATCGCGGCATCCTTACACATTCGATGATTCTGTCACGCTGCGCAGTGCGTCACCGGTTGCGGTGTCTCCGGACGGCAAGAGCATTCTCTACCGCGTGCAGTTCGGGGCGCAAAAGGGAACTACCAACACGGAGTGGGATTTGATCGCTCCGTCGGGCGGCGACTCGCGGCAGCTCAGCATTCCCGAAAAGTTTCAGCCGCGTGGGTTCACGCGCGATGGTTCGGCACTCTATGGGACATACGAGGTCGGCAAAGCGGGGCAGTTGGCGACCTTGCCGCTGGCGCCGGCCTACACCCCCGCTGCCGCCGCGGCAACTCCGATTCCGCTGACGGCACTTCCGCGAGGAATTCACTCCGCGGCGATCTCGCCTGACGGTTCGCATTACGCCGTGCTCGCCGATCCGCGCCTTCCCGACCCGCTCGACGACGTCCACACGGTAATTGAGGCAAAGCCAACCAGCATCTACGTCGTGGGTGCCAATGGATCGGGTGGAGCGTGGTGGTGTTCCAATTTGCATGACGTCAACCAGGTAGCATGGTCGCCGGATGGCGCTTCGCTCGCGGTGTTGTCGACGACGCCGAAGATCGGCTTTCACTATATGCGGTCTTTCATTGACGTTTGCAGCGTAGCAGGGTCGCGCCATGTCGCAACCGTCGATAATTCTGCTGGAAGCCTTGTGTGGACTAATGGCGGCAAGGAACTGGCGTTCTTGAGCACGACTTCGTCTGTCTTGACGCCCGATCACGTTTGGACGGTTTCGGCGAGCGGCGGAACTCCAGTGGACCGCACGCCTAAGCTGCAGGGTTCGGTGCTGCACATCTCCGTGGATAACAAAGGGAGCGTGTGGGTAACTGTCGAGCGCGGGGTCCAGGCGGAGATCGATGCCTTCCAGAATGGAGCGCTCTTGCCCACGTACAAGTGGGCTGCGGGCACGATTCAGAGCGGCATTATTTCGCCGCAGATCAGCTCTGCGCCTGAGGGGCGCGCGATGGCCGTTGTCGATCCGCAGCACACGACGAACGTTGCGGTTGCGCAAGGGAACGAGTTGCAGCGCATCACGAAAGAAGGCGACGAACAACTGGCGAAAATTGCCCTGGGCAAAACGCGGGTAGTGCACTGGACAAGCAAAGAGGGGATCGCGCTGGAAGGCGTGCTGACTCTGCCACCAAATTATGAGGCGGGCCACCACTATCCCTTTGTAAACCTGCCGCACGGCGGGCCGGAAGGGAACGACGAACTCGCGTTTAACGGCATGGCGAAGATCATCGCCGGGATGGGCTATGTGGTGCTGCAGCCGGAGTATCGTGGCTCGACCGGCTACGGCACAGAGTTCTTGAACGCCATCTACCAGCATTTCGGCGACCGCGCGTACCGCGATGTGGATAGCGCGACCGATTACGCGGTTCAGCAAGGCTGGGCGGATCCGAACCGGTTGGCGATGTTCGGCTGGAGTGCCGGCGGATTTATGACCGCATGGACGGTTACCCAGACGAATCGTTACAAGGCCGCGATTGAGGGAGCCGGCATCACCGACTGGGGCAGTTTCATGTGGACGAGCGACATTCAGCAGTTCGACTACGACGCGCGTTGGCCGGACAAGGATCCGGAAGCCTTCTCGCAATTTTCGGCTGCGCTGCATTCAGAGAATGTCACCACACCCTTGCTGATCCTGCATGGCGCCGCCGACGAGCGAGTTCCGACCTACCAGGGCCGAGAACTGTTCGAGGTAATGGCAGCCCGCGGAAAAACAGTTCGCATGGTGACGTATCCGGGTTCGCCGCACTTCCCGAGAAAGTGGGAGCAGATTCGGGATGTGTTTCGCGAAGTCGCAGCGTGGTTGGCCAAGTACAACCCGTAGACGAGAAACCCACGGCCGCGATGCTGACGGAACCGTGGGTTCTTGTCCTTCACTTAGCTCGGTTACTTGCGTGACTCTGCTGGCGCTTGAGTTGCGGGAGCCTGGTCGAACAATTTCACGGCGAGTGCTCCATGTGTGACGGCCGCACCGGCACGAAGAGCGGCGGCGAGGAGTGCCGCTTCGGTCACCTCTTCCCGCGTGGCCCCGGCACGTTTCGCGGCGCGGGTATGAACGTCGAGGCAGTAGGGACACTGCGTGGTGCAGGCAACTGCGATGGCAATCAGTTCGCGATATTTGCGCGGAATGGCCCCGTCATCGCGACCGACAATTTTGTCGAATTCGACAAATGCGGAAAACTCGGTCGGCGCCAGTTGTTTGAATTCGCCCAAACGCTTCAAATCGTCAGAATCGTGATAATGCATTTCTCCTCCAAAGGTCTCGACATACTAAACCAACCGGCACCTTCGTGGGTGTAACTTTTTGGCAAAAAGCGGTTCAGTCCGTGACACCTACTGAGGATTGGGCGTCTGTCCTGTTGTTCCGGCGGGTGGCTTTTTCTGTTGCATCATCATGCCGCTGCCCATTCGTCCACCTGGGCGCATGCCCCGCATCATGGTCATGTGCGCTTGCATGTGATCCACGAACTGTTGCCAAATATCGGCATTGTCAAGCAGCGCGGTTTTCGTGTTCGGATCCTGTACCTTTTCGGCATCCGCTCGCATTTTTGCTATCTTGGTCTTCAGGTCCTGCATCTCGGTTTGCATCTGCTGCATGCGGGTGTTCATGTTCGACATGGACTGGGATTTCTGTTCGGGACCCATCTTCATGCCACTCGACACGCCGGTGGTTTGGTTACCGGACTGCGCGGGCTGGCTATTCTGAGCGAACATCCCGCTGCAGGCAAGTAGGACGGTTCCGATCGTCAGGAAGAACTTCATAGTCTTTCTCCTCTAGTTCATAGATGCACTGAGTCCACAGGCGAGGTCCGTTGCGTGTAGCAAAAATTCCCAATATCGCAGGTGAATGAAATCTCCACTTCTACAGTGTTATGATCCCCGGCGTCTGGGCGAACCTTTTTCATGAACACTGGACTTCTGATAGCAGTCATTCTAATCGTGATCGTCTACGTGATTGCGCGTTCGCGGAGTCGCGATTCTAAACGCGAGACGCAACCTGCGGTGGAATCAAAGCCCTCGGCGGAAACCGTCTACCAGGGCTTGCGCAACATGGTGTTGTACGGCACACGCGAGCGGTTCGGGTTGGGTCCACCTCCACACGCTGATGATCCCTGGGGCGTGGTGATGGACTGGGGTGTGCCTGCCGGCACTGCGACGGTGATGGCGCTCTCTGACGGCAGTGCGAGCATTTATCTGAGCAGCGGCGGTGGTTATATCGGCGGCCAAAAGGAAGAGTCGGTAAGGCGAGCGACACTCGAGGCCATAGAAGTCGCACGCGAATATCCGTCGCAGATGCGCAAGACCACGGACTACGTGCTACCAGCGACCGGTGAAGTTATTTTCTATCTGATGTCCGATACCGGAGTGTTCATGGCCACGGAAAGAGAAGTGGAATTGCACAATCCAAGCCATTCCCTCGCGAAGCTGGGAAATGCGATGCAAAACATAGTGACGCAATACCGAATTCTCGAAGACTACAAGAAATAACCAGATCGGAAGATGGGAAGAACACGATGGATGTTCGATCTTTGGCTCTTCGCGTCCTCCGATCGCCCGATGTTCCGATGTACGACTCGCCTATCGGCCACCCGCAACAGTTCTCGCCCCTTCGGGTTATTACTCGCGAAATCCCAAATAGACTCGGAGCAGGTAGTCTGCATCCAAGAAGAACAAGTACAAACCATGGAGTTTGCACATGATTCGACTCAGGCGAGGCAGTAGTGCGTTTTTCGCGGCAGCCATCATTGCGATGACGCTGCTTCTAACAGGGTGTCCACAGGGGCGCAGCATTGCAGAAATCCAGGCGGATCCTGGGCGGTACCAGAACAAGGAAGTCGCGATTCATGGCACCGTCGTTTCTTCCTGGGGAGCGCTCGGCACCGGCATGTATCAGATCGACGATGGAACCGGCAAGATGTGGGTGATGTCGGAGAAGTTCGGTGTCCCCGGTAAGGGCGCACGGGTCGGGGTCACTGGAACCGTAGTACCCACGGTCAGCATGGGTGGCCGCAGTTTCGCCACCGTTTTGCGAGAGACTCGCCGACGCAAATATTGATCGTGTGACTTTGGGACGATCTCGAATCGGAACTTCCGTTATTGAGAAGTGCGGTTCTTGCGCATATTGACTCTTGCCTTAAGTGCACTCTGGGGTACTATCTTCACCCAGAGTGCCCTTGGAACAGACCAGCCCGGGTCTGCTGGATGATTCAATGCCGGCAGCGGTGGCCGTGCGCGAACTCGAATCCAAACTCGAGGCGCTGGACGGTCGCGATCTTTATTTGTGGTCTATCGCCGTCCTGGTCGGTGTTACCATCTCGGCCGGTTTTTTGGCCATGGCGGTGCCGCAGTGGTGGAGCGGCACCCTGGAGCTCTCGCGGCGATACTTGCCGGGGCTCCTTCTTGGATTCGTCGTCCTTGTCATCCTCGTCAACGTTTACCTGCTGGAACAGCGCCTGCAGCTCAAGCGTAACCGCCTTGAATTGATCCGACAGCTCGTAAGAACCGAAGCCGCGGAACTGACCGCGCAGATCGATCCGCTCACCGAAACGTTCAACCGCCGCTGCCTCGAGGCACTGTTGAGCAAGGAGATTGCGACTGCAGAGCGTCGAAAAACCGCGCTCTCCGTGGTCATGATCGACCTCGATGATTTCCGCGGCGTGAATAACACACTGGGTCATGCAACCGGAGACCGAGTGCTGAAGATCGCCGTCCAGATCATGCGCCGCACGCTGCGCGCTTCGGACTCCGTGGTTCGTTACGGCGGCGATGAATTCGTGGTGGTGATGCCGGATACCACGGAGCAACAGGCTGGGTTTGCCCTTCAGCGGCTTCTTGGAAACGTAGTGCGCTGGAACCAGAACCCCGAGATTGAGGCTGTTCACCTCTCCTTCAGCATCGGCGTAACCGAATATCGCAGCGGGGTAACGGTCGGAGAGATGATCGACGAGGCCGATCGTAAGATGTACGAAACAAAGAAGCAACACGTTTGAATGCCACCAGAGCTGCCCCCGGGCAGATCAATTGTCCATCCAGAGTAACTACCGAAACGATTACTATAGGTTACTAGCGTGATATTGCCCTTTAGTAAGAAGCAGCTACAATCATTCGCGAAGTTGGCAGTTCTGGGGGAGGGCTGCCACAGCGTCCTGGACATCGGGTCCGGGACGCTTTATTTTGCGCCTGAGGTTTGCGCGCTCTAGATTTCTCTGAACTATTCTCCCACCGTTGCGGCAGGTCCCGGGCTGCGTCCTTTAGCTTCCGACCGCATCTATGTAGGTGGTACGATATTTCGTTGTTCTCGCCGCCTCATCCTTCGGACTAACCGGCGATACCTTTGGGAGGGACATTGATGGCAAGCGACGCCATTCTTGAGATTACTGATGCCAATTTTGACCAGACGGTACTCAAATCAGACCGTCCGGTAATGATCGATTTCTGGGCAGCCTGGTGCGGCCCCTGCCGCGCCCTGGCGCCAATCGTAGACGAGGTAGCCAAGCAGTATTCCGACAAGATCGTCGTCGGGAAGATGGATGTCGACAAGAATCCCGCCACCACCCAGCGTTTCGGCGTACGCAGCATCCCGACTCTCCTGGTTTTCAAGGGCGGACAGGTTCGTGAGCAGATCGTGGGCTACGCCCCGAAAGATCGCATCGAAAAGGCGATCGACAACAATCTGGCGTAACCGTCTGCGCGGATCAAGAAACTTCAGCCCGGCGCGAGCCGGGCTTCTGATTTCAGTATTGGATAGGTGCCCCGATTAACGCGCCAGCTTCACGCGTCCACCTGCAATTTTGAACTAGTACTTCCGAAGCACTCCAATGACTCTTCCCTGGATCGCAACATTCGCAGCCGGAACCATGATCGGCTGCATAGTGGTGTTTGAGGGCTGCAACCGAACCATCTCGCCTTCCTTGTAGAAGCGCTTCAGCGTAGTTTCAGCGCCGTCGACCAGCGCGACGACGATCTCGCCATTGCGCGCCGCCTGAACCTTCTCGACGAGTACGTAGTCGCCGTTCACGATGTGTTCGTCTTGCATCGACTCGCCGGAGACTTCCAGTACGAACACGTCTTTCGAGCGGGTGAAATCCGCAAGAGAAATGGTTTCCGGCGTCTCCACCTGTTCGATCGGGTGGCCTGCGGCGATCCGTCCAACGAGGGGCAATTCCAGTCCGACTGGACCCACTGCTTTCGCGCGCGATTTGTTCGGCACGACGTCGATTGAGCGGCTGCGGTTGTAATCGCGTTTCAAGTAGCCCTTCTGATCGAGGTTGCTGATGTGCTTGTGCACGGTAGCCAGGGAACTCAAACCGAGCCCCTGGCCGATTTCCTCGAATGACGGTGAATATCCGTTTTCGCGAATAAAATTCGTGATGAAATCGAGCACCTGACGTTGTCGGCGCGTGATTGCCATGAATGTACCTCGTTCGCTCTCAGTTTCAGCGAATAAAAGGCGAATGTCAAGTCCGTCGTTAGTTTTTCATAACCGTTTCCATCCTGGTACATGGCTTTCCGATACACAGTAGTACCAACCCCTACGTGCGAGGGTAAGTGGTTCTCTCTCGATACGTTTGCGGTTATTCTGCAGAAGGTTTCGCAAGCGTCCGAGAAGCCGCTTGCGACCTCCGGTTGCGCGCATGTCGGATATCGCAAAACGTCTCGAAAAAGCCGAGAAATTCCTCCACAAAGGCAAGCCGGAAGCGGCCCTCGACGAATACCTGGCGATCCTTGAAGATGATCCGCGCAACGATTCCGTGCGGCAAAGTGCCGCCGATCTTTGCCTCACACTCGACCGCAACGACGAGGCTGCCCGCCTGGTCTCCGAGATGTTCGATCACTACGTCTCGATCGGTGACATCGGAAGACTTGTTGTTACCTACAAAAGGCTGGCTCGCCTGCGAAGTCCTTCGACTGAGCAAACCCTCCAGTTCGCGCAGTTCAGTGAAAAGATCAATCGCAAGGACGCTCTGGACGCATACGAGGTTGGCATCAAGGGATTACTCAGCGCACGACGCAAGAGTGAGGCGCTGGCAGCCCTTAATCGAGTCGTTGCCCTGAACTCGAACTCAAGCAATCAGCAGCGATTGGGACAGCTTGCCGCCGAACTGGGAGAGAACAAGATTGCGGCGATCGCCTTCGTCGCGGTTGCGGTTGCAGCCGAACGCGCAAACGAAGATCCCTGTCGCGCCTATGCACGAGCCTACGAACTCGACCCGCAGAACGCGGCCGCGGTGCTGGGTCACGGGCGTTGCCTTGTCGAGAATTCTCATCCCGAAGAAGCTGCTCGCCTGCTTGAATCGCTGGCGAATTATCCCTCTGCTCCGGCGGAGGCGCGCGAGGCGTACGGCAAGGCGCTGGTCGGGTGCAATCGCCTGACGGAAGCCGAGCCATACATCTGGGAGATGTTCGATCGCGCCCCGAAACAGTCTTCCCCGCTCATTTACAACTTCATCGGCTCGTTTCTGGATGCCGACGAAGGCGAACACGCCTGCCGCATTGCCGATCGCGTGGATTCGTTCCATCGCAAGGCCGGAACGCGGCGCGAGTTCGTGCACAAAATGAGTGAGATCGCCGAGCAGCATCCGGTCAATGTTCACTTCCTCGAGTACCTCGTAGAACTCTTTAACACCTCGAACCGCGAACACGAGTATTGCGCGACACTGCTGCGACTGTTCGACATCTACTGCGCTGCGGAGAATTTTTCTAAGGCTGCCGACGCCCTGGATCGTGCGGCCGAGGTCGATCCTTATGAGCCCGGACACGCCAATCGCCTGGAGATGCTGCGGCAAAAGATCGAACCCGCCCGCTTTAATGCCATCGCCAACCGATTTGCTGGAGTGTTGAAGGCGGAGGACAGCAAAGAGGCTCCAGCGGTCGGTGACAGCGAGTCCACGGTTCTCGAAGATCTGATCCTGCAGGCGGAGATTTTCCTGCAGTACTCCATGCGCTCCAAGGCGCTGGATCGCCTCGATCGGATCGCAAAGCTCTTTCCTCGCGAAGAAGACACGAACGCTAAGCTTCGCGACCTTTATCAGAGCGCCGGTTATGTTGCGCAGTATCCGCCGGCTCAGACGCGCCTCGTAACAACGCAGACTACCCCGGCGGGACGCTTTCTCATGGTCGAGCCGCCGTCTGCGGCCACGAAGGAGTCGCGCGCACTCACCGGTGAGACCGCCGTCGATAACATTTCGCGCGTGGCGGAGATCACCCGTAACCTTTACCGCCAGCACAACGTAAAGGGCGTTCTATTCACTTCGGTCAACGATATCGGCCGGCACTGGGGCGCGAGCCGCTGCATCGCCGGGCTGATCACGCCAGGTAAGCCGCCGTCCGCCGCCATGGAGTATTGCGCACCCGGCATCAAGCAGTCGGAAGTGACGAGCATCGTTAAGCTGATCACGACACTGCAGGCTGTCAGCGTTGCTAACGGCGGAGCAGTCGCCTATTCGGACGTCGCTGGTATTGCGGAACTCGAACCGATTCAGCAGGTGATCACTTCGCTCAACATCCAGGCGCTGCTTGCGGTTTCACTGATGGACGGCGACAGGCACGCCGGACTGCTTATTCTTGAACAGTGCGGCACGCCGCGACATTGGCTGCCCACCGATACAGTAGTCCTGCGCACCATTGCCGACCACATGGTGCTCGCCGTCAACAATGCTCGCCTGCGAAGCCTGGTCAAAAACCTCGCGGTCACTGACGAAAAAACCGGCCTCCTTAAGCGCTCTTCGTATCTCGACGTGCTCATGTCCGAGGTGCGTCGATCCGTGCAGCAGAACTCGCCACTCAGCGTCATGCTGATGGACTTCGGCAAGGCATCGGTGCTGGTGCGCGAGATGGGTGAGAGCGGCGTAGAAGCGATGATGCAGCAACTCGGACAGACCATCTCTTCGCACATTCGCCAGAACGACGTTGCGGTCCGATACGATCTCACCGAGATCGCGCTGATCCTCGCCGACACGAGCGATAAGAATGCATTCTTCGTTGTGGAGAAGATGCGTAAGCTGCTCGATGGCATGCGCTTCTCCACCAGGACCGTTCCCCTGAGAACCACATGCGGAATTGCCGAGGCGGTGCTCGACCCCTCCTATGATCCCGTCGACATCGTCACTGAAGTCATCAACCGCGCCGAGAGTTCCTTGCACGCCGCCAAGCACGAAGGCGGCAACGTAGCCCGAGCGCTGGCTCCCGCTTTCGCGACTGCCAGCTGAGAAGAAACGTAAAAGGACGGCGAAGACGAAACCCGCCCTTGGGGTGTTTACTCCTCAAAGATTGCTGGGGCACCGGTAAAATCCTCTCGAAGTAACCTCTCGACTTGAGCGACTCACCTATAGTTCATGTGCTTTCCCCCTCTGCGACCTCTGCGTCCTTTGCGTTAATCTTTGCTTCCCCGCGTGCTACACTTTTCGTGCAATTCCGCACATTCTGCTTCACTGGATTCTTATGCCCACCAGCGCCATTGTTTCCGCGTTCCGAGCTGCCGCCGCCCAACATCCTGACAAACCAGCTTTGATCTCCGGCGATCAGATCGTCACCTACCGACAACTGGAATCTCAAATCGCCGCCACGGCTCAAGCCATTGCGCAACGAGTCCCGGGAGACACAGTCGCCTTGCTGATTCCCAACTCGCTTGCTTTCGCGCCTGCGTTCCTGGGTGCATTGTGGGCAGGGAAGACGGTTACGGTGCTTCCAACCCTTGCTCCGCCGCAAATCCTGAAACTGATGGTGGCGAGTGTCGGGGCCGGACTGGTGATCACCTCGGAAGAGTTTGTGCCGCGCCTCGTGGAAGCCGGGATCCCGTGCTGGTTGTACGAAGGAACGGAATCATCCGATCCCGCCAGTGTCCGCATCGCGGAGCGAAAACGCGAAGCGGCTGTGTTTCTCTTTACGTCCGGCACGACGGGGATGCCTAAGACCGTCGAACTCAGCGAGCGCAACATTCTCGACAACGCCAAGGGGTGCAGCGATGCGACCGGCTTCGACGGCAACCAGATTATGCTGGCCGTCCTGCCGCTGTTCCACGCCTACGGCTTGACCGTCACCCTGTTGCTGCCTCTGACCACGGGTTCCACCGTCGTCATCGAAAAATTCGTGCCTCGCCAGATCCTGCAAACGATCGAGAAACTTCGAGTCACCTGTCTCATCGCGGTGCCGAACCAGTATCGACTGCTGACGAAGGAGCCTGTGCCCGCTGACCTCAGTTCCATTTGGCTGGCCATTGCCGGGGGCGAGCGTCTTCCCGAGCAGGTTGCCCTGGAGTTCGAGCAGCGGTTTCACAAGACAATCGTGCAAGGATACGGCGCGACCGAAGTCTCTCCCGTAATCTCGCTTAATGTCCCGGAGACAAATCGTTTCGGCTCGGTTGGCAAGCCGCTGCCGAATGTCAAGGTCACGATCCGCGATGAAAACGACGCCGTCCTTCCGGCAGCCGAAATCGGCGAAGTCTGCGTCGAAGGCTCGTCGATCATGCTTGGCTATCATAATGATGCGCAATCCACCGCGAACAAGATCCGCAACCGCTTACTGCACACCGGCGACCGAGGATTCTTCGATGCCGATGGTTATTTACACCTGGTCGGGCGAGCCGACGACCTCGTGAAGGTTTCCGGCGAAAAGGTATACCCGGCAGAGGTCGAAACTGCCGTCGAGAACATCGCCGGAGTAGAAGAAGTTGCCGTCCTGGCCTTCCCAGATGAGAAGCATGGTTCGCGCTTGCAAGCGTATGTGCAGCTGAAAGCCGGTGCGAGCCAGAACGAGAACTCTTTGCGTGCGGCATGTCGCGAAATGCTGGAGCCCTTCAAGGTTCCACGCAGCTTCACAATATTGGAAGCTCTGCCCCGAACCGCCACCGGCAAGACCGACAAGCGTGCGCTGGCTACAATCGCGGTGTAAAAATCGTGCCATCGAGCCGTTGAACTGCTTAGGATGGCCCGATGGCCCGATCGTCCGATCGCACGATTTCGGAGGTGCGTCATGCGAGGCAGTTTCCCACCAAAACACGAGGTCGGCGTTCCCCCCTGTCCTTCCTGTGGTTCAACAAGCAAGGTTGTACGCATGCCGGATTCCCTGACGCCTTTCGAGCGGCCGAATATGCGCGTGGAAGAGATTGGCGGGCGCTATTACTGCCAGGGTTGCGCACACGACTTCGAGCCAGGACCCGAGGAATAGCGCATTTGCATTTCCCCGCCTCCGGCAACTATCCTCGACCTCCATTAGTTTTCACGAGGGCCGTCCTTTGAAGACCAGGATTTCTGCGCTTCTTCTTTTAGCTGTAGTTCTCTTCACAACTTGCACCGGTCTTGCCCAGCAGGAGGACGCTTCTGCGTCCAATGTCGCTGCCTACATCGACCAATCGTGGGACACCCTGACGCGGTCCATGACTCATTGTGAAACGATCATTGACAAGCGCGTTCCCGAACACTCGCTCATGTATCTCCCTGCGGACTTTCCGGAAACCGACGCGATCAAGGAACTCGGCGAGCGCTGCCACGTCAGCATCGAGCACCTTCCGGAGAGAATCACCGCTCCTGGCGAGGTCGATCCGGAGAAGCTCCCAGGACAGGGCGTACTCTATTTGCCGAACCCTTACGTCGTTCCCGGCGGTTTCTTCAACGAGATGTATGGCTGGGACAGCTACTTCATCATTCGCGGCCTGCTTCGCGCCGGACGCGTAAAGCTCGCACAGGGAATGGTTGAGAACTTCTTCTTCGAAATCAACCACTATGGTTCCATCCTGAACGCGAACCGTACGTACTTTCTCACCCGCTCGCAACCGCCATTCCTGAGTTCGATGGTGATGGCCGTCAATGATGCGCTCCCGGATACCGCGAAACGCGCATGGCTGGAGAAGTCCTACCCGTACATTCAGCGCGACTACGATCTCTGGACCAACAGCCGGCACCTAGCTGGCGACACTGGCCTCTCGCGCTATTACGACTATGGCCACGGTCCCGTGCCTGAGATCGCGGACATGTACGACCCCTACTATCGCGACGTGTTCACGCACATGCAGGCGCTGCCCGAGCGTGGGAAGTATCTGAAAGTAGCTGCGAAGGAGACCGCAGTGGCGCTTGACGGACCTTCATTCACTTTCCAGGCCTGTGAGCAGGACGAGGTCGGTTGCACCAAGTCGCCGGAAATGAAGTTTACCGCCGACTATTACAAGGGCGACCGCGCGATGCGAGAATCCGGCTTCGATATCAGTTTCCGCTTCGGTCCGTTCGGCGCCGAGACGCACCACTTCGCTCCGGTCTGTTTGAACAGCCTCCTGTACAAGGCGGAAACCGATTTGGAAAAAATTGCGACCATTCTGGGTAGGGCTGCCGAAGCGAAAGAATGGCGGCAACGCGCGCAAGGCCGCAAGGAGTTCATGACGCGGTACATGTGGGATGCCTCGAAGGGCATGTTTTTCGACTACGATTTCGTTAATAAAACTCGGTCGACCTATGAATACATGACCACCTTTTACCCGCTCTGGGCAGGACTCGCGACCCCGCAGCAGGCGAAAGCCGTCATCTCAAACCTGAAACAGTTTGAGCGCAAAGGTGGATTGCTGACGAGTCCCTACGTGACGGGTGTTCAGTGGGACGCGCCCTACGGTTGGGCCCCACTGCAACTGATGGGGGTCGAGGGAATGCGCCTTTATGGGGACAGCTCCGACGCAAACCGCGCTGCACGCGAATGGGTCAGCACAGTCGAGCAGAACTTCGCCCGCGAAGGCACAATCCGCGAGAAGTACAACGTCGAAACGCAGACATCAGAAGCAAACGTGACTGCCGGCTACAAGCAGAACGTCGTAGGCTTCGGCTGGACCAACGGCGTAACGCTGGAGTTCATGTACGAGTTGGGGATGCTGCAAAGGAAAACCGCAGCCGCTTCCGCAAAATAAAAAAGGGCCGCGCTTGTCGCGCGGCCTCATCACCTGCGAATAGCTTTCTGGGTGCCGCGTCCTGGCTTCGCCAGGGCGGAGTCGTCGTTACGAGGCAGCCTCTGCGAGCACCTCGTCGCTTTCTTCTTCACCGTCCACCACCGCCAGAGAAGTATGCTTTCGCGCCACCAGCACGTAGATGGACGGCACCACGAATAGCGTAAAGATCGTGCCAATGAACATTCCGGTCACCAGCATGATGCCGATACTGTTTCGCGCTCCGGCCCCCGGACCCTTCGCCAGCACAAGAGGGAAGTGCCCGACGATCGTTGCCGCCGTCGTCATCAAAATCGGTCGCAGTCGTGTCGAAGCGGCTTCGATTACTGCGGCGATCTTGTCTTTGCCAGTCGTCTGCAGGTGGTTTGCAAACTCCACGATCAGAATGCCGTTTTTCGACACTAACCCCACCAGCGTGATCAGTCCAACCTGGCTATATATGTTCAGCGTCGTCATTCCGAGGAACGAGAACAGCAACGCGCCCGAAATTGCCAGGGGCACCGAGCCGGCCAGGATGATGAAGGGATCGCGGAAGCTCTCGAATTGTGCCGCCAGTACCAGGTAAATCAGCACTGCCGACAGCAGGAAGACGCCGAGAAACTTGCTGCCCTCCGTCTTGAGCTGTCGCGATTCGCCCGCGTAGTCGATCGTGTATCCCTTCGGCAGAATCTGCTTCGCCTGCGTCTCGAGGTACGTCAATGCCGAGTCCAGCGAAACACCGGGCGGAATCACGCCCTGGATTCGCACCGCGTTCAACTGCTGGAATTTGTTCAGCGAGCGCGGCTCCGCCGTAGTTTTCAGCGTCGCGAATGTCGAGAGAGGAACGAGATTACCGTTCGCGCCTGTCACGTAAATTTGCGACAGCTGCTCGGGCGTGAGTCGATCCACGCGCTTCACCTGTGGGATGACCTTGTAACTCTGACCCTGGATGCTGAAGCGGTTGACGTAATTTCCGCCCAGCATCGTCGAGAGATCCTTGCCTACCTGGCTCAGATCGACGCCCTCGGAACGCAACTTGTCGCGATCGAAGACGACTTCGGTCTGCGGCTGGTCGTATTTCAAGTCCGAGTCAGCGTAAATGAACATTCCGCTCTTGAACGCTTTCGCGACCAGTTGATTCGCGAAGGCCTCCAGTTGCTTCGGTTCCGCCGACGAGCAGATTACGAAGTCGACAGGGAAATTTCCGCCGCCCGGAAGCGGTGGCGGGGTAAGCGGAATCACGCGAATTCCAGCGATCTTCGAGAGCGGCCCAGTCGACTCGAGCAGCAGTTGCTGCGTCGTCTTCTTGCGTTCGCTCCAGGGTTTCGTGACCATGCCACCAAACCCCCCATTCGGGTTCGTGATCTGGAAGATACTCTGCGCCTCAGGGAACGAGTGATACACGTCGTAAACCTGCTTCGAGAACATCTTCGTCTGATCCAGCGTGGCGTTGGGCGAAGCCTGGATCACACCGAATACCACGCCCTGGTCTTCCGTGGGCGCCAGTTCCTTCTGCGAAAACAGGTAGAAGGGAATCATCAGCGCCGCCACGATCAGCCACAGCGTAAGCACCACCGGTCGGTACTGCAGCGTGCGTGACAGCGCGCGGTGGTACCAGTGCCGAACATTTTCGAACCGCCGGTTCACGAATCCGGCGAAGCCGCGTTCGGTGTCTCCCTGGCGCAGTAGCCTCGAACCCATCATTGGCGATAGCGTCAGCGCGACGATGCCCGACACGATGACCGCGCCCGCCAGCGTGAACGCGAACTCCCGGAACAGAGCCCCGGTCAACCCGCCTTGGATGCCCACCGGCGCGTACACCGCCGCCAGCGTGATCGTCATGGCGATGATTGGGCCAACCAGTTCGCGAGCCGCATCAATCGCGGCCTTGAACGGAGTCTTGCCCTCGTGCAGGTGGCGTTCCACGTTCTCCACCATTACGATCGCATCGTCAACGACGAGTCCGACCGAAAGCACGATCGCCAGCAGTGTCAGCAGGTTGATCGTGAATCCCGCCAGCAACATCAGGAAGACAGCGCCGATGAGCGAAATGGGAATCGCTACAATCGGTATCAGCACCGATCGGAAAGAGCCGAGGAACAGGAATATGACGATGATCACGATGATCAGCGTCTCGGTCAGGGTTCTCAGCACCTCGTGGATCGCGTCCTGGATGTACGCCGTCGAGTCGTACGGAATCCCAACCTTCATACCCGCCGGAAGTTGTGCCCGAATCTCCGGAATCTCGTCGCGAACGCGCTTGATCACGTCGAGCGAGTTCGCCGTCGGCAGCACCCAGATTCCAATGAACGTCGCGCCTTCGCCATTGAAGCGAACGTCGTCGTCATAGCTCTCGGCCCCAAGCGCAACGTCGGCAATTTCGCCGAGCCGCACCACGGTGCCGTTGTCCTGCTTCACCACCAGGTTCTTGAAGTCGTCCGCGGTGCGGAGGTCGGTGTTGGCCACCAGGTTCACGGAAACCATGGTGCCCTTCGTCCTGCCGAGCGCCGACAGGTAGTTATTGTTCGCCAGCGAGTTCCACACCATCGAGGGCGAAATTCCGAGTGCGGCCATGCGGTCCGGCTTCAGCCAGATGCGCATCGCGAATGTGCGCTTACCCTGGATGTCGGCGCGCTGCACGCCGCTGATCGCGCTCAGCTTTGGCTGAACCACGCGTGTCAGGTAATCCGTGATCTGGTTCTGGTCGAGATCCGACGACGAAAACCCGATGTACATCGCGGCAAATTGTGTATCCGCGGTTTGCAAGTCGATGACCGGAGCCTCGGCCTCCGGTGGAAGGTCATTGCGAACCTGCGCCACCTTCGACTGAATCTGCGTGAGCGCCGCGTTAGTGTCGTAATTGAGCTTCAGGTGGACTGTGATCGTGCTCAGTCCCTGCGTGCTCGACGACTCCATGTAGTCGATGCCGTCGGCGCTTGCAATCACGCGCTCCAGCGGAGTCGTGATGAATCCGCGCACCAGGTCGGCGTTCGCGCCCACATACACGGTCGACACCTGGACCACCGCGATATCGCTCCGCGGGTACTGGCGCACGCTTAGCGAGCGGATCGACTGCAACCCGGCAATCAGGATCACCAGGCTGACAACGATCGACAGTACGGGTCTCTTTATGAACAGGTCCGTAAACTTCATTTAGTTATCCTCGGGCCGTGGGGCCGGGCTATCGGACGGCTGGACCGTGTTGTTCACTGCGATCGCCGCGCCGTTACGCAGTTTGAAACCGCCGGAGGTCACAATCTGTTCTCCCGGCTTGACCCCCTCGACGACGCCAACCTGGTCGCCGCGCGAGCCCCGCACCTTGACGAATTGCTGTCGCACTCCCTGGTACGACTTTCCGTCGGGGCCTTTCATCTGCTCGACGATGTAGACCGAATCCCCGAACGGCGCGTAGTTGATCGCGGAAGCCGGTAGCGGAATTACCGAAGCATTGCCGCCGACGCCGACCTCAACCTGCGTAAACATCCCCGGGTGCAGCTTTCCATCGGCATTGCCGACCGTCGCCTGTACCTCGACATTGCGAGTGGCCGGATCGATTACCGAATTTATTGCGTTGATCTTGCCCCTGAAAGTCCGTCCGGGCAGGCTGTCGGTCTTGAACTGGATGGCCTGCCCGACGCGCACCTGCCCCAGTACCTGCTGGGGCACGCTGAAGTTCACATAGATCGGATTCAGCGATTGCAGCGGAACAATCGCCTGTCCGGCTGCCAGGTACTGGCCGAGATTCGCCTGGCGAATTCCCAACACACCGGAAAACGGCGCGCGAATGGTCTTGCGATCGATGGTTGCGCGGATCTCGTTGACATTCGCTTCGGTCTGGCGATCATCTGCCATCGCCTTGTCATAGTCCATCTTCGAAATGACACCTTCGTTCATCAATTGCAGATAGCGCGCATGGTTCACCTTTGCCAGATCGCGCTGCGCTTCCATCGCCGCCAGTTGCGCGCGCTCCTGCCGTGTATCAAGCTCGGCGAGAATCTCGCCCTTCTGCACCATGCGTCCGGAGTCGAAATGAATCACGCTCACTGTGCCTGGAAGATCGGCGCTTACCGTCACCCCATGAACCGCTTCCATCGAGCCCACAACTGTCATGGTCGTCGGCCAGGTCGCTTCCTTGGCCAGAACGGTCGTCACGGCCTCCGGTGGCGGCGCGAACGAGTGCTCCTTGATTGCAGCCTGTATCTGTCGCGTTTTGAAGTACCCAAGCGATACCAGCACGACAACTACAATTGCCAACATCAACAACATGCGCTTTAACATACTGTTCGACCTCAACCTGAAATTTGGCGCACAAGTCGCCTCTTGCAGCTGGATCACCCCCAGCCACCCGCAACGCCCGCTGTGCTCAGCGCGCTTGCGTCTGTTCTCAATTTGTTCGGTATCTACTAACGATCACTCATCGCCGGCTTCACCCGTACAAAGATTTTGGTCGGCGGAGCGCTGGAAGTCCCCACGTCAAAATCTGGAGTCAAATATCAGATTTCACTAAAGTGGGATTGGATTCGAAACTTCTCACCATCCTTCTCCCACAAGAACCCTTACGCACAAAGCCCTCGGGGAGTTTCAACAGCGGGCGAAATCTCCCATCCGGAACCTTCCGTGTCATTACTATGACGAACCAGCACCAGAAAAATTGACACAATCTGACGATTTTTTTGCGGAACCCGAAAATATCACATCGGGGCCCCACCTTCTGCCCCGACTGCCCCACGCAAATCTTGTTTTGCTTGAGCGATTTTTTAACTGGGGATAATTTCGGCAGCAGCAGTGGCCGCGAAATCGCGTCTATACTGACCCGGGAGTCAGTCTAATGAATGGCTGCTCAGTTCGCGAATTCACGGAAAATCCATCGGACGGAATTAACGTCCGCGGATTTCTTCACATCCCGGAAATTTCCACAGGCTACGGGCTCGTCCTGACACACGGCGCTGGCGCGAACTGCCAGTCACAGCTACTCGTGGCAATCTCCCGGGCATTTTGCGAAGCGGGATTCGGCGTACTTCGTTGCGATCTACCATTCCGACAGCTGCGTCCCCACGGACCGCCAGTCCGCGGCAGCGCCGAACGCGATCAGCTGGGATTAAGACGAGCTATCGAGGCATTGAGAAAGCACGTTCCTGGTCGGGTGTTCGCGGGCGGACACTCCTACGGCGGGCGCCAGGCAACATTGCTGCTCACCTCGGAGCCCGGCCTCGTCGAAGGACTGCTCCTGCTTTCCTACCCGCTGCATCCGCCGAAAAACCCGGAACAGTTGCGGACCGAGCACTTCCCCCGCCTTCGGACTCCGGCGCTGTTCGTCCACGGTGCGCGCGACGGCTTCGCAACCCACAGCGAAATCAGCAAAGCACTGAAACTCATCCCCGCAAAAACTAGGCTCCTGGAAATCGAAAATGCCGGACATGAATTGCTGTCCAGGAAAAACGCCGAGGAACTGCCGAAGATCATTGTGCAAACTTCCAGGGAGATGTTTGGAGCCGCGGAAACGGGTTCGTGACGGAACTATGCTGAAGATCCAAAAGTCCATTTGGGAAGCCCTTCGCCAGCATGGCGAACAGACCTACCCGCATGAATGCTGCGGGGCGCTGCTCGGTGCAATTGAACCCGACGGCATCATCACCGTGACCGGGATCGCGCGCTGCGGCAACACGCGCACCGACTCTCCGCAGAACCGCTACGCTATCGATCCTCGCGAACTGATGACCATCCAGCGCAAGGCCCTCAATACCGGCGTAGACATCGTCGGCTTTTACCACTCACACCCCGACCACCCCGCGCGCTGGTCGCAAACCGACCTCGCCGAAGCCCATTCAACGGGCTGCTCCTACGTAATCACGAGCGTCGATCACGGCCGCGCAACTGCCACGAATTCCTTCCGTCTCTCGGGTGCCGACGATGATCGATACTTCGAAGACGAAGAGATGGTTGTTTCTGACGACCCATCGTAGCTTCTGCAAGGGTGGGGTTTAGCAAATGGCGACTCGCTTGCGGGCTTTCGTCTGAATCCGCTGCCTGTGGCTGCGCATCATATCGAGACACGGACACCCTTGCGATTGTGCTGCCTGTTCCCAGCAAACTGAAATAGAGGTCCCATGAACCTGGAAGCCACACGAACTCCCAGCCTCAGCAATGACGAGATCCTCCGCTATTCGCGCCATCTCATCATGCCCGAGGTCGGCATGGAAGGTCAGCAGAAGCTCAAGGCCGCGCACGTACTGTGTATTGGTGCCGGGGGCTTGGGTTCTCCGCTCGCGCTCTATCTCGCCGCCGCCGGGGTCGGCACGCTCGGCCTCGTGGACTTCGATGTCGTCGACTTCACGAATCTCCAGCGCCAGATCATCCATACCCAGGGCGACGTCGGCCGCCCCAAACTCGACTCCGCCGAAGAGAAGCTGAAGGCGATCAACCCGTACATCAACATTCGCAAATTCGGAACCAGGCTGACTAGTGCAAACGCCCTCGATATCTTCAGCGACTTTGACATCATCGCCGACGGCACCGACAATTTCCCGACGCGCTATCTCGTGAACGACGCTTGCGTGCTTACCGGCAAGCCCAATGTTTACGCATCGATCTTCCGCTTCGAAGGTCAAGCGAGCGTTTTCGCCACCGAAGAAGGTCCGTGCTACCGCTGCCTGTATCCTGAACCGCCACCGCCCGGCCTCGTTCCATCGTGTGCGGAAGGCGGAGTGCTCGGAATTCTTCCCGGCCTGCTCGGCGTCATCCAGGCGACGGAAGTCATCAAGCTCATCCTCGGCTCCGGTGAACCGCTAATCGGTCGTCTCTTGCTCGTCGATGCGCTCGCCATGCGCTTCCGCGAACTCAAGCTGCGCAAAGACAAGGATTGCCCTGTCTGCGGCGAGCACCCGACCCTTCACCAACTCATCGATTACAACGAGTTCTGCGGAATTCGCGGCGAAGAAAAACCGGTCGAGGTGAACATTCCCGAAATCCAGCCGCAGGAACTCAAACGCCGCCTTGATGCCGGCGAAGACATCTTCGTCCTCGACGTCCGCGAGCCGCACGAATACCAGATCTGCAACATCGGCGGCTACCTGATTCCGCTCGGCGATCTGCCCAAGCGTGTGAGTGAACTGGAGACCAGCCGCGAAATCGTTGCCCATTGCAAGAGCGGTGTGCGTAGCGGAAAAGCCGTGGATTTCCTGCAGAAGGCGGGTTTTGGAAAAGTGAAGAACCTGGCTGGCGGAATTCTGGCGTGGTCAGAACAGGTAGACCCGACAGTCCCAAAATACTGAAACCGCGAACAACGAGCACAAAGTCGAACACGCCACCGTGCTCCATTGTGCCTTTCGTGAATTACCTCTTATACCGTGGCGTTTTCGGCAATGTCGATCGCTACCTTGCACGCTGCCTTCAGGCTCTCCGCGTATTCCGCTGGCAAATTGACGAACTCGAAACCGTGATAGAAACCGTGCGAGTGCCGCAGAACCACGTCGGTTGCGATGATCTTGGAGTCGCCCTCGCCGGCACTGAACTCGACGGCAGCCCGCGTGTCCGCTGGCAGTGATTTCGGAATGACCACGCCGACCCCAATACCGCTAATATCCCGGATCCGACCCGATATCATCTCGCCATCGATCTTCACTTTGATTCGCTGATCAAAAAAGTAGCGCTGCACGCGCCGTCGGTTTTGCCGGTCGAGGATTGCCTGCGCCGTCGGCGCTCTGAGAACTTCGATAGTCGCCATCATTCCGATTCTCAACGCCAGTTCCTGCCGCAGTTTCGTAACACTGGCCTGCTGCCGAACAGCAAAGATCGCGAAGATGATAACGATCGGCCACAGCCCGCGAATCGCCAGTTCAAATTGCCTCGCGCCATAAACGCCGTCCCGCGCAGCTCCGCGCGAAAGCATGGTGACCCCGGTTGTCAGCGCGAATATGATGACTAGCGCAGTGGCCAAACTCCACCAACCGCGCCGCTCAAGGTAAGTCAGCTTTTTCAGCGTTTGTGATAAATCCCCCGCCGGCTCCCCCGGTGAGTGCATAACGAGCCCCCAATTTCGTTCGGATTCCGCGTCAGAATTGTGTCACCAATTCGCCTGTCAGGCACGGTCTTTCCGGCAATTCGCGTCAAAACTATTGGCTCAGATGGTGCATTTTAGGAATCGTGCCAAGGGCCCGCGAATTGGCACGAGGGCCTGATCGCGCGATCTCAGCACTCGATCACATTCAGCGCGAGCCCTGCCAGCGACGTCTCCTTGTATCGCGATTGCATATCCAGCCCCGTCTGATACATCGTCTGGATCACCTGGTCGAGCGACACCTTGTGCTCTCCGGTTTCGCGCATAGCGATCCGGCACGCATTGATTGCCTTCACGGCACCCATCGCGTTGCGCTCGATGCACGGTATCTGCACCAGTCCACCGATCGGATCGCAAGTCATGCCGAGGTTATGTTCCATTCCGATCTCGGCCGCGTACTCCACCTGCCGGTTGTTGCCGCCAAGTGCCGCGACGAGTCCTCCCGCCGCCATCGAGCACGCCACCCCGACCTCTCCCTGGCACCCGACTTCAGCACCCGAGATCGACGCATTCTCCTTGTAGAGAATTCCGATGGCCCCCGCTGTCAGCAGGTAACGGAAGATACCCTCATCAGAGGCTTCCGGCACGAAGCGCAAATAATAATGTCCCACAGCCGGGACGATCCCCGCCGCGCCGTTTGTAGGCGCGGTTACCACTCGTCCGCCTGCGGCATTTTCTTCGTTCACCGCCATCGCGAACGTATTCACCCAGTCCATTGGCGCCAGGGGATCGTTGCTCACCTGTAACGAGAGTTTTTTGTACAGTCCCGGAGCGCGCCGCCGCACCTTCAAGCCGCCCGGGAGAATGCCTTCCGTATTGATTCCACGCTCCAGGCAGTCTTCCATCGTTTGCCAAACGCGCTCAACGTACGCACGAACCTCGCTCTCCGGACGCCATGACATTTCGTTGGCGAGCGCGATCTCCCAGATCGCAATCCCGTGATTATCGCCGATGCGAAGCAGGTCTTCCGCGCTCGAGAAGGGAAATGAGACATCGCGCTGCGCATCGTTTGCCGTCGCGGCCTCACCTTCTTTCTGAATGAAGCCACCACCCACCGAGTAATAAACATCGGTGGCGATCGGTTCGCCGGCGGAATCCAGCGCGGTAAACCGCATCCCGTTCGAGTGTCCTGCCAGAATCTTGTCTTTATGGAAAATCAGGTCATCGACCTCGGTGAAGGGAATGTCCTTCGCTTCCGCCAGCCGCAGCGAGCCCGACTGTCGCACCGCACCGAACTTGTGATCGATGGATGCCGGATCGATCTCGTCCGGCGCTTCGCCCATCAGCCCGAGAATGACCGCCCGGTCCGTACCGTGTCCCTTTCCGGTGAGCGCCAGTGAGCCATAAAGCTCGGCCCGCACGCGTGCCGTAGGTTCCAGTTTTCCGTGACGAGCCAGCGCAGTAGCAAACGCCCGCGCGGCCCGCATCGGCCCCACCGTGTGCGAACTCGAAGGCCCAATCCCAATCTTGAAAAGTTCAAAAAAGCTGGTTTTCATGCCCGCCTTTGATCCGCGTCCAATCCGCGTAAATCCGCGGTTAGCGTTTACCCCTTGCCTCTACCCTCTGACTTGTATTTCTACAATATCAAAGCCGCCTGTTACGATATTGGCACTCTGGAAGGAGAGCCCTAATGTCCGTGTTATCTGAATTGGAACCCAAAGCAGTCTGGAAGCATTTCGAAGCCCTCACCAAGATTCCCCGCGCCTCCGGCAACGAAGCCGCCGCCCGGCAGTACATCCTCGACCAGGCCAAAAAGCTCGGCCTGCAGACGCAGGTAGACGATGCCGGAAATGTCGTCGTGCGTAAGCCCGCCTGCAAAGGCCGTGAGAATGCCACGCCAGCGCTCCTGCAGGGCCACCTCGACATGGTCTGCGAGAAGAACGAGGGAACACCTCACGACTTCTCCAAAGATCCGATTCGCGTCGTTCGCCGCGACGGTTGGCTCTACGCCGACGGCACGACGCTCGGCTCCGACAATGGCGTCGGTGTAGCCGCCTCGCTCGCCGTCATGGAGAGCACCGACATCGCCCACGGTCCGCTCGAATTCGTCTACACCATCGACGAGGAAACCGGCCTGACCGGCGCGACCCGTTTCGCCAAAGGCATGCTCAAGTCCAAGTATTTCCTCAACCTCGACAACGAGGAAAAGGGAACACTCTGCATCGGCTGCTCTGGCGGCGTGAACACAACCGCACGACTCAAAATCAACTTGCAGCCCGCCCCTGCCGGCAACTCCTATCGCATCAAAGTCTCCGGTCTCAAAGGTGGACACTCCGGCGTCGACATTCATCTGGGCCGTGGCAACGCCATTCGTATCCTCGGCAACGCCCTGCAGCGCGTTTTAGAGAAACTTCCCATCGCCATTGCCGATGTTAAGGGCGGCAGTGCTCACAACGCCATTCCTCGCGAAGCCTCGGCCACCGTCGTCCTCGACGCCTCTCGCGAAAAAGAATTGCGTGCGCTCATCGCGGAGTTCGCCGCCGAAACCCAGACCGATCTCGGCAACTTCGATCCCGGCGTCCAGGTCACCGTCGAATCCGCCACTGCGCCGGCGCAGGTCATGGATAAATCCGATGCCAAGCGCATCGCCAACGTCCTCGCCGCTGCTCCCCACGGCGTGCTTGCGATGAGTCCCGACGTGCCCGGCCTGGTGCAGAATTCCACCAATCTCGCAACCGTCTCCATCAAGAGCGGCCAGGTCGAAATCGTGACTAGCCAGCGCAGCGCCATCGCCACCAGTCGCGACGCCTCCCGTCGCCTGGTCGAAACCGTCTTCAGCCTCGCCGGCTTCGATGTCGAGCACGACGAGGGCTATCCCGGCTGGAAGCCCGAGCCCGACAGCGACATCGTCAAGACCTGCAAAGAGGTTTACAAGAAGACCTTCGGCAACGAGCCGAAGCTTATCGCCATGCACGCCGGACTCGAGTGCGGCGTCATCGGTGAAAAATACCCAGGCATGCAGATGATCTCCTTCGGCCCGCAGATCGAGAGCCCGCACAGCCCCAATGAGCGCGTCGAAATCTCGTCGGTGGAGGAGTTCTGGAAGTACCTGAAGGCCGTGCTGGAGAACTTGTAAGTAGTTGGGATAAGTAGGAAGTTGGTGCCCACATCTGCGCGCTTTGCGCAGATGTGGGTCTTTTCCCGATGACTCGCGACATCACATCTCTTCCGCCGGTTCCCGCCAACTACCGCATCCGTTACGGCGACGCACCCTCACACTTCATCGACCTCTTCCTCCCCGAGAAAGAAACCCGCGGCGCTGCCATGATGATCCATGGTGGCTTCTGGCGCGCCCGCTACGACCTTCAGCACGCCAGCCACTTCTGCTCTGCCCTTGCTCGCGAAGGCATAGCTGTTGCCAGTCTCGAATACCGCCGTGTGGGCGAACCCGGCGGCGGCTGGCCGGGCACTTACGAGGACGTCCTCTCCGGCTTCGACGCCGCCCGAAACAAACTCGGAAACCGCATCCTCGTGCTGGGCCACTCTGCCGGCGGCCACCTCGCCCTTCGCCTCGCCGCCGACCGCCACCCCGCAGGCGTCGTTGCTCTAGCTCCCGTCGCCGACCTCCCACAAGCTTACAAACTGAATCTCAGCAATGGCGCCGTCGTCGAGTTTCTCGGTGGCACGCCTGAAGCGACGCCTTCGATCTACCAGGCCGCCGACCCTCGTTTGCACGCCTCTTCCGTTCAGCGCTGCCTGATCCACGGCGATCAGGACGACACCGTACCCATGTCAATGAGTTATTCGTATCTGAAGGCTCGTGGAGCGGACAAACCGGACATCATCCTGATCAAAATCAAGGACGCAAATCATTTCGACCTGATCGATCCGGAATCGGCAGTGGGTTGGAGTCCTGTTCTTAAAACCGTAAAAGCTCTTCTCGGAATCGAGTCTTAGCCAACAAGCGTCGCAAACTTCTCAGCAAACGCATGCACATCCGCAAACGTGTTGTACAACGGCGCCGGCGCTACTCGCAGAATATCCGGCTCTCGCCAGTCGCAGAGAACGCCTGCTTCCGTGAGGCGGTCGCAAACCTCACGCCCGTTCCGCGGAACACAAATCGACAACTGCGCTCCCCGGCGCCCCGCTTCGGGGGGTGTGATGATCCAAAACTTCTCCGAGCGCCTCTGATCGAGCAGAAATTCCAGGTACCCGCTCAGCGCAACGCTCTTCTCACGTAACCGCTGCATTCCAACCTCATCAAAAATGTCCATCGAAGCCCGCAGGGCCGCCATCGTCAATATCGGCGGGTTGCTCACCTGCCAGCCCTCGGCCCCTGGCGCGGCCTGAAATTCCGGGCCCATCTGGAAGCGCGTTTCCTGGTCGTGCCCCCACCAACCCGCAAACCGTGGCAAAGCTTCGCGCGTATGTCGCTCGTGCACAAAGCATCCCGCAATGCACCCCGGGCCGCCGTTCAAATACTTGTAGCTGCACCACACGGCAAAATCAGCACTCCAATCGTGTAATTTCAAAGGCAGATTCCCCGCCGCATGCGCCAGGTCGAATCCGACCGCACACCCTTTCGCGTGCCCCGCGCGAGCGATCGCCTCCAGATCAAAAAACTGCCCCGACGAATAATTCACCCCACCGAGCATCACGAGCGCAATCGAATCACCTTCGCGCTCAATCAGCGCCACGATGTCTTCATCGCGCAGCACCCGCTCTCCCGCGCGCGGCTTCAACTCAACCAGCGACTTTGCCGAATCCAATCCGTGGTACCGAATCTGCGATTTGACAGCGTATTGATCGGAAGGGAACGCGCTCTCTTCGACAACGATCTTGTGCCGCTCTTTTGTCGGACGGTAAAACGAAACCATCATCAGGTGCAGGTTCACCGTTAGGGAATTCATCACGACGACTTCAACAGGCTTCGCACCTACCAAACGCGCCGTCTGCTCCGTCAACAATCGGTGATAGGACATCCACGGATGCGTCCCGCGAAAGTGCGCCTCCACCCCAAGCTTCGCCCAATCGTCCAACTCCTGCCCGACATAGCTCCGAACCGTTTTCGGCTGCAGCCCCAGCGAGTGGCCACACAGATAAACGCAATCTGCACCGTCCGGCCCCTTCGGAATGTGAAAACGTTCGCGATATTTCGCCAGTGGATCGCCCTCATCCATCTGGCGCGCAAAAGCAGCATCGGCTCTAAAAGCTATGCTCATCGTTCCTCTTCCAGCGGCGTCAGATCGCGACGCACCAAGTCGTCGGCCTTCTTCCAGTCGAGATCCTCAATCCGCTCGATCCCATCGCACAACTTGGCCAGCATCCGGTCCTGGATCTTTCCTCGCTTCTCCGCCACCGAATACGGCACGCGGTGGAAAGTCACCATAGCGTATTTCGGCACGAACACGCCCGGATACTTCGCCTCCAGCGCCAGTTCCACCTTCTTCTTGAACAAGAATCGCGGGTCGGCCACGCGATCCCGCATTTCGACAAAGTTCTCCACCGCAAGATCCGCGATCGCATCCGTATTCATCTTGCGTGCCCGCTCAAACTCTTCGAATACCTGCCGCCACTGCGGCCCGTGCCGGTCCAGTAATTGCAGCAGCACAGTGCAATCCTCGAACCCTGCATTTAATCCCTGCCCAAAAAACGGAACGATCGCATGCGCCGCGTCGCCCAGCAGCAGCGCTCTTCCATCCACATGCCAGGGCGAACACTTCACCGTCACCATCGCGCCCGTCGGGTTCGCAAAGAAATTTTCCGTCAGCTGCGGCATTAGCGGCACTGCATCCGGAAACCGCTCATGGAAGAACCGCGCCACCTTCTGCTCCGAATCCAGCTCCTCGAAGCTGTCCTTGCCTTCAAACGGAAGAAACAGGATGCACCCATACGTCCCGTCAATATTCGGCAGCGCAATCAGCATGTAGTTCCCGCGTGGCCAGATGTGCAACGCATTCGGTTCCATCGCGTGTCGCCCATCCGCTGCCGCTGGAATCGTCAGCTCTTTGTACCCGTAATCGAGATATTGCTGCGAAAAGTTGAATCGATGCAGCTTCAACATCTCAGTCCTTATCGCCGAGGCCGCCCCGTCCGCCCCAATCACCAAATCGGTTTCCAGCGTCTGTTCCTCGCCGGTCTCTTCATCTCGCAGATGCACCGCGCCGCTCCGCAAATCGAATCCTGTGCACCGCTGCTGGAAATGAATCCGCACTCCTTGCTCGTCCGCCGCATTCATCAACGCGATGTTCATCTCCGCCCGCGAAATCGAGTTGATGACCTCGGTCTCGTCCTTTCCGTACGGCTGGAACGTCAACTCGCCCGAGACCGAATGCATCATCCGCCCCCGCATCTGAACGATGATGCTCTGCATCTTCTCCCACAACCCGGCCTGTTGCAGAGCGTGAATTCCGCGCGTCGAAATTGCAAGATTGATCGAACGGCCCGCGCTGATGTGCACTTGCCGCATGTCCGGCCGTCGTTCGTATAGCTCGACCTCGTACCCGCGCCGCAGCAGTTCAATCGCGAGCAGCGGCCCCGTGAGCCCCGAGCCAATCAGCGTGATCCTTTGTTTGTTCGCCATCTTCCATCACATTCAAAATGCAAACTCGTCATCCCGAGCGAAGGCCGCGATCTCTCCTTGCGCGCCGGTGTTGGCGCGCTCGCGACCGAAGTCGAGGGATCTGGATTCCTCTCGCGGCCACACTCTGTTCTCATTCGTTCAACTGAGTTCAGAAAATCGCTTATTCGGGCGGGCGCAGCATTGTGCGCGCCTCCCAAAGCTCAGGAAAGAATTTCTTGTCCAGCGTCGTCCTCAGATACGACGCGCCCTCGCTTCCGCCGGTTCCGAACTTCGCTCCGATCGTTCGCTCCACCATTTGTATATGCCGCAGCCGCCAGCTGACTACCAGTTCGTCAAACTCGGTGAGCCGCTCGCACACGTCGATCCAGTCGCGATAGTGCTGCTCGTTCTCGTACAGATCGCGGATCGCCGCTGCGCGCGCCTCGAACCGCTCCCGTTCGCCCATCTGCGGCGCATACGGTCGCAGTTTGCCAATTGCCCGCAGGGCCTCAAACAGCACATCGTGCAGCGAAGGTCCGTGCAGCCTGCGCTCCAGCTTCGCGTGTTCCTGTGGTATGTCCCCATGATGCCGAAGCATCTTCGCGTCCTGCAACCCGCAGAGGAACTCGATCTCGCGAAACTGTGCGGACTGGAATCCGCTCGCTGGTGCCAGTTTCTCCCGAAACGCCAGGAAGTGCGTCGGCAGCATCGTCTCCAAAATCGTGAACTGCGTGACGATCACCCGCATGATCTCCGTGCATCTCCGCAGCAGTCGCGCTGCTTCATACACCTCGTCGCGCGACTTCACGTTTCTCGATACCGCCTGCAGGCAGCGCACTACCGCTTCCAGGTCGTGCAGCAACTCCTTGAACCACAATTCGTACGTCTGGTGAATGATGATGAATAGCAGTTCGTCGTGCCGAGGCGGCTCCGAAAGCATGTGCTGCAGGCTAAGCAACTCGGGGATCTTCAGGTACGAGCTGTACGTCAGCTTGTCCCTGTCTTGACCATCGCCCGACGAATGCGCCACCGGGCACCCAGCACTTTCGGTGCCGCACATCTGCGCGCTTTCCGCAGATGTGGGTCTTTCGTCAGCTTTGGGAATATTGCCCGACGTCAACCCCAGAAACTTCGCCGCGTTCCGATACAGCAGCTTCGACTTCGTTTCCTCGTTCAATCCACTTCGCCGGATCAAGCTCCCAATACGTTCTTCGCCGAGCGGGAAGGGATAATCCGATCCGAGCACGACGTGGTCCTCACCCATCACACTTACAAGAAACTGAAGTGTCGCGTCGTCGAACACCGCCGAATCGACATAGAACCGGTCCAGGTAATGTCTGGGCGAATATTCTGACTTCCCGCGCGCTAGCGGGTGATGCGACCACGCATTCTCCAGTCGTCCCAGCAGGAATGCGAAGCTCCCGCCACCATGCGCGAAGCAGATTCTCAAGTTCTTCGGCAGCCGGTCGAACGCACCGCTCAGTATCATCGTTACGATTGCGAGTTGAGTCTCTGCCGGCATCGCCACCGTCCACGGCATCATGTAATTCGGCATCCGCTCGCGTCCCATCATGTCCCACGGATGCACCAGCACCGCCGCACCCTCATCCGCGCAGTGATGCAAAAACGTCAGAATGCCCTGATCGTCGAGGTTTTTCTCCCCAACGTGATTTCCAATATGCACTCCGAGATGCCCAGCCCTCATGCATCGCGTCAGCTCTTTGCAGGCCGCGTCGATATCCTGCAACGGCACCTGGCACAGCGACTTCAGCCGACCTCTGCCGCGCGCGCACAACTCCAGTCCCGCGTCATTGAAGATCTTCGCGCAATCCAACCCGTGCTCCGCGCACGCTCCATATGAGAAGAGCACCGGCGTCGCCGAGATGATCTGGATGTCCACGCCGTCGCGGTCCATCTCTTCCAGGCGCTTCTCGGGATCCCAACAAGCCGAGTAGATATGCCGAAACTCGCGGTCACCCAGCATGATGACGGCCTTGCCCCGTTCCGTGTGCTGGATCCACGGCCAATTCGGTGTGCCGAAACGCTCGGCAAGGTCCGGCCAGGTCTCCGGAAAAAAGTGCGTGTGAATGTCGATCGTTGGCATGTTCTATCGAGTTGGATGCACGGTTCCGCAATGTTTGCAGCGGCGCAATTCCTCGTCGCTGTTGAACCGCTCAAAAATTGGCGGCAGGTCGCGAACGATGCTCTTGAGCCTCAACTCCGCCCGATGCACGCGGTTATGACAATTCGGGCAATACCACTCGAAGGCATCGAGTTCACCCTCGGGGCGCGGCATCTCGATCACCATCCCGATCGTCTCCGCCGGGCGCTGCGGCGAGTGCCGCATGTGCTTCGGCAGCAGAAAAACCTCGCCCTCGCGGATCGGAATATCGACCGGCGGTTGTCCAGGTTTCTCGATGACGCGCAACTTGATGTCTCCCTTGAGTTGATAGAAGAATTCTTCCGTCGGGTCGTCGTGATAATCCCGCCGCTGGTTCGGGCCGCCCACGACGGTAACCATGAACTCTCCGTCTTCCCATACCTGCGCGTTGCCCACCGGCGGCTTCAACTTCTCACGATTCTGATCAATCCATCCTTGCAGGTTGAACGCTTTCAGCGTCGATATCGATGGCATCTCGTTCCTCCATTTGGGTCCCGTCCGTATTCAAAATAACGATTGACGATTTTCTACATTGACGAGTGAAGGATGAATGACGGAATGACGAATTGAGGACCGACGGGCGACCGTGCAGCTTATTCGTACTTCCGAAATTCGGCATTCGTCATTTGGCTTTCCAATCGTTCAATGTGAAAATCGTCAATCACTCTTTCGTTTTCTTGTATGCCATGGCCCTGATCTCAATCAGCAGATGCGGATGCGGCAACTGATGCACGGCGACCGTCGTCCGCGCAGGCCCGTTGTAGTCGAAATACTCGCCGTAGACTTCGTTGTATCCCGCAAAATCGTTCATATTGACCAGGTATGTCGTGATCTCGACCACGTCCTGCAAACTCGCGCCGGCACTCGCAAGAATGTCGCGCACGTTCTCAATCACCGCACGTGTCTGCGCCCGAATATCGAGCTTCGTCGTGCCCATCGCGTCCACGTCTGCACCTGCAATCGTGTTGTCCGCGCGCCGCGAACTCGTACCGGAAACGAACAGAAAATCGCCAGCGCGCTTAATGTGCGGATACTTTCCCCGGGGCGTCGCTTTCCCTGCAACTACCTTTGTATCCATTCACTCCTCAAAACTTCATGCAGACGTTATTTAACTCTGAATAAAAATTCAGGGAATGCATTCCACCCTCACGACCGATTCCCGACAGTCCAGCGCCCCCGAACGGCGTTCGCAAATCGCGCAGAAACCAGCAGTTCACCCAGGTGATGCCGGCCTTCATCTGCGGCGCCACCCGATGTGCCCGCGCCAAATTCGTCGTCCACACCGACGCCGCCAGTCCATATTCCGTATCATTCGCCAGTGCAATCGCTTCTTCTTCGGTATCGAACAGTGCAACGTGACACACCGGCCCGAAGATCTCTTCCTTTACGCAGCGCGCCGACTCCCGCAGCCCGGTCAGAATCGTCGGCTCGACATAGCAGCCTCTAGCTCGGCCATCTCCAAACTCCGGAACTCCTCCGCCCGTCACAACTGTCGCGCCCTCTTCACGCGCCAATTTGTAATACGACAGAACCTTCTCACGATGTTGCGCCGAGATCAGCGGCCCGAAATCCGTCTTCTCATCGGTGGGCCATCCCATTCGCATGTTCTCAGCTTTGTGCGCCAGCGCATCCACCACGGCAGGGAAGATCGATCGCTCGACATAGACTCGTTCCGCGCACAGGCAAACCTGCCCGGTATTCAGAAACACCGCATCGCTCAACCCGTTTACGGTCTGCTCGAAATCGCAATCGGCGAATACAACCGCAGCATTCTTCCCGCCCAACTCAAACGACACTGGCCGCACAAACGGAGCGCATCCCGCCATAATCGCCGCCCCGGTTCGCGACTCTCCCGTGAACGTGATCGCGTCCACTCCCGGATGCTTCACGAGTGCCTCACCCGCCGAATCAGGTCCGAACCCATGCACCACGTTGAAGACACCCTTCGGGACGCCGGCATCCTGCATCGCTTCCGCCAGCAGCGTCGCCGTCGCCGGAGTCTCCTCGGATGGTTTTGCCACCACCGCGTTTCCGCACGCCAGTGCCGGAGCCACTTTCCATGTCAGCAAGAGCAGCGGCAGGTTCCACGGCGTTATGACTCCGACCACCCCAACCGGTCGTCGATGCGCGATGTTCAGGGCCCGGTGTCCGTCCGAAGTCTGCGTCTCATACGATTCCAATCCCGCGCTCTTGATCAGGTCCGCGAAGGCCCGGAAGTTCGCCGCTCCTCGCGGCACATCCAAGCGCGACGCCAGCGCGATTGGTTTTCCCGTATCCGCAACTTCCGCCTGGACAAAGCAATCGAACCGTTTTTCGATCGCATCCGCGACCTTGTAGAGCATCGCCGCGCGCTCGCGAACCCCGCATCGCCCCCACTCTCCCTGCAGTGCTCTCTGCGCCGCGTCAACAGCCTCGTCCACCATCTCGGCGCTGGCCTCGCTCACCTGCGCCACCACCGACCCATCCGCCGGGTTGATATCGGCGAACTCCCGTTTCCCGCGCACAAATCGTCCATCGATGTAGCTTTCCAGCAGCTTCATCCCTTCACCTCGGCGCGCAATTTCCGGCGAAGACACGCGACCATGTCTTTATCGAGTAAGCAGGATTCCTGGCGCGAATGTTCCCACACAAATCACTGCATGAATTATAGACAGGAATCAGGGGCCCTGCTGAAGAATAGGTTCTTGAATAGCTGGATATTGCTTATCGAGTCCACATTAGAATTTGAAGACTATCCCCGTCGCGAGGCGGAAGTTATCTTGATGGCCGTTCCCGGAGCCTGTCGCATCTTTCAGCTTCGTTACCAGATAATCGACTTGCACGATTCTCCAATCGACGCTCTTTGACACCTGCCTGTCGAACCCTCCTCCGAGCGCCATTGCGAATCCCGTGCTGCTGTATGTGCCCTTCGTGTTGCTCATGTGCGCCGCACCGAAAAGCGCGTGCACAAACGGTGTGCTCTTCTCCAGCGGAGCCCGCATCGTCGGCCCAACCATGAACGTGTACGTAGGCAGGCTCGTGCCAACTCCGCCCACTGTGGGCGAGCCATACGAACCGGTCACCTCTCCCGTAATCCCAAAAGGCTTATTCAGGTAGTGAGTGAACTGGGCGTTCCATCCGAGCAGGCTCACATGCTGGATCCGGAATGCGTCAAAGCTGTTGTACTGGAATCCGACAAACACATCGCTCTTCGGATACTCCTGCGCAGACGCCGCCAAACAACACGCAATCACCGCCACGCACAACAATACTTTTGGCACGATTTCCTCTCCCACCACTCGTGCGTAAGTTGTACAACGACGGCCCGAGTTCCTCAATTGTCCAGGATGGTTCTTCGGTCACGCGACTTTCCGGGCGAGGGAAGCTTGCTTAGCTCCCGACAATATCCCGCAATTCCTGGAGCAGCGACCGCATTCGCGCCGGTTGGGCGGTTCCGTTTTGGAGCATCCCTTCGATTTCCCTCGCCAGTTCCGTCCCGTGTCCGCGCCCGAAGGTTCCCAGCGCTCCGGCCAGCTTGTGCGCGGCGGCGAGTGCGGAATGCCGTTCGTCTGGGGAGAGCTTGCCCTTTCCCAGCGATTCGCACGCGCGCTCGAGCACCCTAACGCGCTCCGTCATCTCGGGCAGATACTTCTCCCACAGTGCCGCGAGCTTTTCCCGAACCTCTTTCTCGTCCATGCGCGAGGCCAGCTTAGTCCAGTGAAGCGCTGCCTCGCCAGTACCACCCCCTATTTTGCAGATCTTTGTTTTCAGTATTTTGCGGAAATTTTCCTGCTAAGACACTGAGCCCGAAGGTCTTAAATCTAAAAACATCCAGAGATCGTTTGTTTTCAGGATTTTGCGCGCGGAAAATGTGATTCTTCGCTGCGAGTTATCGGACGTAGACGGATGGTTCTCCGTTCTCTCCGCAAATGCAAGAGCAACGGCCGAGCCCAGGAGTTTCACTCCTGGGAAGTGGAAGGCGCCACATCTTCCGGTTTGCTTTGAAGGTCGCACCTTGGCGTCTAGACCCACATCTGCTGACTGCGGCAGATGTGGGGCACCGAGCCGTGTCGCTTGAGAAAGATCGAAAGGCAACCGAAGAACCGAGGATCGGGTGAACCGAAGAACGGACTTCGACTGCTAAAACCAACGGCGCCCGGTAAGGGGCGCCGTCGTTGGACTGATCCATGTTCAGGATAGAGGGTGGTGGAAGTGGGTGTCTGTGATGTAAAGAAAAAAGCTTTGGGTGGTTCCCGAAATGGGAATTCTAAATTGCGTATTTCATTGAAATTCCCGAATACAGCATGTCGCTATCTTTAATGCTTGACTCCAACGTCGAGATTGTCGATTACCATTAGGATAGGAGAGATATTGTGGCGATTAGCGCAATTCATCCGGGCGAGCACCTGGCCGAGGAACTAACGGAACCTAGGGGATGAGCGCTGCGGAACTGGCGCGGCGCCTGGAAGTTCCGACCAATCGCATAACCGAGATTCTGAATGGCAGGCGTGCGATCACTGCGGATACAGCGCTGCGACTTGCCCACTTCTTCGGCACAACGGCTGAGTTTTGGCTGAATCTGCAAAGTCTCTTCGAATTGCGCATAGCGAAAAAGAAGTCTGGAAATTCGATTCAGCGACTGCCGAAGTTGAAGCACATCGAGAAGCTACCCGCATAGACCCTCTCGCGCTGGACTGCCCGCGGGAAGGGTTGGGCACGAAGAAGAACGAACCGTAAACGTTGAGTGTCGGCCCACGTTAGCGTCCAACAGCGGGACGCGAACGTGGGGCACAGAAGGCACAGAAGGTCATGAGATACCTGGGCCACCCGTCCTTCTGCCGGAGTTACCGGACAAAACCTCGCAAGAGCAGTGGGTCCGGTGAGGTGCAGATGATCTGTGGGCGCATTGGGAGAATAGAATGAGTGCGGCTATTTCCAGAGTGGAACTGCCCCACCCTCTCGCAAAGAACGCGAGAAGGGTAGGGCACAAGGGAAAGGATGCGCCACCAGCCAAGTGCGGAGGAAACCAATCTCGGCCAGAAAGAGCGACCAGAACAGCCTTGAGAAAGCCGAACCCAAGGCATCCCGCGAAAAACTGAATCCACAGGTGCATCGTGAGCGGAATAAGCACCGCCGCCAACGACAGCTCGACCCAGCCAAGCCATGCTGACGGAACGAAGTGGCCGTCAGACCACACTGCGTCTAGCCCATAGGCAAGAAGAAACAGTCCGGCGCAAAACGAGAGGACTCCACCTGCTAACCGGAATCCGCTTCTAACCTGTTCTCCAACAGTGCGGCTCATCTCAGGCTGAGTCTTTCTTGTCCGCCCTCCACCAATGCACGCACCATGCAACCAGCAGCGCAAACAGTCCAAGCGCCAGACCTGGGCCTGCGGCGGAAAATTCCACTCGGTCGGCGTGCCACATGAACGAGTAGAGGTACAGCATGACGGCTACGCGGTCTATGATCGTCAGCGGTTTCTTCCAAAGCCTCAGCATCAACACAACTGATGCCACAGCAAAAACCAACAACTCGACCGCCTCTAGGCGGGTAAGGGTGGCTTGGGAAGCAAACACATCGCCCCCTCCGAGTAGGACGATCACACATTTGACAGACCCCAGCACCATGCATCCCGCAAGCAACATCCACCATCCTCCAGCCGTGGATAGCAGGATCGCCGTGGCTAAAGTAAGTTCCAGCCAGCCTATCGGCTCGGGCCAAACCACATAGTGCGGGGAAGACGCCGACCACACCACCCTCCCCATTCCGCTGCTGAGCAACATCCCAGCGATCAGAAACAGTCCCAAGCCGATTCCCAAGCGGAGCCCGCTCTTGGCCTGTTCCTTTGCCGTCCCACGTGTGCCTACGTTGCTGGACAGATAGCTATCGATGAAACGCACAGCCGATTGCCTCCGCGCCCGTAAGGCCAACGTCTATTGCGAACTTAATTTCCGCAATCCCAGAGAGCACGCCTGCGACTTCCTCAGCCCCAGTCTTGCCGAGAATCGTCGGCGCGGGTCCGGTTGTTCCAGAAAGATTGAGATCGAAGATTGACGCGGTTCTTCTTCCGAAGGTTCCCGCTGTGCCGACCCCAGCAGATACAGCGGTCGCTCCTCCGTGCGACAGCAAAAGTCCCGCCTGTCCCTTGCTAGCATCCCCGAAGAGGAGATTGCCCGCGTCGTTCCCAGCCAAGAACTTTCCGGCACTGTTCTGGATGTTGAAGACACCGGCGATACTGTAGTTCCCAGTATTTGAGGCCAGGCATTGACTGTACGTTTGTCCGGGGGCACGGATGCCGATGGTGAAGCCGTTGTTTGCAGTGTTAGTAGGTTTAGCATCTCCGGTTGACTGTGACGCTTGTTGCTGTCTTCCGCCACAGGTATTTCCCACGTAATTTCCGTCGGAGTAGATATCCTGGCATCCGCCTGCGGACCAGGTGTCGGGTACCCATCCCCCGACGAAACCGCTGCCGGACACAAAGATTTCACAAGAAGCGTAACTGTAACAGTCCCACGATGGAGCCGCCTCATCAAGTCCGAGGAGATCAACGAACCTCAATGGGGTATTTTGCACATAGCCGTACCTGTTCCAACTCTGAGGGGCAGTGGGATCGACGGCTCCTAGTCCCGCAGGATCCGGCGAAATCCACCGTCCCTGCGTCTGGCTCAAGCGCCGGAACAGGAAATCGTACAATCCCGCAGCCGTGTCTGGCTGCTGGCCCGTGAAGTTCTGGTCGTTGGTGCCAGCTTTGGCGTACTGCTCGCCGAACGGAGCGTAGGCCGAACTGGAATACATCGCGCGCCCGGTGGTCGAGGCAAAGCGCGAACTGCCCAGCCAATCGGCGTGACGATAGTAGAGCAGTCCGGTAGGAACATAGACCGCCGTTCCAGAGGGAGTCGCAACAAAGGCATTCTTGAGCGTTTGCCCATTCATCAGCGCCAGTTTCTCACCCGCCAGCCCGTAAACGGTCTCGGTGTAAGTTCCCGAGCTGTTCAGCTCCACCATGCGTCCGAGAGCATCATAGATCGCTGAGAAACTGTCAATCCCCAGTTGCTTGCCTTCAGCATCCCAGGTGTAGGTATGGGTCGTTCCGTCATTGATGGTCAGCAGATTGCCGTTGGCATCGTAGCTCTGAGAGTAACCGCCGCCGTTGATCTGATTCGTCGAGTTGCTGTAGGTCGGCGTGAAGCTTTGGCTGCCTGTCTTGTTGATGTTCCCGAATGGATCGAAGCCGAAGCTCTGGGACCAGATGGAGCCGCAATTCACGAAGTCGCGGTTCTTCGTCGTTCAAGGGAGAGTTGGGAGTTTAGACGGGGTTGAACTGCCCCACCCTCTCGCCCAATCACCCCAGCAAGCTGACGCTTGCCGGGGGCCCCGATCGCGCGAGAAGGGTAGGGCACGAGCGAAAAGGGGCACCATCAGCCATGAGGGAAGGGGTGCGCCACCAGCCACGAAGAAGAACGAACCGTAAACGTTGAGTGTCGGCCCACGTTTGCGTCCAACAGCGGGACGCGATACGTGGACCACCAGCCACAGAAGGTCATGAGATACCTGGGCCACCAGCCCACCCGGGCAACTGAGAATATCGTGCTGACCAAATGCAGGTCCCTCCACTCCTGAACCCACATCTGCTAACTGCGGCAGATGTGGGGCACCGACCGCAGCGCGGCTCCGCTCGGGATGACGGTCATGGGAAGTGATCGGGGAAGTGTGGGCGAGACGTGAGATTCCGGGCCAGGCTGAGTTCGCCAGAGAGCCAGAAATTTTGAAGAAATTTAACAGGGCTGGTCACCCGAGAACGGTGGCGCCGGTGTATTCTTTCGGACGCCATTCGCGCCGGACGGAAGACTGTTCGCTGCGAACCCGTGCAAATAATGGAGGATGTGTTTATGAGCAGCAAGCCCACGCATGAACAAGCGCAACTTCATCTCCAGGTTTTTGAGCAGCGCCGCGAAGCACGCTTGCGGCAGGCACGCGACTGGTTCATGAGGAACTATTTCGCTGAGAGTTTGGACGAGGCCATGCGGATTGCCGGACCGGGCACCGAGCACGGCATATTCGTAAACATGGTTTCCGGCTACTGGGAGCAGACCTGCGCGTTGCTCAACTACGGGTTGCTGCACGAAGACCTGTTCTTTGAGACGACGGGCGAGTTCTGGGTAGTGTGGGAGCGGGTGAAGCCGGGGATCGAGCAGGCACGACAGGTTTTCAAGAACCCTCACTTCCTCTCGCACATTGAGCGCGCAGCGAAACGGTTCGAGGAATGGAGTGAAGCCCGCACGCCTGGACATGTCGCGACGATGCGTCAGTGGATGCAGCAAATGCGTTCGCAAATGCAGTCGGCGAAAGCAGCATAACGGAAAGGCGGGCAGGCGCGGGCGCCTGCCCGGCATCATGCATGCCGGGAAGTGCCGGCGCTGCGACGTCTAGCTTGCCGCCGAGGAGGCTTCGTTCTCGGGTTCCAAGTGATCGGCGACTTCCAGCGGCAGGAAGACAGTCACGGTGGTGCCGCGCCTCTGGACCTGGGAGTTGCTGGTGATGTGGATTGTTCCGCCGTGTTTTTCGACTATGGACTGACTGACCCAGAGTCCGAGGCCGCTGCCGTTAGTTTCTTTCGACGTAGCGAATGGACTGAAGAGCCGCGATTTCATCTCCTCCGGGATGCCGGAACCGTCGTCGACGACATGCACGAGGACGCCAGCGTGTTTGTCCTGCGTGCCTGGAACGGTGAAGACGCGGATGCTGCCGCCTTCCGAGGTCGCTTCCACGGCATTCTTGATGATGTTGGTGAAGACCTGGCGGAGTTCGGCTGGGAAGCCCTGGATCTCGCCGTCGAAACCGTGTTCTATCCAGAAGCGCCGCTTGCCCTTGGCAATGGTTTCGTCGATCAGGCTGACGACACTGTCGAGCATTTCGCTGATTCTCACGGGCGAAGGAGAGCGCGAATCGCGATGGAGGCTCAGCATGTTCTTGCTGATCTGCGCCACGCGATAAACCTCGGTTTGCGCGGTTCCGACCAGTTGCTGCAATTCGGGCCTGTTGTCGGCTTTCTGGCCGATCAGGAAGAGGATGTTCCCGATCGTGTCGAGAGGGTTGTGAATCTCGTGGGCAATGGAAGCGGAGAGACGTCCGGCAACCGCGAGGCGTTCGTTAGACTGCAGCGCGGTTTCGAGCTTCCGCTGCTGAGTGACGTCGCGGAAGACCAGCACGATCCCGATGATGGATCCGTGATCGCCGCGGATTGGAGCGCCACTGTCGTCGATGGCGAACTCCTTTCCGTCCTTGCTGATGAGAATGGTGTGATTGGCGAGCCCGACGACCTTGTTGAGGCGCCGGACCTTGTCGACAGGATTCTCCACCAGTTCGCGCGTGTATTCGTTGAAGATGCGGAAGACTTCAGGGAGCGGTTTGCCGGCCGCTTCGGGGACGGTCCAGCCAGTGAGGTTCTCGGCGACCGGATTCATGAAGGTGATCGCGCCTTCGGCGTCGGTAGCGATGACGGCATCGCCGATGCTGCGCAAGGTGGTCTGCAGCCACTCTTTCTGCGCCTGGGCTTCGCGGGTACTCGCTTCCGCCTTGTCCAGCGCGGCGCCGAAGTTCTGGGAGAGGACCACGAGCTGGCGGCGGCCGAAAGCGGCGAGAGCAGCGCCGATAGCAATGCATAGGGCGATGATGGTGGAGTTAACCCAGTGCAGGGCATTACGCGAGTGACCCAGTTGCGCGTCGCGGAGATGCTGCTCAGCCGTGATGAACGACATGCGCGCGTCGCGGTATTTGTCCATCAAGTCCTTGCCCTGGAGCTGAAATGGGACGTCGGTGACTTCCTGGCCGACCTTCGCCCGGGCAATGGCTACTTGAGCCCAAGCGGACCACCGCTGGAAGGCCTCAAGAGCTGTCTTATTGCGCTCCTGCTGTTGAGGGTTACCGGAGATCATCTGGCTCAGCTGTACCTCGATTTCGCGGTCCTGAGTGAGTCCGTCGAGGAAAGGCTGAAGAAAACGGTTGTCTTTGGTGAGCAGGAAAGCGCGAAGTCCGGTCTCCTGGTCGACCCGTCCGCGATAGATGCGTTGGGCGAGACTGATGACCTGATCGCTGTGTTCCACGCGTGCAGAGATAGTCATCAAATAGCGAACTTCGAGGACCAGAGTAATCGCGAGGAAAAGGGCGATGGTGACAGGAACGAGAATCACGCGCCGGAGTATCTGCTGAAATCGAATCTTATCCATGCTCTAGCTAAGCGACAGAGGTGGTTTTGGAATTGACGAAACGATGCTCTCTCAGGAGTTGCGCGACAGTGTCAAGCAACACGGGAGGGGGTTCGCCCTTGGTGAGATACCTGTCGACGAGGGCGAGCGTTTCCTGGGGTAAATCGACATAAGCGGATAGCAGGATTATGGGAACGGCAGGATTGATGGTTCGCATCGCCTGAGCCACGGCGCCGCCATCCATTCCCGGCATTTTGTAATCGAGTACCACCACGTCGATTCTGCGAGAGGAGAAGAGTTGCAAGGCATCGGGTCCGTTTTCTGCCGCGAGAACGGAGTAGCCTTGTGACTCAAGAATCAGCTTCCGAATAGATAGGCCAACAGCTTCGTCGTCTACGCAAAGAACAACAAAAGGCTTCCGGTCACGGTTCATGGGTCAGTAGCTTTGGGTGCTGTTCAGAAAGCAAAATCCCCACACTCTGAAAGCATTATAGGCATGAATACAAGGAAGTGAATTCCGCCAAAGTGCGCCCGGCGGAATCACCTGATGCTTCGGCTGGCCAGAGCAGATCATGAAAGTGCCGGGTGGGAATGGCACGGACGAGCAGCCTCACAACGATTCTGCTGCAATATGATTCTCAGTAGTGTAGGTATCTGAGATGAAAAGCAGGCTTGTTGTTCTGGTCGCTCTAACATTCGTCCTTTCCCCGATTCTGCTTAGCGCTACGGCGAAGCAGTATCACGACGGCGGTATCCGCGACATTTCGGCGATCGGCAACCGCAACGTCGGCTGCGGAAAAGGGCTGGGGAACTGGTACAGCCTGGATAAGCAGATCGCGATGGGCAAAACCTATGCCGCGCAGGTCGACCAGGAATCGAAGATCATCAACGATCCGGTAATCAGCGAATACATCAACCGGTTAGGTCAGAATCTGGTCCGCAATTCCGATGCCCGCGTGCCGTTCACGATCAAGGTGATCGACTCGGACGACATCAATGCGTTTGCGCTGCCCGGGGGATTCTTCTACGTGAACTCGGGGCTGATTCTTGCGGCCGATAATGAAGCCGAGCTTGCGGGAGTCATGTCGCACGAGATTGCGCACGTGGCGGCGTGTCACGCGGCTCGGGAGCAGACGCGCGGTGAATTGGCGAACCTCGCGACAATACCGCTGATCTTCGTCGGAGGCCCCGTTGGTTACGCCGCGGAGAACGCCGCCGGGCTTGTAGTGCCGATGGGCTTCCTCAAGTTCTCGCGTACGTTCGAGGCGCAGGCCGATTATCTTGGCATCCAGTACATGTACAAAGCGGGCTATGACCCGAACGAGTTCATAACCTTTTTTGAGAAGATTGAAGCCAAGGAAAAGAAGAAACCTGGATTCATCTCCAAGGCGTTCTCGACGCACCCACCGACGCCCTCGCGAGTGGCAGCGGCGCAAAAAGAGATCGATACATTGTTGCCGCCGCGGCCGGAGTACATCGTTGACACGTCGGAGTTCGAACACGTGAAGGCGCGACTCGCGGCACTAGAGAACCGACGGAAGCTGCAGAGCCCGAAGGACCATCGTCCGACGCTGCGGAGAGCGAAACATGACCAAAATAGCGGGCCGCCAGTGCTGAAGCGCCGTGACGACGAAGGCCAGGGAAACTAGAAAAGGCGCCGGCAAAACGACAAAGATTTCCTTCTAAATTCTTGGGATCACCGCGGGGACGCGTTTGCGATACTCGTGGAAGGGCTTGCCGAAGCGGCGTTCGAGTTCGGCGTCTTCGGCGCGGATCATGAACGCTCCCGTGATTACCGCCCAAACCAGGAGACCGAGCACGGCGCGGGTCTGGGCTAGAGCCAGCCAGCCGAGCATGGTGCAGAGGTGTCCGAAGTAAAGTGGGTGGCGGATACGGGCGTGGAGTCCGGTAGTGACGAGCCGCTGTTCGCGGTCGGATTCGAGTTCGGTGCGGCCGATGACCTGGTCGAGGGAAAAGTGTCGCTTGCCGCCGAAATAGATGAAAACAGTAAGAGACCAGAAGGGGATTGCGGCGAGCGAAAGCCAGTTGAGTCCCGAATTACCCCACCCTATTGCTGTGCGATAAGGGGCGGAGACGAGGGCTACCTGGTACCAGGGATAGCTCGCGCCCCAGGCCAGGATCCAGATGAGGATCCAAATGGGCGTGACTACTTTCAGTGGGGCGCGGAAGTGTTTGCGCCAGAAGTCCGCGAATGGATGAACGATGAGCCAGAAAATAGGGATAGTGGCGTAAACGCCGCAAGCGAGCCAGGCGAGAATACGGATATAAATCATCGCAGAAGGAAAGCCCCACATATGCTCGCACGCGCGAGCATATGTAGGCCACAAAACCAGCAAGTGAACGGGCCCACATCTGCTAACTACCGGCAGATGTGGGGCACGAAGCCACGGGGCGAGCACATTTGGGCTACGCTGGCGTGAACATATGTGGGTCACAAGTACGTCGGAAAGGGCCATAATAGAGGCATGGCCAAAGGTTGGGAAAGCAAGTCTGTAGAGGAACAACAGAGTCTCGCCAGTCAGGTCCCCTTAACAGAAGAAGAACGGGAGCGGCTCTCCCGGGAGCGCGTTGACAAACTGCAGCAAGTGCACGCGCTGGAGATGAACCGGACGCGTGTTTTGCAGCAGATGGATAAGTGCACAAACGAGCGGTATCGCGGGATATTGCAGCAGGAACTGGATTATCTCCAGGGGGAGATTGAGAAGCTGGGGTAGACCGAAAAACCGAAGATCGGAAGATTAATGCATGGTCGATCTGTCAATTGCTGACGGGAAACTACAACTGCATGTGCGCGGAATGGATGTGCTTTGGGCGCTGAAGAGTTCGCTGGAGATTCCGCTGCAGCACGTTGCCGGCATTCGTGCGGATCCGTCGGTCGCGCATAGCTGGTTTCATGGCGTGCGAATGCCCGGGACGAACATCCCCGGCGTGATTACGGCTGGAACGTTTTACCAGGATGGAAAGCGCGTTTTCTGGGACGTGCATAACCCCGACAACACTGTTGTCATCGAGTTGCACGACGAGCGCTACAACGAATTAATTGTCGAGGTGGCGGACCCAATCCTGACGGTGATGGCGGTGCAGGATACGTTGAAGCAGGGGTTGTGATGCCGAAGGGCAAAACGGCGCCGAAATAAAGCGGCAAAGGGCAAAACGAAAATCAACCTGAACGGAAAAACGGCAAAACTGAAAGCAATATTGTTTCAGTTCTGCCGTTCGCTTCTGCGGGAAGTTCAGCGTTATTTCAAGTGAACTAGTTTTTCGATGAGGCCGGAGTAATCGGTCTTCTCCAGGCCGTGGACCTGCTTGTTGTACTCGTCAACTTTAGCGGAATAATTCATTGAACAGAATTTAGGGCCGCACATGGAGCAGAAGGCTGCTTCCTTGTAGAACCCGTCGGGCAGGGTTTCGTCGTGCATGCTGCGCGCAGTCTCGGGGTCGAGGGAGAGCTCGAACTGCTTTTCCCAATCGAAGACGTAGCGGGCGTGGCTGAGAGCGTCGTCCCGATCGCGAGCGCCGGGCCGGTGGCGTGCAACGTCGGCGGCGTGGGCAGCGATCTTGTAGGCGATGATTCCGTCCTTTACATCTTTCTCGTTGGGCAGCCCGAGGTGCTCTTTGGGCGTCACGTAGCAGAGCATGGAGGCGCCGTGCCAGCCGATCATGGCCGCGCCGATTGCCGAGGTGATGTGGTCATAACCGGGAGCGATGTCGGTGACGAGAGGGCCGAGCGTGTAGAACGGAGCGCCGTCACACCACTCGATCTCCTTGTCGACCTGTTCCTTGATCTTGTCGAGCGGAACGTGGCCGGGTCCTTCGATCATGACCTGCACGTCGTGCTTCCAGGCGATGCGAGTCAGTTCGCCGAGAGTCTTCAGTTCCGCGAATTGGGCTTCGTCGCTGGCGTCGGCGAGGCAGCCGGGACGGAGTCCGTCGCCGAGCGAGAAGGAGACGTCGTGCTTCGCCATGATCTTGCAGATGTCTTCGAAGTGCGTGTAGAGGAAGTTCTGCTTGTGATGATGCGCCATCCACTGCGCGAGGATTGCGCCGCCGCGTGAGACGATTCCGGTGATGCGCCGGGCGACCATGGGAATGTACTCAACCAGCACGCCGGCGTGGATGGTCATGTAATCGACGCCCTGCCCGGCCTGCTCCTCGATGACTTCGAGCATGAGTTCTGGCGTGAGGTCTTCGAGACGGCGGACGCGCGAGACGGCTTCGTAGATCGGAACAGTGCCGATTGGCACTGGCGAGTTGCGAAGGATCGCTTTGCGGATCTCGGGGATGTCGCCACCGGTGGAGAGGTCCATGACGGTGTCTGCGCCGTAGTGCACGGAGATGTGGAGCTTCTTGAGCTCTTCGTCGATGTTCGACGTGACGGCGGAATTGCCGATGTTGGCGTTGATTTTGCAGAGGCTCTCGACTCCTATGCACATCGGTTCGAGTTCGGGATGGTTGACGTTGGCAGGGATGATCATGCGTCCGGCGGCGACTTCGGCACGAATGACCTCCGGCGTAACTTTCTCGCGATCGGCGATGTAGAGCATTTCTTCTGTGACAAGGCCCTTGCGGGCGAAATGCATCTGCGACATGTTGGTGTCGCCGGTGCGAGCGGCCTCTTCGCGGCGGCGCACGATCCATGGCTCGCGCAGTTTCTGAATGCCTTGACCAGTTCCGACTACAGGTTTGTGTCCGAGATTGCCTGCCATACGCTCCTGTACCTCACTAAAGTGCAATTTCTAATTATACGACTCGGGGCGAGGGCGCAGAGTGGCGACAGAAGCGGAAATCGGCGCGATTCAGCCAGACCAGGTTTTCACCGCCTGCAGGAGTAGCAGGACGCCGACGACCGCCAGCCCCATGTAGACATATTTCAGGAAAAGTTCTCCACTGAGGCGATGATTGATGGCCCTACCGAGCAATACGGCCGGGATCATAACGGGGATGGAAAATAAGTAGTAGCGAGTGACGGCCGGAACCCAAAGTCCAGCGAAGAGAAAGCCCGTCATTCCGAGAATACTCGCGGGAAGGAAGTAGGCCTGCAGGGTCGCGCGGAATTGTTGTGCCGACCAACGACGCATAGAGCCATAAATGACCAGCGGGGGCCCGTTCATCCCATAGGCGCCGCCGAGTACCCCAGCAGACAGACCACAAAGAAACAGCCACCAGCGGTTGTCGCGACGCAATTCGAGCTGAGCACGCCCGAGAAGCGAGTAACAGGAGAAGAGGATGATGATGACCGCTAGAGTTCCCTTTACGAGATGCTGGTGGCCGCGGGTCAACAACAACAGGCCAAGGGGAATGCCGGGAAGGGTGGAGATAACCAGCCATCCGGCACTGCTCAAGTGGATTTTCTTCCAGTCCTGGACGACGACAATGGAGGCAATCGTGATGGAAACGAGCACGGCGAGAGGAGCAGCTTCCTTGAGGGGAATGCAGAAGGCGAGCAGAGGGACGGCGATTAGCGCCTCGCCGAAGCCGAAGGCAGAACGGATCACGGTAGCGAGAAAGATTACGAGGAGAACTTCTATGGTCGATATTCCGATTGGGAACTCCGTCGGTGGAAATTCGGCAGGGGGGCCATCGTCAGAAGGTACAGGTCAGCGGCTCCATTGTGAATAGTATCTTGAGGGCTCTATAAGACAAAACAGTGCACAATTCAGGATCGGTACTCACCGGAAAATGGAAAACGGGAGCACGGACAGGGTCGTGTCGGAAGCCATGCACTTCGGGTACCCTAAAGCGTCCATTGACCGTCAACTCGGAACAGGGGTAACCTTCTGGCAAGAGTTTTGTGTCCGGGGATGGCAAGCGGGCATCAACTCACGTATGTCTATGTCGCAACAGACTAAGAAATACCTCCAGTTCGGCGCCGCAATCACCGTCATTGTGCTTGCTCTTGGATACCTTGCTTTCACCGGAGCGCAGGAGAGCAAGAGCTATTACAAGACCATCAAGGAACTGAACGCGATGGGCGATAAGGCCCACACGATCCGTTTGCGTGTGGCGGGGAACGTTCAGCCGGGATCGATCAAGCGGCATGGGCAGCACGTTGACTTCAACCTGATAGAAGAGGGCCAGGTCCTGCCTGTTGACTACGTTGGGACGGAAGCGCCGCCCGACACATTCAAGGATAATTCGCAGGCAATGGCCGAGGGCACCTATGGGCGCGACGGCATTTTCCATGCGCAGAAACTGCAGGCGAAATGTGCCTCGAAGTACGCGCCGCAGCAAGAGCAACAGAACTCGCCTTCGGCAACCACCCAGAAGGCTGAGGTCAGTCCACAAAGCTATTCCAAGTGAGCTCCACCCACAGCACGGGATCTGTTCAAGACCCACGTCTGCCAAAAGAAGGCAGAATTGGGGCGCCGAAGCTTCCCGATAATCCCAGTAACGAGCCGGCAATCCGACTTTCGGAAATCGCGAAACATTTTGGACGATTTGCTGCGCTGCGCGGGATTACAGCAGATTTTGCGCCGGGGAAACTGTATGTCATTCTCGGCGAAAATGGAGCGGGGAAGAGCACGCTGCTGAGGATTGTCACAGGGCTGCTGGCCCCGACGCGAGGTAAGGTTTCGGTGCTGAGGTCGGAGGATCTGCGTTCGGTCGCGATGCGCGTGGGGTACATGGGGCATGCGCCGCTGCTCTACGACGAAATGGACGCGATAGAAAACATGCGCTATTTCGCGGGGCTCTATGGGATCTGTGACGATGGGCGCTGCGCCGACGCTTTGCGGCGAGTGGGACTGGATCCGAAATTGACGCGGCGTGTGGGACAGTACTCTCAAGGAATGCGGCAGAGGACGTCACTGGCGCGAGCGATTGTTCATGACCCGGAACTGCTGCTGCTGGATGAGCCGTTTTCGAATGTGGACGTGGCGTCTGCGCGGGAGATGTCGCGGCTGCTGGGCGTTATGCGCGATGGCGGCAAGACGATCTTCGTGGTGACGCACCAGGCGCCGGTGATGGAACCGGTGTGCGATGAGGCTGTGCTGATCTCGGCCGGGCGGATTGCGGCGCGGGAGAAAGGTATTCCACCGTACCTGCTTTCGCCATACGCGCAGGAGGTGGCAAAGTGACCTCCCCGACGCTGACGGCAATTACCCGCGCTACGCTGGCAAAAGACTTGCGGCTGGAGTGGCGGTCGAAGGACGCCATCAACTCCATGCTGTTTTTCGCGCTGCTGGTGGTCGTGATCTTCGCGTTTGCGTTCGATCCCACGGCGGAGCAGTCGCGGCAGATAGCAGGAGGCTTGATATGGACGGCGCTGCTGTTTGCGACGGTGGTGGCGCTGAACCAGACATGGGCACGCGAACTCAGGAACAACGTGCTGGATGCGTACCGGGTTTCGCCGGCGCCGCCGAACGCGATGTTCCTGGCGAAGTCGATTGCGAATTTCATTTTTGTTGCCTTGTTGCAGGCGGTGATGACACCGCTGTTCGTGGTCTTCTACAGCCTGCGATCGATCGGGCCGGTATGGCAGTTGGTAGTGATCGGATTGCTGGCGAACTGGGCGCTGGTCGTGAACGGGACGTTTTTCGCGGCAATGTCGATTCGGACGCGCAATCGCGAGATCATGCTGCCGTTGATCCTGTTCCCGCTATCAATTCCGGCGCTGCTGGCAATGGTCGAAGCGACGACGCAAGTGCTGACGGGAACCTCGCAGGTACTGACCGGTGCGTCGTGGCCGCGGTTCTGGGTGCAGTTCTTGGGAGTTTACGATGTGGTGTTTACTGTCGTGTGTCTCGTACTATTTGAAACCGTGTTAAACGCCGAATGAAAAAGTCATTCATTATTTTCGCGATCGGTACATTTGTGTTGCTGTCGTATGCGCTGTACATGGCGCTGGTGGTTGCGCCGACAGAGGCGACGATGGGCGACGTGCAACGTATCTTCTATTACCACGTTCCCAATGCGTGGTGCGCCTTCCTTTGCTTCCTGGTGAACGCAATTGCCTCCGTCTGGTACCTGGTGAAGCGCGGGGTTAAATCCGATGCGCTGGCCTTGGCATCGGCGGAAGTTGGTGTCGTTTTTTGCAGCGTTGTGCTGGTGACAGGGCCGATCTGGGCGCGGCCGGTATGGGGGATCTGGTGGACGTGGGATGCGCGGCTTACCAGCACACTGGTGCTCTGGCTGATTTATGTTGCGTACCTGATGCTGCGCCGGTTCTCGGGAACTGGAAGAGCGCCGGTGTTGGCAGCGACGCTGGCGATATTCGGCTTCTTCGACGTGCCATTTGTCTACCTTTCGATCCGGATCTTCCGGACGCAACACCCGCAACCGGTGATGGGCGGCGGGCAGAATTCTGGGCTCGACCCGACGATGGCACATGCCTTTCTCTGGAACCTGCTGGCGTTCACGTGTTACTGCGCGCTGCTGATCTGGCTGCGGTACCGGATGCAGGTTGCGGAGCAGGCGATCGAAGAAGCGCACGCGGAACGCGCACTTGGGGAGGGAGCATGATCAAGTTTCTGTGGGCAGCGTATATCGCGACGTGGGCGATTCACATTGGGTATCTGCTCTATTTGAGTGCGCGGGCGAAACGGATTCGGCAGGAAGCGGAAGAGTTGAGAAGAAGCAATTAGCCAGTAGCAACTAGCGAAGGCAAAGACGACATGCTGACTTAGCTATACCGGCGGCGAAAAGCAGCTTCGCTCGTGGTGACAAAGGGCTTTGCTCGTGGTTACAAGGCCAGGTATCGTTATTCATCGGCCACGACGAGCGGGTCACCGGTTTTGTGCTCGTTGATTTCGAATTTCATGAACTCCTGGATTGCCTCCCGCGCCTGCTCGTTGACTGTGAACATCCGGAGCACCGCGCCGTGTTCACTCTTCACCGCGAAAAAGGTTATCTCGTTGCGGAGCTTCTTGAGTCGCGGAAGACCGTCAGGAACTTTTCCGTGCACATCTGCATCGGCGTCGGTCTTCCCCTTCTCAAACAAATCCCTCTGAGCTTCGAGATATTTCTGGATAGCGGCGATGCTGGCGTTGTCGGTGGGGTCCTTAACGGTAAATTCGATGACTCCGCCGTTCTTCATCAGATAGTAGTGCTGAACGATTTTGTCAGCGTCCGTGCCGAGAGCCTTGCTGAAACGGGCGTCCAGGTCGTTGTCGGTGAGTGCTGGCGATTGCGACCATGCCGCCGAAGTTAGCGCGAGTAGAAGGAAGAAAACAGGCGAAACGCGCACCATAATTCTGTTCATGGCCGCCTCCTGTGCGTCTGACTGCGGGATGCCCTTTTAGTTTGCGAATGTTAGCGCGGGGAGCGACTGCAAGCAAGGGGTTCCAAGAGAAAGAGTGCCAAGGGGGACGTCGGCGGGCGTGAAGCACGCGAAGGCGCTGGGTCTGCTAGAATCGGGCATTCGTACGGCAAAACGGAGCAGAGGATGGCATTGAAAAGATTCCTGATCTTCGCTTTCGACCCGGCTGGGGCGGCAGGCGGCTGGCGCGATTTCAAGGGCGACGCAGATAGCAGGGAAGAGGCGGAGAGAATGGCGGAGAGGCTGCACGGCCAGATCCAGATAGTGGATACAAGCCACGACGAGAAACTGGGCGGTTCGAAGGTGCACCTTGTCTATTCGTTGTACAGGCCGTTCGAATATCACGACCATTGAACAGTCTGGATGGCGGAGTGAAAGGAGCTGCGGGTTTCCGCAGCTTTCTTATTTTGGCGGAGCTTTCTCTTCAGCCCTGCCGAAGAAGACTTCGAAGCGCAGTTCCATCATGTAAAGGACGATGAAGACGTTGACGATGAGAATGCCCCAGCGCAGCCAATCGGAGTGGCGGAAGATGGCGAGGATCTCCCAGGGCAGGTAGAGGGCGCCTGAGAGAAGTGCGAACCACTCGGCCCAGTCGCGTTCGTGCCAGAGACCGTATGCTTCGGTGAAACGGACAGCCGCATAAGCGATGACTCCAAGCGCGAAGATCCACAATCCATTCTGCGTGGCGCGGTAGGCTGCGGTGAACAAGAGGCCGGAAAGGCGCCCTTCGGGATCAATGTGCAGGGCGTCAGTGAGATGCTCGGCGACTTCGTAGAGATCCTTGTGGACAAGGGTGAAGAGAACAATCGCGACGGCAACGGCCAGAACACCCTTCGATGCTTCGATGGTTGCGACAGTTCGGAGGCCGTACTTGTGCTGGCGAAGTTTCATCTTCTTCTAGGGAATCGGACGTGCCTCCATCCAACAGGAGACTAGGTAGGAGGTAGTTTCGTCAAGGAAAACGAGTGGCGAAAGAGTGCTAACGTGCGCGAAAGACTGACAGATTTCGAACAGCGTTGGTGGTCGCAGCACGGGAGGAATCAATAGCGGGACGGTTCTGCTCAACCCAGTTGCCGATCATTGTGCGCTGCTTGTCATTGACATCGAAACGAATGCCGAAGCATTGACCCACAGTCCGGCAAACGACAGCGGGAATGTCAATCGCAGAGCCACCAGGGAGTGAGAAAGAGATGTGGATGGGTTGGCCGATGGCGAGCGGCCTATCGGGCTTCAACTGCATCCCGCCAATCGAGAGATCGCGGCTTTCGGCAGTAATATTGTCGGCTCGCGAATGGCTGTGTATCAGCACAGGGGCACGGAAAGGAATACGCGGCGGACGGCGGATCTCACGACAGAGTTGAAGTTGAGCCTCGGCGGATACCCACTTTTCGGGCACCGGAGCGCGGCGGAGAACGGCGATCAGCACGACGGCTGCGACAACTCCGGTCGAAATAAGAAAGCTCAACATGTAACCTCGCTGACGGCTCAAATGAGCACAGCGGGGGAGGATGCGAGATCAAGAATAGCTCAGGTTCGCAAAGTAGCTAATTACTTTAGGGTTACGACCCCAAGGGAACCACCTGGCCGTGACCTGCTGTATGCGCGGCGCAGGTGGCGCTTTAGGGGCGCAACTCGGGGCGCGAAAGACTCATCCGAAGTTGCATCGAGGGCTAAGGTGCTCGCGGTTGCGAGGGATTTTCCTGGAGTCGCTTTTCAACTCTGTCTGACCGCCACCTCGAATAGCAGATTTCAGGTGGGAAGGGAAATTTCCGCGGGCCATGGCCACTACAACTCCCCAGGCGCTTGGACGTTCCTCGTCCGTGAAAAGCTGGTTCAGCCGTTTCAACGACTCGGTAGAAGTAATCAACGAAAATCCCCGGCGGGTTCTGTTCGCAGTCGCGGTGGTCTACGTGGTCCTGGTTGTGCCCCTGGCAATGATCAAGCTGCTGTGGGCGGACGAATTCATCACGTACTACATTGCAAAACTTAACAGGGTTCACGCGATCTGGAGTTCGGCGACAGCGAACTGGCGCTACGACTGCCGGTTGTTCTGGCTTGCCTGCTGGGCGTGGCGACTCACAGCCGCGATATTGGCGGATTTACACCACTGTCCCACGGGGCAACTTACTTCTTCGAAGTTGGGAATGCGTTGCCATGGGATATGCAGTACGCGGCAACTCAGCAGACCCTGGTGTCGAACTGGAACCGCGGAGCGAGTGGGCGAGCAGGCGGTCACGGGTCGCAGCAGTAGTGGAAACCTCGGGGGCGAAAGCCCCGTCATCAATGCGGATGTTCGACACTGCCAAGGCCGAACTCTTCCCAACGCGGTTCCGGCGCTTTTCACTCCTGAGAGAAAATTTGAGCGAGGTGCGAATTGGCCTCGCTCTCGGTAGAAACGATTCCTGACGGAAGGAAGCCGCCGTTGTATTCCGCCATCCGGTTTTTCCATTTCAGAAAGTCGGTGATGGTCTTAGGTTCGATACGGACTTCTACGCGTCGCAGGCTGGCGAGAAGCAAGTTCATTTCTTTCATCAGACCGACAGTAGTCCGCTGATCGGTGCGCCTGGGCTTTACGATGAGGCGCACTTCGCGACGGGCAAATTCGAGCAGGCCCCAGCCTTTGGGGAGTTCTTCCGCCTTGATGATTCCGGCAGGCGCGAGATAGAGACGCTCGGCGCCGAGACCCTCCTCTGGTTTGAGGCGGAAAGGCTTGCCGGCATCGGCGAGGAAGTCGGCGCGCGAAACCTTGCACTCAACAACGACAGAATGGCAAAAACCCTTCCAGCCGATGGCGTCGGGAATCTCCCCGGTTGCGCAATATTGCTCCGACAGAATGATGCCGCATCCGTAGCTACTGCGCAGCCAGTCGACCGCGACCGACACGAGTTTGGAGTGCTTCAGCGAGGCCGATTTGCTCATGCTTTCTTCTACCGCGAATTGAAGGTTGCGAAAAGTGACTTGGGAAGTGCACGGAAGTAAAGATGGTCATATAAGGCGAACTGGCATCTATGACTATCGAGTAACCAGTCGGGGATGAAGGGGGAGTTATGGCGGATCAAATCGATAAGCTTCGGAAGGAGCTCATTTTTCAACTTAAAGGTGGGCATGCTCACGCGAAGTTCGATGACGTGGTGAAGAATTTTCCGGAGAAGCTGCGAGGGACGGTGCCGGAGGGAATGCCGTATTCGGCGTGGCAACTGCTGGAGCATATACGGATCGCCCAGGACGACATCCTAAGCTATTGCAAGAACTCGGATGGGAGTTACAAGGAAAAGAAGTGGCCTGATGATTACTGGCCGAAGGATCCGAATCCCGAGAGCGCGAAGGCGTGGACGGATTCGATCAAGAGTTATCACGCGGACCTGGACGAGTTCGTTGAACTGATCGGCGATCCGAAGTCGGAACTGTTTGAAGCGTTTCGGTGGGGAGATGGTCAGACGCTGTTCCATGAGGCGATGCTGCTGGTGGATCACGCGGCTTATCACCTCGGCGAGATTGTTGCGGTGCGAAGAATCCTCAAGAGCTGGCCCGCAAGGTGAGCTTCCGTTGGGCGCGATTCGAATAGCGGCTAACCATGAACGCAATCGGCAGTCCGACGCAAAAGATGTGGGTGACGATAGCGACGACTGTGTTGAAGATGGAACGGGAAGCCCCGTGGAAGCGCGAGAGAGGCATCACGACCCAGTACATCACCAGGTAGACAAGGATGCCATAGAGTGGCCCAAACAATAGAGGCCGGCGGGTAAGGACGGGAAACGAACGGCTCGCGAGGTAAAAGACGGTCGCCCAGGAAAAAGCGATAAAGAAGTGCAGGAACAGGCCGAGCGCCATAGTTGGCGTCCCTTCATGGAAAGCAGACGGACCGAGGAGGGCGCTGGCGATGCCTTGCAGAATGATGCGTGGCGAGACGCCTCGGGGCATCCAGGTAACGAAAGCGGCGGAGATATCCATGCAGCCGCAGAGCGTGCCGGCGGCGACGATGGCGGCAAGTTGGCGCGAAGCATTCTGGTTCACGAAAAGTGCTCCTGCCCATGAGGTGCGCGCGGTAAATCAATGCCACAGGGGCGTTCGCCATTCGGGGTAAAAACGATGAGCGTCAGCAAGGTGGCAGGGAAGCCGAAGATAAAAGTCACGACCTTCCAGAAGAGAAGGCCTCGGTCCTGGGCCCGCATAGCGGTGAAAGACAGATTCGAAAATGTCCAAAGGGCGGAAATGCCGCCTTCGGTGCCGGGCATCTCAGGCCTCCCAAAGTGGGGAGGAATTCTAACGCAGCGGTAGGCCTGATTAAATGGTCCAGATTCAACAACATCGTTGAAAAGTCCTGCAACTCTGTGCAGGGCGTGCTCATCTGGTTAAGTGTTGGTAGAATAACCAGTTCCGTCGTGTGTGGCGGCGGAGACAGAGGATGGCATTCAGGGGACACTCCCTTGAACCTACCCCACTCAGGCCAACAGAGGGCTTGAATGGGGCACCCAGCGAACAACAGAACTCAGGAGATTTCTACGACCTCGGCGACACCTTTCAATAAAGGTCATCACAGGTTTGCTGTGCTGACTGCCTGTTGGGTATTCGGTCTAATCATTTTTGGAGCGCTCGTTACCAGCAACGACGCGGGACTTTCGGTTCCGGATTGGCCCACTTCTTTCGGATCGCTCTATCGCATTCCTCCGCTGAACGGCGGCGTCTTCTACGAACACATCCATCGCATGATTGCGCAGGGCGCGGGATTGCTCACGATTATCCTGGCGGTTTGGACGCAGAAGGTAGACCGGCGCGGATGGATGCGGAAGCTGGGATGGACGGCACTTGGACTTGTGATTGCGCAGGGGATTCTGGGCGGTTTGACGGTGCTGTTCTATCTGCCGCCGTGGATTTCGGCGGCGCACGCAACACTCGGGCAGACGTATTTCTGCGTAATGGTGAGCCTGGCGCTGTTCACGAGTCGAGGATTCATTGAGCGCGCGCCGTTGCACCTGCCGCAGAACGAGCGTCCGCAATTGACGACCCTGGCATACGCTTCGGTGGCGGCGGTGTGGCTGCAGTTGGTGTTCGGTGCGGCCTTCCGGCACAACGGTATGAAGATCATGTGGCACCTGGCGTGGTTCGTCGTGGTGTTCACGGTGCTGATGTGGACGATGATGCGCGTACTTCGCGGCTATCGCGAGGTGGTGGAACTGCGGCGTCCGGCGTTCTGGCTGATGGGATTACTGACACTGCAGATCCTGTTGGGCTTCGGCGCGTTCGTTACGCGCGTGGTATTGAGTCCGAATTCGCCGGAACCGATGACGAGCCTGGTGATCACGACCGTGGCACACGTCGCGGTTGGAGCGCTGGTGCTGGCGAACACGGTAGTGCTGGCAGTCGAGGCAAGACGGCATTTAGCGGTGACCAAAGAAGAAGCTGTAGAGACCACGGGGAAGGCACTGGTGGCATGAGCAGCATTTCGCAAGCTATTGTTGTTTCGCGCGGCGGCATGGCGCTGCTGCGCGACTATTCCGAACTCGTAAAGGCTCGTATCACGATGTTGATTGTGATCAGCGCGTGGTGCGGATTTTACTGTGGGGCCGCGCGGTCAGAAGTCAGTTCGCTTTCGTGGACGCTGGTGAACGCACTGCTGGGAATCGCACTGGTTTCGGCGGGCACGGCCGGAATGAACGAGGTCATGGAGCGCGACATCGATGCGCGGATGCAACGTACTGCGCGCCGTCCGCTGGTGACGCAGACGATGAGCGTTCAACATGCCGCGCTGGTGTCGATCGCGATGATTGTGGGCGGGACGGTTTATCTCGGGTTCACCTGCAACATTCTCACGGCGGCCCTGACGTTTGCGACGTCATTCGTCTATCTTGGCTTTTACACGCCTCTGAAAACGGTGTCGCCTATCTGTACGTTCATTGGGGCGATTCCGGGGGCAATGCCGCCGGTGCTGGGGTGGGCAGCGGTTCGAGGGCGACTGGACTGGGAAGCGTTCGTACTCTTCGCGATCCTGTTCTTCTGGCAGTTCCCGCACTTCCACTCAATCGCATTGCTGTATCGGGACGATTACCGGCGCGCGGGTATTCGGATGCTCCCGGTGGTGGAGCGATCCGGACGGACGACGGCCGATGCCATCGTCTTCTACTCTCTTGCGCTGCTGGCGGTGACGCTGGCTCCGACCCTGCTGGGAATGACTGGCTACACCTATTTCTTTAGCGCCTTGGTGCTGGGTTTATGGGTGCTGATGGCGGGCCTGAAAATTTGGCGCGCTAGGCTCGATCCGGATCTTCCAGAGGCGAAAGTGTTGGCCCGCAACCTGTTAAAGACGACGGTGTTTTACCTGCCGCTGCTGTTTGCCATCATGATGCTGAACATAGTGAGCTAGCAGCAGTTTAGAATCGATACGTGACTACGAAAATGCAAGTACCCGAAGCAGTAGCAGCTTCGACGGAAGCCAGCCCGGCTGCGGTGGCGGTAATCCAGGTAGAAAATCTGCGGCACCTATATGAGACGCGCGTCGCGCTCGACGGCGTTAGCTTCGAGGTGCGTGCGGGTGAAATCTTCGGGCTCCTCGGGCCGAATGGCAGCGGTAAGACGACGATGTTCCGCATTCTTTCGACGCTGATGCTGCCGAGTGGCGGGCGAGCGATGATCTGCGGGCTTGATGTGGCGAGGTACCCGAACCAGGTTCGCCGCGAAATCGGGGTCGTGTTCCAGGCGCCGAGCATCGACGTGAAACTTACGGCGGAAGAGAACCTGCGGCACATCGGTCATCTCTATGGGCTACGCGGAGCGGTGCTCGACCAGCGGGTGAAAGAAATGCTGGGGCGCGTGGCGCTCTCGGACCGCGCGCATGACAATGCCGAGACCTTCTCGGGCGGGATGCAGAGACGGCTGGAAATCGCGAAGGGACTTCTGCACCGGCCATCGGTGCTGCTGCTGGATGAACCGACAACCGGACTAGATCCGGGCGCACGGCGTGACCTCTGGCAGTATCTGAATACTCTGCGCGAGCAGGGAATCACGATCATTGTGACGACGCACCTGATGGAAGAAGCGGAGCGGTGCGACAGGCTGGCGATCCTCAGCGAAGGACACCTAGTTGCGCTGGGCACTCCGACGGAGTTGAAGCATGAGATTGGCGGAGATGTAATTTTGCTCGAAACGCGCGATCCGGAATCGCTCGCACAACGGATTCATCAGCGGTACGGACTCGAGGCCGGTGTGCTCGATAACAAAGTTCGGCTGGAGCGTGAGGCCGGGCACAGGTTCGTAACCGACGTAGTCGAGGCTTTTCCGGGAGAGATCGATGCGATCTCGATTTCGAAGCCGACGCTGGAAGATGTGTTTATTCATCGGACAGGGCATCGGTTCTGGACGGAAGAGCAGAAGACGGAAGAGAAGACTTCAAAGAAGAAGAAAAGGCATTGAGGTTCAAGGCGCAAGGTACAAGGTGCAAGAAATTAGATATCCTCTTGTACCTTGCACTTTGAGCCTTGTGCCCGAGTGGTACTGACCTATGGCAACGAATACTACAGTTTTACCTCGGGCGCGGGATGGCGCCACGTTTTCATTCACGCCGGCGCTTTCGTTGTGGAAGCGCGAGGTGGTCCGGTTTTATCGGAATAAGTCGCGTGTGGTCGGCGTGATCGCGTCACCACTGTTGTTCTGGATCGTGATTGGCTCGGGCTTCGGGACGTCATTTCAGTCGCATAACGCGAAGGGCGGCCAGAATTATTTGGAGTTCTTCTTTCCCGGCGCGCTGATCATGATCGTGCTGTTCACGGCTATTTTTACGATGATGTCGGTGATCGAGGATCGCAAGGAAGGATTCCTGCTGTCCGTGATGGTTGCGCCGGTACACCGCACGGCGATCGTGCTGGGCAAGGTACTGGGCGGGGCGACGCTGGCGGCGGCCCAGGGTGTGCTGTTTCTTGTGGCGGCGCCGTTCATCGGCGTGCACTTCAGCATCGAATCATTCCTGCTGATGCTGCTGGTGATTTTCCTGGTATCGTTTTCGCTGACGGCACTTGGATTCGCGATCGCGTGGCCGATGGATTCGACGCAGGCGTTCCATGCGATCATCAACCTGTTCCTGATGCCATTATGGATGCTGAGCGGGTCGCTGTTCCCGATTAAGGGAGCGTCGTTCTGGATTGCGTGGATCATGCGGGTGAATCCGCTGACCTACGGGACGGAAGGATTGCGGGCGCTGCTGTTCCCAGAGACGGCAACGTTCTCACTGACGCTGTGCCTTGCGGTTCTGATCGCGTTTACGGCGGTGATGTTCACGCTGTCGTTTGTGATGGCGAACCGGAGAACGACGAAGCCAGCCGCTTAGAACCAATTCACCACAGAGGCGCAGAGAACCTTATTCATCTTTTCTGTCGAGGCCAGTCCTTGAGTCGAATCTTCTTACTTTCACATTAGAATGCCTTCCTACATCGAAATCGCCCCCACGCTCGATGCCTTGCTCAATGGCACGGCGGCGGTGCTGCTTCTTACGGCAAGGTATTTCATCGGGCGCAAGAGAGTTCAGGTGCACAAGTGGGTAATGGTCGGGGCAGTCGGGATGTCGGCGCTATTCCTCGTGAATTACCTCACCTACCATGCGCTCATTCACGGGCCGAAGCATTTCACGGGGCAGGGCTGGATCCGACCGGTGTATTTCGGGATTCTTACCTCGCACACGATCCTGGCGGCGACAATTGTGCCGCTGGTGCTGATCACGCTGGGCCGCGGCTTGAAGCGCAGTGATCTGCGGCATCGGGCGATCGCACGGTGGACGTTTCCGCTGTGGTTGTATGTGTCGGTGACGGGCGTAGTGATCTACTTTATGCTGTATCGCCTTACATGACATCGGCAAATCGGGAAATCTGACAATCGGGAAAACGGCAACTGTAATGAAGCTTGACTGGGCGGATATCCAACACGCGCGTGCTTTTGTCAGGGAGAGTTTCCCGCCCACTCCGTTACAAGCGGCGGATTCCCTGAGCGACAATGCGAAACGGGTTTACCTGAAGAATGAGACAGGACTGCCGACCGGGTCCTTTAAGGTTCGCGGGGCACTGTTTGCGCTGCATGCGGAGACGAAGGTGCGGCCGGTGAAAGAAGTGGTCGCGGCGAGTACGGGAAATCATGGTGCGGCGGTGGCGTGGGCCGCACATCGCTCCGAAATACCGGCGGTAATCTTCCTTCCGAAGAACCCGAATCCGGTTAAACGCGGGCGGATTGCCGACCTCGGGGCGCGCATTGTCGAGGCCGGGGCAGACATCAGCGATGCGCTTGCTGCCGCGAGGGAGTACACGCTCAAAACGGGAGCCTTCATGCTGGATGACTCGACGAGTCCAGAGGTTCCGGCGGGTGCGGCAACGATTGGATATGAAATAGTCGAGCAACTGCCGAATGTCGCGGAGATATGGGTGCCGATGGGGGATACGGCATTGATCCGCGGCGTGGCAGCGGCGGCAAAGCATCTTCGTCCGAGCGTGCGCATGGTTGGCGTACAGGCGAAAAATGCTCCGTCGTATTACCTGTCGTGGAAAAAGGGCGAAGTCGTCGTCACGGAAACGTGCGACACCATCGCCGATGGACTCGCCACGCGCAGCCCGGTGAAGGAGAACGTGCTTGCGATCCGCGAACTGGTGGATGATGTTTGCCTGGTCAGCGAGGAGCAACTCCTTCAGGGAATCCGACATTTGCGGGAGCGCGAAGGCGTTCTCGCGGAACCGGCTGGAGCCGCTACAACGGCGGCATGGTTGGCGCATGCGGGGCAGTCGAGAACAGTAGAGTCCGTGCTGGTTGTAACCGGCGGAAACATCGCAGAAGAAGTTCTACGACAAGTCTCCTGACCCCTATTCCCCTGAGCCAAGTTTCAGTGCGCCTGGATTGCGGGCGTACCGCTGTTGAATCCGAACGGTGCTGCAAACAATTCCTGCCGCGGCAGCAGAGCGACATTTTCTCGTAATAATTTCATGGCCTCCTCGGCCGTCAGCGGTTTCCGGAAATAATAGCCCTGGATGTGGTCGCATTCTTGCTGTTGGAGGAAGTCGGCTTGTGCATCGGTTTCGACGCCTTCGGCGGTTACCTGCAAGTGTAGCCGCTTTGCGATGCTGATGATCGCTGAGGTGATTGCGGCGTCGTCGGCATTTTCGGGGACGTTGCGAATGAACGAGCGGTCGATCTTGAGTTTGCCGACGGGGAACTGCCGCAGGTAGCTGAGGCTGGAGTAACCGGTCCCAAAATCATCGATGGTGAGCCCGAGCCCCATCTGCTTGAGGTTGTAGAGCGTGCGAGAGATGGCATCGGTTTCGGAGAGCAATACGCTCTCGGTGAGTTCGAGTTCAAGGAACTGCGGGGCTAAGCCGGATTCAGCCAGAATCCGTTCGATCACGTATTGAAATCCTTTCTGACGGAACTGCACGGCCGAGACGTTGACGGCGACGGGGACGGGAATACCTTCGGATTGCCAGCGTCGGGCTTCCTTGCAGGCGGCGCGGAGTACCCATTCTCCGAGTGGCATGATGAGACCGGAGTTTTCCGCGATTCGTATGAACTTATCCGGGGGGATGAGACCCATGATGGGGTGCATCCAGCGAACGAGCGCCTCGAACCCGATGATCCGGCCGGTGGCGATATCAACTTGAGGCTGATACATCAGGAAGAACTGATTTGTCTCAAAGGCCTGGCCCAGGAACCGCTCCAGGGTCATGCGTTCAACGACCTGGGCATTCATTTCGTCGGTGAATATACGGAAGGTGTTGCGTCCGCTTTCTTTCGCCGAATACATTGCCTCTTCGGCGTTCTTGATGAGAGTGTCGATGTCTCGTCCCTGGTCGGGGAAGATGCTGATGCCGATGCTGCAACTCGTGGTGAGGACGTGGCCGTCGATGTTGAATTCGGATGAAAGCGCGCGCACCAGGCGACCGGCGACGATAGCCGCATCGGAAAATTCGCGAACGGCGGAGAGCGCGATCAGGAACTCATCTCCGCCAACGCGAGCGACGGTATCCTGTTCGCGGCTCCATTGATTGAGGCGTTCGGCCACTTGTTGCAGGAGATGATCACCAACGGTGTGACCTAGCGAGTCGTTGATTATCCTAAAGCGGTCGAGATCGATAAAAAAAACGGCGACTTTCTCGTGCCGCCGGCGGGCCGAGGCCAGCGCGACATTGAGACGATCGCGGAGCAGCATGCGGTTAGGCAAGCCGGTCAGGACATCGTAGTAGGCCAGGTATTGCGCCTGCTGCAAGGCCAGTTTGCGATCGGTGATGTCTTTCACGGTGCCTTCCAGATATTCAGTGTTTCCATCGTTGGCGGGGTCGGCAGAACGTTCTTCGAGTCGACACACAATGGAATTCATCGGTTGCATCGGGTTCGAACTTGAGGCGGAGGAACTCGTTGCGCAGGCGGGGAAGGTTTTTCCTGTTTTGAAAATCGGGCGGTTTTTTCCACGGGGTATCGCCTTTATTGCTCTGTTATAGTTGTGCTTCCGAAGCAAGGAGCTCCGATATGGCCAAAAGCGTCAATAAAGTCATTCTCGTAGGAAATCTGGGCAAAGATCCGGAAGTGAAGTACACGCCACAGGGAACAGCGGTGGCGAAGATCACTGTCGCGACCTCGAGTTCGTATAAGGACAAAACCAGCGGTGAGTGGCAGGAAACCACCGAATGGCACAACGTGGTGCTGTGGCAGCGCCTCGCGGAAATCGCCGGCGAGTACCTGAAGAAGGGCAATAAAGTCTACATCGAAGGCCGACTGCAGACGCGCTCCTGGGACGACAAGACGTCGGGCCAGAAACGATATATGACCGAGGTTGTGGCGAATGAACTGGTGCTGTTGGGCGGGCCGGGCGGCGGTCAGGGCTCGGGCGGCGGTGGCTTCCAGAAGCGGGGCGCCAACAACGACTTCGACCAGCGCGCGCCGGAGCCGGAGCACGCACCGGCGGGAGACAACACCGGGATTACGGACGAAGATATACCGTTCTAACCGCAAAACCTCCCCCACTGGTTGACCGAGCTTCACAAGCCCACTTCACGTGGGCTTGTGTTTTTACAGAAGCATGGCTTCAGTTGACATTCGTGTCTGCCTCGGCAACGGTGTTCGCGCCCTGCGGCTCGAGCGCGGCTGGAAGCAGGTTGAAATGGCAGAGTTGCTTGGGGTTGATCGAAGTTACCTTTCGGAGATTGAAAACGGAAAGAAGGATCCCAGTTTAAGGGTCCTCAAGACAATCGCCGACGGCTTCAGCCTCTCGTTGTCGCAACTACTGCGCGGCCTGTAAGTTGGAACAACAGCAGCAGTTCCGGGTTCTAAGCAGACTATGGGCTTCTCGAAGTGGTTCCCAGCAACCGCCTGGGTTTGGCGAAAGATCAGAAGCCGAGGCTTTCGCAGAGGGGCAGTAGCGTTCGCATTGGTTGTTGGAACTATTGCCATCGCCTTTCGTGTCGAAGCCATCATCTTCCAAGTTCGAGTACATCGGACCCTCGCTGCACTCAAGACAGTTGGGTACGCCAGACCACTCGAAAAGAGTTACTGGCGCGAATCCCCTCGCTACGCAAGGGTGACAACCTCTTCCAAGTCGGGCCGGCTGGTGAGGATCATCCTTGGGCAGGCAGAGACGGAAATTTCCGACAAGTTCGTGCAGGCTGCGGCCGCATATAAGGAGAATCCGACGGCGCTGCATCTGCGGGCGATGAACATGCTGTATGAGGCCATCAAGGAACGAGGATCGATGGTGATTGTGCCGTCGTCGGCGGTGGAGACGATGGGACTGGGTGGAACACTGGCTACAGCGTCGCTCGGCGGCGCGAAGGCGGAATAGTTCCCCTTAAATAGTTCCCCTAAAAGTGTCGAAAGGAGTGGAAGTCATGAAACTTACGCTTGGAGTGTGCCTGCTCGTATTAGCTGCGACGACGATTGCGTTCGCTCAAGATGCAACCAAACCAGTGCTGCGGCCAGGGATTTCGGTGCAGATGTTAGAGGACAGTCATGCCGTACAGGTGCCCGAGGCGGATGCCGAAGACGCTAACGTTGTGACCATCATGAGAGATGGGAGGCTGGTTCTCGGAACCAATCAGGTGGACACGCCTGCACTAAATCACCTCAGGGCGGGCACCGTATATGTGAAAGCGGATGCCCGTGCGCCATTTCAGAGCGTGCTGGCGGTGCTGGATGCTTTGCGTGGACGGTCCGTGATATTGCTAACCGCACCTCTGTCGCGCCCGGAAAAAGGAAAGATCACGCCGCCTTATGGCGTCAAGGTAAGCCTGGGTGAGTGATCAGGCACCACTCTTGCAACTACAACTTGCGGGTGAGGATCCGGCGCGAGCCCATGCTAGTTTCGCAGAAATCTGATACAAATTTGACACCGCTGTTTGCAAGAGCTCCATGTCGAAACAGAAATTCAACGAAAGCCCTCGGCCCGTCCGCCGGTACATTCGGCGCAAACTCGATATGCGTGTACGGATCCTCACGCAGGCGGAAGGAGTCGACGTTGTGCATGGGCGCTGTATCACGATCAGCGAGGGCGGGTTCGGGGCCATTCTGACCCAGGAACTGCCAGAGCAGAAGGAAGTCTGGGTCGAGTTTCGTTCTCCTAATCTGGTGCAACAGAACCAGATACGGGCCGAAGTTCGGCAGGCCAAGGGGTTTCACTACGGCTTCCAATTTGTTTCTCCGGACCAGCAGGCGCGGTCTTTCATTCGTCGCCTTGTGGCGCAGGGAACTGATTCGGCCTAACGCAAATACGCGCCAATTTCCCCAAAACTAACGAATCACTCGACCCCTCACGTGCATCTTTTACTGACAGTTGAGGATGGCCGGGGTGTTTCTTTGTCTAGTGCCGCAGAGATTCTGAAATCGCGGGGCAATCTACTCGCCGACTACGAACGCGTTCGTCGCTGGAGTTGTACTTTGGTCGAGCCGCTTTCGGCAGAGGACCAGATGGTTCAGTCCATGCCGGATGCGAGTCCGACCAAGTGGCACCTGGCGCATACAACCTGGTTCTTCGAGACGTTTCTGCTAAGCGAATACCTTCCGAGCTATAAACCCTTTAACCCCGAGTTCCGAACCGTTTTCAATTCCTACTACAAGCAGGTGGGGAAGCATCCGGCACGTGATTCGCGGGGCACGTTCTCGCGGCCGTCGCTGGAGAAAGTGTGGGATTTCCGGCGCGCGGTCGATGAGGGAGTGAGGGAACTGCTGGAATCAGATTTGCGACCCGAGGCAGCGCAACTGGTTGAACTCGGGTTGAACCATGAACAGCAGCACCAGGAACTCATTGTCACGGACATCAAGCATGCCTTCTGGTCGCAGCCGCTGAAACCGAGTTACCGCTCGAAGAAGAAGGAAAGAGCCACGTCAGCTGAGAACGGCAGACGTGGGGCACCCGCGCGGACCTGGCATGAGTTCCCGGGTGGCATTGTTGAAATCGGGCATTCGGGCGATGGGTTCGCGTTCGATAACGAGTCACCGCGGCATGAACTTTTATTGCAGCCGTTCAAAATTGCATCGCGGTTGATCACCAATAGCGAGTATCTGGATTTCATGAACGACGGCGGATACCGCCGACCCGAACTCTGGCTGTCCGACGGGTGGGATACAGTCTGCCGCCTTGGATGGGAGGCGCCGCTGTATTGGGAGCGCGAGGGAGACGAGTGGCAGGTCTTTACCAGTTCAGGAACTCATTCGGTCATTCTCGATGATCCCGTTTGCCATGTGAGTTATTACGAGGCGGACGCGTTTGCGCGCTGGGCCGGAGCGCGGCTTCCGCTTGAGGCTGAGTGGGAATTGGTGGCAGAGAGAGTGCCGGTCGAGGGGCACTTCGCCGAATCGCTCGATTTCGAACCGCAGATGACAGCGTCGGAGAGCGGAGTGAGTGATCTGTTCGGATCTGTCTGGGAGTGGACCGCGAGCCCGTATACGGCATATCCCAGGTTCCGTCCTGCTGCAGGTGCTGTGGGCGAGTACAACGGAAAGTTCATGTGCAACCAGTTCGTGCTGCGTGGAGGCTCGTGCGCGACGCCGCAATCGCATATTCGAGCTTCGTATCGGAATTTCTTCCCGCCACATGCGCGCTGGCAATTCATGGGAATAAGGTTGGTCGCCGATGCGTGCTGATCGAGCGCAGCAAATTCTTTCGCCGATGGCGATGGACGTCGCCGCCGGATTGCTCGCCAAGCCGAAGAGGTTGTCGCCGAAGTATTTTTACGACGCGGCAGGGTCGGTTCTGTTCGAGGAGATCACTCGGCTGCCCGAGTACTACCTGACGGCGACGGAACACTCGATCCTGACGTCGTATGCACGCGACATTTTGCAAACCTCCGCGAATGGCCACCCGGCGCCGGCTCCGCCGGAAAAGCTCATCGTTCTGGAACTCGGTGCCGGGAGTGCAGCAAAGACGCTGGTATTGCTGCGGGAACTTCAAACCATGCAGGAACAAGTTCGGTTTGTGCCGATCGATGTTTCGCACTCGGCGCTGGAAGATGCTGTTCAGCGGATCAACGAGGCTTTACCTGCGGTTGAAGTGTGTCCCGAAGTTCTCGATTACACGGAGTCGCTGGCCGGGTTGGAGCAGGTGGACGGACGGAAACTGGTTCTCTACATCGGTTCAAGCATTGGAAACTTTGAGCCGTTTTATGCGGGGTCGTTGCTGCGGAATGTGGCGCTCTCGCTCAAGAAGGGCGATGCCGTTCTGCTGGGCACTGACATGTGTAAGCCGAAAGACGTTCTGCTGCGTGCCTACAACGATTCGCGTGGGGTCACTGCCGCGTTCAACAAGAACATTCTGCGGCACATCAACCGCGAGCTTCGCGCGAACTTCGACGTGGATTCGTTCCGGCATCGAGCTATCTGGAACGCGAATGAGTCTCGAATCGAGATGCACCTGGAGAGCGTGCGCGAGCAGACGGTGTTCATCGCCGCGCTCAGCCTGAATATACATTTTGAGCGCGGCGAGACCATTCATACCGAAAACAGCTACAAGTTCACGATGACGATGATCCGCGCTATTGCCGAAAACGGCGGGTTTCAGCTGGAGCGGACATGGAGCGATCCGCAGGGATGGTTCACGGTACACCTGCTGCGGGTGTGATTACGCGACCTGCTTCATTACCTTTTTGGCAGATTTCTTTACCTTTGAGAACTTTCTTCGGACCTCTCCCCGGGTTGGAACCTCCCAGTGGATAGCCGCGTTCTTCGCTTGCTTCGCCGTGGACTTGATCCCTTCGGTGCTCAGATGCTCGTTTCCGAGCGCCGCACGCATTCCGCGGCGTACCGACTCTGTACTCACGCCATAAACGAGGTGCGACGCAAGCGCCTCCAGATGAGAGGACAGAGGAACCTCTTTGGCTGATCTGCTCAGTTTGAGAGCAGGAACGGCACCTTCATCGGCGACCAGAAACAGGCCAGTCGCGAACGCGGTTCCGAAGCCCGACCTGGCGGAAGGGAACTCTTCGGAGAGAATGCCGTAGAGAGTGCCCATCAGGGTGCCGAATCCGTAATGGAAATACGGAGCGGCCTTCTTCTTTTCCTCTTTCGAGAGTTCGCGATGCAGCGTCTTTTCCGCAGCGAGATTCGCGGCTTTCATCGTGGCATCTTCATCCTCACCTGGCTGACTCTGACCACTCTCCTTCTTCTCGATTTTGCTCCACAACGACTCAAACTGATTCATGGTCCACGACGCCGCTAAACCCGCGACCGCTCCCGACACTGCGCCTTTCCAGAGCTTCTGTCCGTTCTGCATATTGGCCACCTCGTCCGAATGGATGCGGTGCGTGGACCCGAAGTTCGCCGTCACTTCGCGCTTCGTTCTGAACCAGCTATACTGGCCTGCCTTCAGAAAAATCTTGTTCCGGAGATCCAATGCGGGTGGCCCAATTCCTGCTCATCGCATTTGTCCTTTCGTCCTGCTTTTGTGTAGCCCAGTCGTCCCTTGAGTACCGGCACAATCTCATGCCGGTTCCGGCTCATCTTGCGTTTCATTCGGGCAAGATGCTGATTGATAGAAGCTTTGCCGTATCTACGGATAGTCAACCGGGTACTGTCTTGAAAGATGGTGTGCAGCGGATGGTGCATCGGTTGGAAGGCCGCACTGGGTACACGATCGCGACGGATTTGGGAAGTGGCACGACGGCGCGCTTGCTCATTCACTGCAAGCGACCAAGCCCGGCGATCCCCCAGTTCGGCGAGGACGAATCCTACACGCTGGAGATCACGCCGACACAGGCCGTACTGAGCGCGAATGAAAGCGTTGGTGTGCTCCGGGGGCTCGAAACTTTCCTGCAACTCGTCGATAGCGATTCGAAAGGCTACTACGTTCCGGCGGTCAGCATTCAGGACGCACCGCGGTTCCCGTGGAGAGGATTACTGGTCGATGTGGGACGGCACTTTGAGCCTGTTGAGGAGATCAAGCGGACGCTCGATGGCATGGCGGCCGTCAAGATGAACGTGCTGCACTGGCATCTCACCGAGGACCAGGGATTCCGCATTGAGAGCAAGAAATTTCCGAAGCTCGCCCAAATGGGCAGCGACGGACAGTTCTATACGCAGGAGCAGGTGAAGGATGTGATCGCGTACGCGGCCGAGCGCGGGATACGGGTCATGCCTGAATTCGATATGCCTGCCCACTCGACGTCCTGGTTCGTTGCATATCCGCAGTATGCCAGCGCGCCGGGGCCGTACCAGATTGAGCGGGAGTGGGGAGTATTTGATCCGACGTTCAATCCCGCCGATGAGCACGTCTACAAATTTCTGGATGCTTTTCTCCGGGAAATGGCGAAGCTCTTTCCGGACGAATACATCCACATCGGCGGTGACGAAAGCACCGGGAGACAGTGGGACGCAAATCCGGCGATCCAGGCTTTCAAGAAAAAACATGACCTGAAGGACAATGCCGCGCTCCAGGCGTACTTCAATAAGCGCATAGAGAAAATTCTCAAGAAGCATGGAAAGAAGATGGTCGGGTGGGATGAGATTTTCCATCCCGATCTGCCGAAGGATGTAGTGGTGGAGTCTTGGCGCGGGCAGGAGTCGCTGAATACGGGCGCGAAGCAAGGGTACAGGGGAATCCTCGCCAAGCCGTATTACCTCGACCTGATCAAGCCTGCGTCAGAGCATTACCTGGGCGATCCGCTGCCGCCGGATTCAGACCTTACGCCGGAGCAGGCGAAGCTTGTACTGGGTGGGGAAGCGTGCATGTGGTCCGAGCAGGTAACACCAGAGACAATCGACTCGCGCATCTGGCCGCGACTGGCCGCGGTTGCGGAGCGGCTGTGGTCCCCGGGCAGTGTGCGGGATGTTCCTGACATGTATCGCCGGCTGGCGCGCATGAGTATTGAACTCGAGGAGTTGGGACTGCAGCATGAGGAAAATACGGCACGGATGTTGCGGCGCATGGTGCAGGATCGCGATATCGGACCGATGATGGTTTTTGCCTCAACTCTGCAACCCGGCACCACCGGCCAGCGCCATCACGCTCAGAAGGTGAACCAACTGTTTCCCTACGTTCGTATGGCGGATGCGGTGGTTCCGGACCCGCCCGCCGGCCGTGAACTGCAGGCAGCGGTGGATACGTTCCTTGTCGATCCCGCGCACAATGGAGAGCAGTTAGCAGCGATTCTGAATCGCTGGAAGGCCGCGGTGCCGGAAGTGAAGGCGACTGTGGATACCCATCCGGTATTGGCGGAGGTTGCGCCGCGAGTCCAGGAATTCGATTGGCTCGCGAATGCGGGACTAGAGGCGGTGAACTACATTCAGACCCAAACGACGCCACCACAGGGTTGGTTGACCACGAGCCTTGCGGCTCTGGATGAAGCCGCTAAACCCCAGGGAGCTGTACGCTTCGTGGTGCTGGAGCCTCTTCGGCAACTGGTGCAGGCTGCCGGTGGAGTACCGACCACACCAGCAGTTGGCGGAGGGCCCAAGGCTAGTCCTCCGGATCTGTAAGCGGAGTTAGAGGTTCAGAGTTGTTGCTGAACTCGGTTACTGGGCGATTACTGGCGTAAGCTGGTGGCCTGGGTGGCCTATGATAGTGTTCAAGGTAAGCGAACTCCCCCAGCGCTAAGCCAACTTGGTTCCCATTTGCGAGGAGAAGGCATGCCGATTCGGGTGGACGATTTTGCGGATTCTGGAAAGGCATACGCGGACCAGCTCAATTCGCAGATCGAGCAGGTATCCCGCTCGTTGACGCACCTGGATAAGTTGCTTGTGGCGGGACTGGTTGACCGGCGAGTGCTGTCGTCATTCCGGGAAGCGGTGGACCGCGTGCGCACGACAGGTTATGTGGTACAACAGGCGATCGATGGGAGCGGCCCTGGCGCGCAAATCACGGATGCGGTCCTTCGGGAACGCATTGGCGCGGCAACGCGCACGCTGAAATATCTCACGGCAGATCTCAAGTCCTCGCGGCCCGCTGGTCCTATTGCCGGCGCGGACGAACTCCAAGCCGCGCTCCGTCAACTGCTCGAAATCCTTCAGGAGAAGTAGTTCGCGGAACATCCGAAAGCGCATTTGCGTAATATCGATCAGCGGTTCTGCCAGATGCTCGCTAAACGGCACAGCGTCGGCGGACGCACTACCTATAAGTTCGAGAGGCGCTGGTGATGCACGTCGGCTACTTGATGCCGCCAAACGGTCGCGAACTCCGGCTGGTTCGTGCCGCCGCACTCACCTTTTGCCCCGACCGGTCCGCCTGGTAAATACCGGGAGGGCCGCCCTTTTGTGAACCGCAGATCTACGCGGTCAAAAACAAGAAATACCTCGGCGAAAAGATCACGTGCCTGTATAGAGTCACGGCCGCATGCGGTATGTGGCTTTTTCATGGGGTGGGTGGCGCGTAATGACGTGTTCCGGATTTTCCGACCTGCTTCTCTGAAAAACAACTCAGGTGCAGAAATCATGCATCTGGAGGTATGTCAGGGTGCCTTCCTGTTGCGAAGGAAGAGTTGTGGATGACTTGTGGAAGGCGTGCAAGAACGGGTGATTCAACGATCGAAGGTCAGTTTAGACACAGGTAGCATCGCTGGAGCTGGATCGATTTCCAGCGTGGAAATCACGTCCTGATCGCGAAACATGCGGCGCTCGCTTGTTTGCCTAACGGAGTGACCATGGTTAGTCAGTGTGCCAATCCTGGTTGCACGGAAAAGTTCAGATATCTTGGAGAAGGGAAGCTGTTCCTCGCGAATCCCGCCTCGGGATTGCAGATGACGCAGCAACAGCTCTTCGAACAGTGTTACTGGCTTTGCAAGGAATGTTCGAAACATTTCCGCGTGGGATTCGAACAGGGATTGCCAAAATTAGTTCCTTTGAGCCTTAAGAAGGCGGCGAACCTGTAACGCACAATTCAGTTGAGGTGTCGAAATGATCTACAGCTACAACGGATATTCTGCGGTGATTACGCCCGTACGTGACCCGAAAAGCCACAGGGCTCTTCGCTGGAAATACGAGATCTACGACGAAGACACGCTGCTGCTTGACGGACATGATGTCGATAGCCAGGCTGCCCGCATAACGGTCGAAGCACACATCGACTGGTTGATTGCGGAGAACCACCATCTCGCGGCCTGACGGAAGTTACTTAGCCAATTCTGTGGCGGCAGATGGAGCCTTCGACGGTTTCCAGTGATTGCCCGGCCGGGCGACGTCGTACATCTGCTCCGCAATCCGCGTTTCCAAGCCTCCCTTGTACAAATCAAAGTGCGTGCGTCCCGGAAGATACGTGAACTTGGCGCTGTAGCCGAGACCGGCGATCCGCTTCTGCAGAAGGTGAATGGCACCGTCAAGGTAAAACGTGTCAGCGGTGCCGACGATGATGTGGATTTTGTTTTTCAGTTCCGGCGCCAGTTGCTTCGAGTTATCGGCAAGGATGCGGGCGATATCGTAATGCTTTAGCCAGTAGTCGGCGACGTTGTGATGTATCTCGCCGGTCGAACGGTCGAACATGGGCTCAGGCCGCCCGTCCTTTCCGCGCGGGCTGAAGACCCAGTCAAACGACGAGATCTGTCCGCCATAAGCACCAAGAACCGCTTCTTCCTTCGAGTATTGCTCGAAGCTTTCGACCTCTTTGCCATCCATGCGGACGAGCGGCGTGGACGTGCCATCGGGACGGGTATAGACGTTAGAGTCTTTCGTCAGATCGATGTTGGTGAAATCGCGAAAATCGACGGGGTCGGGTGAAGTCGACCAGGTTCCGCCAAAGACTTTCGGGTATGCGACCTGCATCCACATCGTCGCCCAGCCGCCGGAAGAGTGGCCAGTGAGGAAGCGTCCGCTTGGGCGGGCGTCCATCCGATATTTGTGCTCGAGGTATGGGATCAGTTCGGTGGTGAGCGCGTGGCCCCATGGGCCATTGTTCACGGAGTCTGCGAACTCGTGCGTGCCACCGGGGCAGGATTCATCGAGAAGCACATAGATCATTGGCGGCAATTCGCCATCCGCCATTTCTTTCGGGAGGCTTTCGCCGAATTCCTTTGCCAGGTAGTTGATGTTTGCGCCGAACCCATGAGTCAGGTAAACGGTGGGATAGCGCCCCTTAGAGGTTGCGTACTTGGGTGGGAGTACCACGATGCCGCGCATGTGAATCGGCCGCCCCCAGAACTTAGTAAGCGAGGGGCTGACGAAATCGATCATCTCGTCACCCTTCGGGAGATCAATGGCGGCCATCTGTGGAACGTGCAGGCTGAGCTTCAGATCGACCGGGCCTGCTTGGGCAGGATTCAGCGCCTTGAGTTGTACTACGGCGCTGCGAAGATCGGCATCGGTGAAGAGGTTGTAAGCCGCATTGTGATCGACGTCGAGCAGCGCCATCACCTGGTAGTTGCCTGCGGGCACCTTGGCGAAAGCTTCGGGATAGGCGATCTCGTTGGGATCGAGTTCGACGGTTTCGCCCGGGGCGAGGTGCGGGACTTCGCGGGCGGTGACCCACGTTTTCACGGTTTCCGGCTCGCCGAAATGTTGGCCGATAACCTGTCTCGGCATCGGGTCATTTGTCATGAATACGATCAAGCGGCCAGAAGTTGCCGACGAACTTAGCGCCGGATCGAGCGAGACCTCGAAGCGCAGCGGCCCAGAGGTTTGGGCCAGCAGATTGACGGAAAATAGAAGAGAGAGAATTACGCTGAGGCGGCGCAGGCGTCTGGACATGCGGAAGATAGTAAATGGAAGGCGCCTCGGAAGGGAATGGCACGGGCCGGAGGTGCAAGGTTCAAGGTACAAGGTCCAAGAAAAACTTTAACGACCTGCCCTTGTGCCTTGCGCCTTGTACCTTATCCCCACGTTTTCAATGTTTGAATCCGGCAACCTGCAATCGCATCTCATTTCGCGGAGGTACGAATGAGGAAACTGATCCTTTGCCTATTCGTTCTTGTGCTCAGTGGGGCCAGTTTTGCTGCCACGGAGAAGAACGTTTCGTATAAGAGTGGCAATGAAACCGTCAATGCGGTTCTATACACGCCCAACGGGAATGGTCCGTTTCCGGCGCTGGTTGTAATCCATGAGTGGTGGGGATTGAACGACTGGGTCAAGGAGCAAGCGAGGAAACTGGCGGACCAGGGATATGAGACGCTTGCGATCGATCTCTATCGTGGCAAAGTAGCGACGACGCCCGAGGAAGCGCACGAGTTGATGCGCGGCGTGCCGGAGGACCGAGCCCAAAGTGACCTGCTGGCAGCCTATGACTACCTAGCCTCGCAACCGAACGTAAAAAAGAACAGGATTGGTGCGATTGGTTGGTGCATGGGCGGCGGGTATGCGCTCGATCTCGCTGTACTGCAGCCGAAACTCGCTGTGGACGTAATCAACTACGGGCACCTCGCAACCGAAGATTCGACCCTCAAGAAGATCAACGCAAAGGTGCTTGGGATATTCGGCGGGCAGGATCGCGGAATCACGCCGGACTCGGTCCACACGTTCGAGCAACAGATGAGGAAGCTCGGGAAAGTCATTGAAATAAAAATCTATCCCGATGCGGGACACGCGTTTGAGAATCCAAACAATAAAGGCGGGTACAAGCCGGAAGACGCTAAGGACGCGTGGAACCGTACGCTGAAATTCTTAAACGAAAACTTGAAGTCATGAAGTGGGCCGCCGAGGACTGGACGCTGATCGAAGAAGGCTTGAGCCAGCGTCCCATGTTCCAGCGTTGTTTGGAGTTGTACCTGGAGTGAGAGTTGTTGGCGTTGCTCCCGCAGTTTGCTTCCGCTCTCCCAAAACAATAAGATTCTCGGTTAAATAATTCCTTTAGAGGCGCACTATGCCGGTGGAAACCGAGACTCCTACGCGCACTTACTCTCCTATTAAAGCTCCCCGAGGAAACGAACTGAGCTGCAAGGGTTGGCAACAGGAAGCCGCCATGCGCATGCTCATGAACAATCTTGACGAAGACGTCGGTGAGCGTCCGCGCGACCTGGTGGTTTATGGCGGGACTGGCCGTGCGGCGCGCAACTGGGACTGCTACGACGCGATTGTTCGCTCGCTGAAGTCGCTGGAGAGCGACGAGACGCTGCTGGTGCAGTCGGGCAAGCCGGTCGGGATCTTCAAAACGCACGATTACGCCCCGCGGGTACTGATCTGTAACGCGAACCTGGTCGGGCATTGGTCGAACTGGGAGAAATTCAACGAGTTGGAGCGCGCCGGCTTGATGATGTACGGCCAGATGACGGCGGGCTCGTGGATTTATATCGGGTCGCAGGGGATTATCCAGGGGACGTTCGAGACTTTCGCGGCGGCGGGCAACAAGCATTTTGGCGGCGATCTCTCGGGCAAACTGATCGTCTCCGGCGGTATGGGAGGCATGGGTGGCGCCCAGCCACTGGCGGCGACGATGACGGGAGCGGCCTTCCTTGGAATCGACGTTGACCCGGAAAGAATCAAGAAGCGCCTGAAGACCGGCTACTGCGATTTCATGGTGAACTCCCTCGACGAGGCGCTGCGAATTCTGAAGAACGCGGTTCGCAAGAAAGAGAACATCTCGGTCGGGCTCGTTGGCAATTGTGCCGACATCATTCCGGAACTTGCTGACCGCGGCGTGGTGCCGGACATCCTGACGGACCAGACATCGGCGCACGACCCGCTGAACGGATATGTGCCGAATGGGATGACGCTGGCTGAGGCTTTGGAATTGCGGAAACGCGATCCGAAGGCATACCAAGAGAAGTCGATGGACGCGATTGCGCGGCACGTCGAGGGAATGCTGAAGCTGCAGAAGATGGGCTCGGTGACCTTCGATTACGGTAACAACATCCGGACATTCGCGTTTCAGCGTGGCGTCAAGAACGCCTACGATTTCCCGGGATTTGTTCCGGCGTACATTCGGCCGCTGTTCTGCGAAGGACGTGGGCCGTTCCGCTGGGCAGCCCTGTCCGGCGATCCGGCCGATATTGCGGTGACGGACGATCTCGTGCTGCAGATGTTTCCGGGGAACAAAATACTTTCGCGGTGGATCGATCTCGCGCGGAAGCGGATCAAGTTCCAGGGTCTGCCATCGCGCATTTGCTGGCTCGGGTACGGCGAGAGGGCGCAGTTCGGATTGGCGATCAACGACCTCGTCAAGAAGGGGAAGATTAAGGCGCCGATTGTCATGGGGCGCGATCATCTCGACTGCGGCTCTGTGGCGTCGCCATACCGCGAGACCGAATCCATGAAAGATGGTTCGGACGCGGTTGCGGATTGGCCGCTGCTCAACGCGCTGCTGAATACGGCGAGCGGTGCCTCGTGGGTGTCGATTCACAACGGCGGCGGAGTTGGAATTGGCTACGCGCAGCATGCGGGGCAGGTCACGGTCGCGGACGGGACCGACGGAATGGCGAAACGGATCGAACGCGTGCTGACGAACGATCCGGGAATCGGCGTGGCACGGCATGCGGACGCCGGGTACGAGGAAGCGAAGCGGTTCGCGAAGGAGAAAGGGATAGACATTCCGATGTTGTGATCCCGTTTTGGGTATGGTGGCAAAGTCTCCACTCGTGATGACAAATCATGAAACCTACAGCACAGAAGATCGCCGCTCCCGTCCTCCTTCACAGCATCGCGCAACTAGTGACGCTGCAACTGCCCGCGTATTTTGGGCCGCGGCGAGGCAAAGCGCTCGGCGAGATTGGTCTTATACGCGACGGCGCGGTGCTCATCAGCGGCGGGAAAATTGCCTCTGTGGGAACAACCCGCGAGATGCATCGCGACGCCTGGCTCAAGAAGCACAGTAAGGAAGTCGTTGAAGTCGATTGCCGGGGCAAGATAGTGATCCCCGGTTTTGTCGATTCGCACACGCATCCCGTATTCGTGGCGCCGCGACTGGTTGATTTTGAGAAACGCATCGAGGGCGCGACATACGCGGAGATCGCGGAAGCGGGCGGCGGGATTCGCTCCAGTATTGAAGGGGTAAGGAGCGCATCAAAAAAGGAATTGTGCAAAAAGGTGCTCGACGCATTTCGCGAGATGGCCGCCTATGGGACCACGACGATTGAGGCGAAGTCCGGATACGGGCTCAGTCACGAGTCGGAGATCAAGTCACTGGAAGCGATACACGATGCCGCAAAGCAGTGGCCGGGAACTGTGGTTTCCACGTTTCTGGGGGCGCACGTGCCCCCGCCCGAGCATAAAGCAGATCCGGATCGATATGTCGAAGAGCTGATCGAAAAGACAATTCCGGAAGTTGCGAGACGCAAGCTCGCGAAGTACGCCGATGTTTTTTGCGAGCACAATGCGTTTACGCTGGCGCAGACGGAGCGAATTCTCGAAGCGGCGGTTAAGCATGGGCTTGAGGTTCGTGCGCATGTCTGCCAACTTACGAGGTCGGAGCTTGAGCCGTTCCTGCGGTTCCGGCCGGCATCTTTCGATCACATGGATTTCGTGAGTGACGACGATGTCGCGATCCTGGCGAAGCAGGATACGATTGCGACGTTAGTGCCGGGAGCCAACTACTTTCTTGCCACAGGGCAATACCCGCCGGCGCGGAAGTTGATTGACTCAGGGGTGCCGGTGGCGCTGGCGACTGACTACAATCCCGGAACTTCGCCAACGGCGAGCATGCCGATGGTGCTCTCGATCGCCTGCACCCAGATGAAGATGACGCCCGCTGAAACGTTGGCGGCGGCCGGCATCAATGGGGCTTATGCGCTCGGACTGGGTGATCGTAAGGGCAGTATTGAACCCGGTAAAGACGCCGATTTAGCGATCTTTCAACTCGACGACTACCGCGAGATAGCCTATTGGTTTGGCGCCAATCACTGCGTCGGGACCATGATTTCCGGGCTTTGGAGCGATTAACAGGCTACTGCAAAAGCTCTGGTGTGCATCCCACTGACGGAAACGGCTCAAGCCACGGAACTTCGCGCTCGCGACTAACGTATTGCGTTTCAGGCCGTCCAACCGGAGACCCTTGTGTGCATGCGCACCGCGTCACTTGGGACGGCATAGAGCACTCGCCCACTTTCTGGGTTGAGCAAATCCTCGCGAGGAAGCAGGGCACGAAAGACCTTCTGGATTCTAAAAAAACATGAAAAAGACGATTGTGTGTTTCCTGGTTGTCCTTGGGCTGGCGGCGGTTGGCCAGGCCCAGCGTCTGCCGCATACGGCAGTCCCCAATTCCTACAAGCTCACTTTTTCGCCGGACTTCACAAACGATACGTTTGGCGGTGATGAAATCATCCAGGTGAATGTTCCTCAACCGATGTCGAAAATTGTTCTGAATGCCGCCGAAATCAAGTTCGAGGACGTAACGATTGATGCCGGAGGAAAATCGCAGAAGGCGACTGTCACGACCGATGAGAAGAACGAAATGGCGACGCTCACGGTTCCGAAGGAGATTCCCGCGGGCGCTGCGACCATTCATATCAAGTACACCGGAATCCTGAACAACAAACTCCGTGGGTTTTACCTCAGCAAGTCAGGCGGGCGGAAGTACGCGGTGACGCAATTCGAAGCGACGGACGCGAGGCGCGCTTTCCCGTCCTGGGACGAACCGGATTACAAGGCTACGTTCGACATCACGATCATCGCTCCCAAGGAAGATACGGCGATCTCGAACGGCAAAATGATATCGGATACGCCGGGGCCGGGCGCAAATTCGCACACCATGAAGTTTGCGCAGACGCCTAAGCTCTCCAGCTATCTGGTTGCCATGCTCGTGGGCGAGTGGAAGTGCATTTCGGACCAGGAAGATGGGATTCCGCTGCGGGTATGTTCTGTTCCGGGCAAGGAACAGATGGGTGCCTTCGCCATGGAAGCGACCAAGCACATCCTGCACTATTACGACCAGTACTTCGCGATCAAGTATCCGTTCCACAAACTGGACCAGATTGCGGTCCCCGATTTTGAAGCGGGCGCAATGGAAAATGCAGGCGCGATCACCTACCGGGAGTCGCTGTTGCTGGCCGATCCCAAGACGGTGTCTGAGGACCAGAAGATCAACATCGCAGGTGTGATCGCCCACGAAATGGCGCACCAGTGGTTCGGCGACTTGGTGACCATGAAGTGGTGGGATGACATCTGGCTGAACGAGGGCTTCGCAACGTGGATGACCGCCAAGCCGCTGGAAGCGTGGAAGCCGGAGTGGAAGCAGAACGAACAAGTAGTGGCGGAAGCAAACAGTGCGATGAACGGCGACTCTGTCGTCGCGACGCGCCCAATCCACCAGGAAGCGGAGACACCGGCGCAGATCAACGCGCTCTTCGATGGAATTGCATACGGAAAGTCCGCTGCCGTATTGCGCATGGTCGAATCGTATCTCGGGCCGGCAACATTCCGCGCTGGCGTGAATCGCTACCTGGAGCAGCATCAATACGGCAATGCGACGGCGCAGGATTTCTGGAATACGCAAGCGGCAGTCTCAAAGAAACCAGCGGACAAGATCATGGAAAGCTTCGTGATGCAACCCGGCGTTCCTTTCGTCGATGCTTCGGTGAAGCAGGCGAATGGTAAGACGGAAGTCACGCTTTCACAGAAGCGCTACTACTACGATCCGAACCTGTTTGCGAAGGGTGGGAACGAGACCTGGACCATCCCGGTGTGCCTGGAAGGATTAAATACCGGCTCGAAGCCCGGCGGCATGCAATGCGAACTGCTCAGTTCCAAGCAGCAGACATTCACCTTGTCCAACAGCAGCACTCGGATTTTCCCTGACGCGGGCGGCGCGGGTTACTACCGCTACGGCTTCGACGCACAGGCAGTGAAAGGGACATCGCTCGAGACGGAACTCAAACCCGAAGAGCGCATTTCGCTGGTCGCAGACGATTGGGCGCTGGTGCGTGCGGGACGGCACACCGTGCCGCAATTCCTCTCCCTTGTCGATAGTCTGAAGGGTGACCGGAACACTTTCGTGCTTTCCGAGATCATTCGACCGGTACAGTACATCGGGCGCCATTTGATCAGCCAGAATGACCGGCCGGAATTTCAGAAATGGGTTCGCGGCTACTTCAAACCTGTGCTGAACGATATCGGGATGCTGCCGAAGCCGGGAGAATCGGATTCAGTTGCCGCATTGAGGCCAAGGCTGTACGGGATACTCGGCGGTCGGACCGGTGAGGATCCGGAGATTATTGCTGAGTGCCAGAAACTGACGCAGGAGTACATGAAAGACCCGACGAGCGTTTCGCCAAATCTTTCGGGAGTTGCCATAGAGGTAGCGGCGCTGCATGGGAACGCGGACCTGTATGACCAGTTCATGGCGAAGCTGAAAGAGGCGAAGACGCCGCAGGAGTATTACAAGTACTTCTACGCGCTAGCCGATTTCCAGCAGCCGCAATTGTTGGAGAGGACGCTTGAGTTTGCTTTGTCGCCCGCGGTGCGCAACCAGGACTTGTATATCATTCCGATGGTGATGGAGAACCATGCGGGCGGCGACCTGGCATGGAACTTCGTCAAGACGCACTGGAATGACCTGGCGAAGAAAGCTGGGGGCGGGATAGAGGGAGCAGCTCCGGTTGCCTTCGGCGGAACGGGGAGTTTCTGCGATGCTCAGAAACGAGACGACGTGAAAAATTTCTACGATGCGCACCCGATTCCAGGGGCGGAGCGACAGTTCAAGGGCATTCAGGAATCCATCAACTACTGTATCGAACTGAAGCAGCGGCAAGAGCAACCGCTGGCCGAATGGCTTCAGAAGAACACCGTAGCCGAATCGCGGTAGGTTCGACGTGCAGCAGAGCGGCGGAAAATTCCGCCGCTTTTTTTCGTCTGCTTTTGACCAGCTTCAATCCGTAATCAGCCCGCCTTTGATTTCTTGACATTGGCCTTGACACAGCTAATCCTAATTGGTTGATTTATCTTTAGTCGGCGCTGTGAACATTCATTGTGGCTTTTAAACATCGGAGCACTTATGGCTTTCTCCAAGTTCCTAATGCCGGCCGCGTGCACGATCGCACTTCTTTTTTTCTTTAGTGCCTGCGATCACGACAAAGGCAAACCTGCGGGGCCGGTCATGTCCGGATTGCCGGTAAAAACTGAGACGGTTCAGACGAAGAAGGTTCCCGAGTATACGGAATATATCGCGACCCTGGAAGCACGCGGTTCGGCCATTCTCCAACCTGAAGTTGAGGGGCAGATCACTAAAATCCTCGTGCACTCTGGCCAGCAAGTGACCGCCGGACAGCCGCTGATGGTGATAGATCCGAGACTCCAGGAGGCCACGTTGAGGTCGCAGGAAGCGTCGCTAAAGAACAAACAGGCGACGCTGGAATATGATCGTGTGGACCTCGAGCGCAAAAAGAACCTGTACGCCGCCGGAGTGATCCCGAAGCAGGAACTCGACCAGGCGCAGACCGCCTATGACGCGGCCCGAGCAGATGTGGCCGCAACCGAAGCGACTGTTCGGCAGCAGAGCGTCCAACTGCGCTACCACACGGTTTCCGCACCGGATAACGGGACGATTGGGGATATTCCGGTTCGAGTTGGCGATCGCGTACAGACTTCGACAGCGCTGACGACCATCGACCACGGTGGTCCGCTTGAGGCCTATATCTCGATTCCTGCCGGGGATGCCGGACGGGCTAAGATCGGCACGCCGGTGGATGTACTGGTAAATGGCCAGGTTGCGTTGCGCACGAAGGTCTACTTCATATCGCCGCGAGTCGACAACGCGAACCAACTGCTGCTGATCAAGGCTCCGGTCCCGAACGCCGAAGGTAGGTTCCGGAACTACGAACTCGTGCACGTTCGGGTCATCTGGAACGAGCAGGACCGTGTGGTGGTTCCTGTTACGGCGGTTGCGCACCTGGGGAATATGGCGTTCGCATTCCTGGTGCAGAAGACCGATAAGGGTTACGTAGCGAAGCAACAGGCGATCAATACAAGCGGGATTAGCGGAAACGATTACGTTGTGGTGAGCGGGCTGGAACAGGGAAATCAACTGATAACCACGGGCGTGCAGAATCTTGTCGACGGCATGCCGGTGCAACCGGAATAGCGGAGGACACCCTGTGGTTAACTTTTTTATTCGACGACCGGTCTTTGCGACCGTGTGTTCTCTGCTCATCGTGCTCGCGGGTGCAGTCTCGATTCCAACCTTGCCGATCGCGCAGTTTCCGAGTCTTGCGCCGCCGACGGTGACCGTCAGTTCCTACTACACCGGTGCGAACTCGCAAACCGTGGAAACGAGCGTCACGACCCTTCTCGAGCGCGCCATCAATGGCGCCGAGGGCATGCGGTACATCAGTTCCAGCAGCGGTAATGACGGATCGAGCAGTGTAACCGCGGTCTTCGACCTGAATCGGAACCTCGACATCGCAGCCGTGGACGTCAATAACCGTACCTCGACGGTAATGGGTCGCCTTCCGGGTGTGGTCCAGCAAACGGGAGTCACGATCAACAAGAACTCCGGTTCGTTCGTGATGGTGCTGGGTTTTTACGCCGACAAGGGTCAATACGACACGCTATTCATCAGCAACTATCTCGATATCTATGTGCGTGATGCCCTGAAGCGCGTAAAGGGCGTCGGCGATGTGATGATTTTTGGCGAACGAAAATATGCAATGCGGATCTGGCTCGACCCGGCAAAGCTCGCCCAGAGAGGTCTGACTGCGGATGACGTCGTCAATGCGCTTCGCGCCCAGAATTTGCAAGTCGCGGCGGGACAGGTAGGACAGCCACCGGCACTACCGAACCAGGAATATCAGATCAGCGTCCGGGCAATCGGCCGTCTTACGACACCCGAACAGTTCGGCGCCGTTGTCGTGAAACGGGCGGTGGATGGTTCCATAATTCAGCTTCGTGACGTGGGCCGCACCGAATTGGGTGCCGAAAGCTATGGCACACAGCTGCGGTTCAACGGCCACGATGCCATGGGCATCGGTATACAGCAGCTTTCCACGGCCAACGCGCTGGAGGTTTCGAGAGGCGTAGTTAGTGAACTGCAGCGGCTGCAGAAGAGTTTTCCGCCGGGACTCAAGTATGCGGTCGGATTCGACGTCACGGCCGCCGTGGATCAGTCGATCAAGGAAGTTCTCAAGACACTGGCGGAAGCGATCATCATCGTGATCCTCGTGATCTTCATCTTTCTGCAGACAACGAGGAGTACGTTAATCCCAGCGATCACGATCCCGGTGTCATTGGTCGGCACGTTCATGTTCGCGAAACTGTTTGGCTTCTCGATCAACACGTTGACACTGTTTGGAATAACCCTGGCTACGGGTCTTGTCGTTGACGATGCGATCGTTGTGATCGAGAACGTGGAGCGGCACATACAGGAGGGAGAGCACGACGCCACCAAGGCGACTCAGGTTGCGATGGGGGAGGTCACCAGCGCGGTTGTCGCGACGTCTCTCGTGCTGATCGCCGTGTTCGTTCCTGTCGGTCTGTTCCCGGGCACCACGGGCCGCATGTACCAGCAGTTCGCGCTGACCATCGCATTTTCCATCGCGCTTTCCGCGTTCAACGCTTTGACACTGTCTCCTGCACTGGCGGCATTGCTGCTGAAAAAGGAACACCGTGCTCCGAATGCGATGTTCAGAGCGTTTAACCGTGGACTTGCGGCAGTGACCGCGTGGTACATCTCAACCCTGCCAAAATTGGAGAGGGCGCGATACGCGGTTTTGGCGGTGTTCCTGGTGCTGTTCGGGGCCACCTATTGGGTCTACCGAAGTGTTCCCACCAGCTTCGTTCCCAATGAGGACTCGGGTTATTTCATGGTGGTGGTGCAAGCGCCCGAGGGAGCCTCTCTGCAGTACACGAGAGAAGTATGCGATCGCGCTTCGCAGATACTCGCTCAAAACAAAGACATAATCGCGATCTTCTCAGTTCCAGGTTTCAGTTTCGGGGGAGCGGCTCCAAATCACGGAATCATCTTTATTAACCTCAAAGATATTCGAGAACGCGAGGGCAAAGGGCATTCGCTGGAAGCGATTGTGAACAGCCTGCGTGGACCGCTGGGATCGATTAAGGAGGCGTTCGTCATTCCGTTCATCCCGGCTCCTATTGAGGGATTGAGCGAATTCGGTGGTTTCCAGTTCGAACTTCAGCAGACAGGCGCGGGGAGTTTGGAAAATCTAGAAGGGGTGATGCGCAAGTTCGTGGGCGAAGCGGCGAAACAACCTGCGATTCAGCCTCAATCGCTTTTCGCGACCTACAGCGCGCGCACACCGCAGTTCCTGATCGAAATCGATCGCGAAAAGGCAGAATCGCTGGGAGTTTCGTTCACAGAAATTGCGAACGCCCTGGAAGTATTCATGGGTTCGGTGTACGTAAACGATTTCGATTACGACAACCGTGCGTATCGTGTCTACGTGCAAGCCGAAAGCGAATTCCGCGAGTCTCCGCGCGACTTGCGCGAGTACTATGTGCGTGCCAGCACCGGCCAGATGATTCCGCTGGATAACCTGGTGAAAGTGCAGGAGACCACCACCGCAAGCGTCATCAGCCACTACGACCTGTTCCGCTCTGCGGAGATCGACGGCAGCGCCGCACCGGGATTTAGCTCGGGACAAGCGTTGGACGCGATGGAGCAGACAGCTGCTCGGGCATTGCCACCCGGGTATTCGTTCTCGTGGACTGGCCTGTCGCTGGAAGAACGGCAGTCGGGCGGGACGACCATCCTTCTTTTCGGTCTCGGCTTGTTGGTCGTGTATCTGACCCTTTCTGCACAGTATGAGAGCTTCGTGCTGCCGTTCATCATTTTGCTATCGGTTCCCTTGGCAGTGTTGGGCGCGCTTTCGGCGCAGTGGATACGCGGACTTCAAAACGATGTCTACTGCCAGGTAGGGCTGGTGATGCTGATTGGTCTCGCGAGCAAAAACGCCATTCTCATTGTCGAATTCGCCGAACAGTTACAGCATAGAGGACTGCCGCTCTTCGAGTCAGCGGTCGAGGCCGCGCGCCTGCGCCTGCGGCCCATCCTGATGACCTCTGTGGCATTCATTCTCGGTGTTCTGCCGCTGGTATTTGCGACCGGTGCCGGTGCTGCGGGACGGCATTCGGTGGGCACCACGGTGTTTGGCGGAATGATCGTCTCGACGGCGCTAAACCTGTTCGTCATCCCGATTCTCTACGTGCTGGTCCGAGGCTGGTTGCCGATGAACCGGGAGACGGTGCCGACCGAACAGGAATCGTAAGAAGTCGAAACTCTAAAGCTGAAAGTTGAAGGCCGGGTCACAAGGAGGCCCGGCCTTCGAATTATGCATGCACTCATTGCTTGCGGGTGTGGTTTGAGACGATATACTTATCGGCCCAAGGTTTTCGCCGCGGGAGCAGCACGTCATTCTCAAACTGCAAGTCCTACGAGGCCCTGATGAAGCGCGCTCTTTGGCTGTTCGTGATTCTTACCGTTTCGTGCGCAGCTTTCGCCCAGAAGTATCCAACCGTCGCTCCTAATCCCTACAAGACAACGCTCGACCGAATTCGCCTGGCGGTCGAGGTTCCCGTCACCGGCTGGCGCGGACACATCGCCGACTCTCCACACCCCGAAGATGTCGCTTTGGATGACTCAAAGTGGTCGCCCGTGGAGGTGAAACAACCGTGGAGCATGCCTGCCTACTGGCTTCGCAAAACGATTGAAGTCCCGCAGCAGTTCAATGGCTACGATCCGAAGGGCGCGCGCCTTCAACTGGACCTCTACGTCACCAGCAAGCAGACGATCAATGTCTCCGTTTTCGCAAACGGGAACATGGTGGGGCGAAATGAGGAGGAGACACAGCTTCCGATCACGCTGACCGAAAACGCTCAGCCCGGGCAGAAGTTTGTTATCGCTGTCCGCGTGCTTGGTTCCGGTGACAAGACGCAGATCTGGCGCTCGACGCTGCTGGTAACGCCGCCGGACAGCCGTCCCGATCCGGCGATGATTGCGGACGAGATCGACTCCGTTTACCCGCTCATCAATGCTTGTGAAGACGGAAAGCAGCAGCGCGACCAGTTGATGGACGAGGCGGTAAAGGCAATCGACACAAGTGCGCTCGACAAGGGAGAGCAGGCGGCATTCGATGCTTCGCTGCGGAAATCGCAAGAAACGCTCGAGCAGCTTCGGCCATACGTCAAGAAGTTCAGCATTCACGCCAGTGGCAATTCTCATATCGACATGGCGTGGTTGTGGCCGTGGACGGAGACGGTCGAGGTGACGCGCAATACGTTCGGCAGCGTGCTGCAACTGATGCGGGAATATCCGCAGCTCACATTCACGATGGCGACGGCGCAGACCTACAAGTGGATGGAAGATAAGTATCCGGAGATGTTCAAGGAAATCCAGCAGCGAGTGAAGGAAGGACGCTGGGAGATCGTCGGCGGAATGTGGGTGGAACCCGACCTGAACCTCCCGGATGGAGAATCGCTGGTACGGCAGTTGCTTTACGGCAAACGCTACTTCCAGCAGAAGTTCGGTGTTGACGTCAAGATCGGCTGGAACCCGGATTCTTTCGGCTATAACTGGCAGTTGCCGCAGATTTACAAGCGCGCCGGAATCGATTATTTCGTCACTCAGAAAATTTATTGGAACGATACTACGGCCTTCCCATACAAGCTTTTCCGCTGGGAGGCGCCGGATGGCAGCAGTCTGCTCACTTACTTCCCGCATGACTACGCGAACCCTATCGACCCGGCGAGAATGGCTAACGACCTGAGTCACTATGCGCCGGCGATGTGGAAGGAGGACCCGAGTTCACCAAGCACGCCCGACGGCGCACTGAACATGATGTTCCTGTTCGGCGTGGGAGACCACGGCGGAGGCCCGACCCGGCAGGATCTCGACACCGGCCTGCGCTGGCAGAAGAAAGATGTGGTCTTTCCCGAACTGCACTTCGACACGGCAGGGAATTACTTTGCCGAATTGCAGAAGAGCCAGGCCGACTTGAAAATTCCGACATGGGATGACGAACTCTATCTTGAATATCATCGCGGAGTTCAAACAACGCAGGCGGAAGAGAAGAAGCATAACCGCAAGAGCGAAGTTCTGATCCTGAATGCCGAGAAACTGGCGGCCATCGATTCGCTCTTCGGCGCGACTTACCCGAAGGCTCAGTTCGAGAGGGCGTGGAAGAATATTCTGTTCAACCAATTTCACGACATCCTTCCGGGCAGCGGAATCCACATCAATTATGTCGATGCTGCGCGAAAGTACGCCGAAGCAGACAACATCACGAAAGATATTGCGCACAAAGCGATCGAGGACATCGCGGCGAACGTGAAGACAAGTGGAACATCCATCCTGGTCTTCAATCAGCTCTCGTGGCCGAGGACCGAGGTGATCGAGACTGAGGTTCAGATGCCGGCGGCATTCACTTCATTGCGCGCGAGGGATTCGAGTGGGAAGAACGTCCCGATCGAGGTGCTGGGCAAAGATCCGGCTACAAATCGGGCTCATCTGCGACTGTTCGTGAGTGATGTTCCGCCGCTTGGCTACGAAACCATTACGCTCGCCAGCGGGGCAAACGGCTCGCCGGCGAAAGGACCTGCCCTCACCGCCCGGGTGGATCACCTGGAAAACGAGTTTCTGCGCGTCGACATCGATCCGCAAACCGGGTGCATCACCAGCCTCTTCGATAAGCGCAGCAACACCGAGTCGCTCGCTCTGGCGGTCGAGAGCGAAGGCTCGCCGGCCAACCTGAAGGGAAAACCCTGCGGCAACCTTCTCCAGACTTTTGTAGACAAGCCGAAGGAGTGGGATGCGTGGAACATCGACGCCGACTTCACGAAGCAACATACGGACCTGATGCAGGCCGACAGTGTAAAACTCGTCGAGAACACGCCGCTCAAGGCCGTGGTTCGTGTCGAAAAGCACACGGCGAATTCGAAGTTCGTCCAGGACATCACAATGTATGCGGGCGTGCCGCGATTGGACGTGAAGATGAACGTCGACTGGCACGAGAAGCACGTTCTGCTTAAGGTCGCGTTCCCGGTGAGCGTGACAGCCGACAAGGCGACGTTTGAAATTCCGTATGGCTCGATCGAGCGGCCGACGACGCGGCGCACTCCTGCGGAGAAAGCGAAGTTCGAGGTTCCGGCGTTGCGCTGGGCAGACCTGTCCGACGCAAAGCACGGGCTTAGCCTTCTGAACGATTGCAAGTACGGATATGACGCCAAGGACAACGTGCTACGGTTATCGTTGCTGCGATCTCCGACGTATCCGGACCCACATGCGGACGAAGGGCATCACGAGTTCACCTACTCGGTTTATCCGCACGGAGGAACGTGGAAAGACGCGCTGACGGTTCGCGAGGGTTACGACCTGAACGATCCGCTCATCGCGATTTCCATGCCGCTACATTCGGGACCGCTACCCGCGCAGAAATCGTTCATCTCCACGGATGCCGACAACGTCGTCATCAGTGACGTGAAGCAGGCGGAAGACGATCAGAGCATGATCATTCGGTATTACGAGTGGGCGGGGAAGACAGGGAACGTCGGGATTCATCTTCCGCGACCAGCGAAAGCCGCGTATGACGTCAATCTGATGGAAAAGGGTGAGCAATTGCTCGCATTAACCGCGAATGGAAGCGAAGTAAAGGTCCCGACCAAGCCGTATGAAATTCGGACCGTGCGAGTGGAGTTCGCGAAGTGAAATAATCACAGGTTGCGGGTCCAGGTCTCAGGTGCAGCGGGAGTGCAGCTTTGCTTCTGCGACTTATGACCTGTGACGAAACTTCTCAAGGGATTACAACGTGCCCGTTCGCCTCTGTGTCTTATGATAGTCGAGACCCAATGAGCCGCCTGCCCACATTCGAGTTCCATGTTTCTCGCGACGCGCGGGAAAGATACGGCTTTGCCGACGCGCTGTTCACGATTAGCGGTAATGTGGTTTTTGCCGACCTGAATGCGGCTCGCGAGTTCGCGCATCGCGTGAACGTGATCCGCGATGCCGAGCGGAATCCGGAAAAAGCGATGCATCCGGGCGCGCTCAACGCCATGGGGCTCATCGACGAGGCGCTGCACGCGGTGTTGCACGTTTATCGGGAGCAACTCGACCCGGGCGTGATGGTGGATGCTCTTTCCTTTTTCCAGTCTCGGCTTGGCGAGGAGCAACTCGATCGAACTCTGCTCGCCTTCGCGGACCATTTCCCGACAGTCGACGTATTTCGCGGCAAGATATCGGTGCGGGAGTGGTTGAACGCTAGCACGGGGCGGACGCCGCATCGGGCCATCGCCCTGGAAGAGTTGGCGATGCTTTGGCTGGCCAACCAAAATCCGGCATTCAAGCCGTTTGACGAGCTTTTCAAGGACGACCAGTTGGCGCAGACCACCAGTTACAAGGAACTGACGTCGACGCTGCGCTCATATTTCGATACGCGGCCGAAGTTCGAGCAACAAAACCTCCTCGATGTCCTCCGCGCGCCGGCATTGGCATCGCCGGATTCATTGGCCGGACAACTGGCGTTCATCCAGGAGAAGTGGAAGAACATGCTTGGCGAGTCGCTTCGCCGGTTCCTCACGGCGCTCGATGTTCTCCAGGAAGAAGAGAAAGCGATATGGATGCGTTTCCATCCGCCATCGCATGAACATTTCGGCGGCGGTGTGACGTTGGGAGGCGATTCCAGCGCGGCGGCTATACCACGTTTAGGCATGGGCGGCGATCACGAGTACGAGGCCTTCAGCCCGGACGTCGACTGGATGCCGAAGACCGTGATGATGGCGAAGACGGTGTACGTCTGGCTAGACCAATTGTCGCGGCAGTATCAGCGCGGAATTCATCGACTTGACGAAATTCCCGACGAAGAACTCGATCTGCTCGCGCGCCGAGGATTCAACGCGCTATGGCTGATCGGACTTTGGGAGCGCAGCAAGGCGTCGCGCAATATTAAGGTGATGTGCGGGAATCCCGAAGCCGCGGCATCGGCCTATTCTCTCGCCGATTATGTGATTGCGGCGGATCTCGGCGGTGACGGTGCCTACCACTCCCTGCGCGAGCGGGCCACCCGACGCGGCATTCGCCTGGCCAGCGACATGGTTCCGAACCATATGGGTATCGATTCGCGCTGGGTGATCCAGCATCCCGACTGGTTCCTTTCTCTGCCGCACTCACCCTACCCGGGCTACCGGTTCGAGGGGCCGGATCTCTCAAGCGATGGGCGCGTCGAGATCAAGATTGAAGATCATTATTACAACCGTACCGACGCGGCCGTTGTCTTCCGCCGCATCGATCGATGGACTGGCGATACCCGCTACGTGTACCACGGGAACGACGGCACCAGCTTTCCGTGGAATGACACCGCGCAACTGAACTATCTCGATCCTGCGGTGCGCGAGGCTGTCATCCAGACGATCCTGCACGTCGCGCGAATGTTCCCGATCATTCGTTTCGACGCAGCCATGACGCTGGCGAAGAAACACTACCAGCGGTTATGGTTTCCGGAACCGGGCACGGGTGGTGCGATTCCTTCCCGCGCCGAGCACGGAATGACGAGGGCGGAGTTCGACGCCACTTTTCCCCAGGAGTTCTGGCGTGAAGTGGTGGATCGAGTTGCGCAAGAGGTTCCCGGAACTTTGTTGCTCGCCGAAGCGTTCTGGCTGATGGAGGGATATTTCGTTCGCACCCTGGGAATGCATCGCGTATATAACAGCGCGTTCATGAATATGCTTCGCGATGAAGAGAACGCGAACTACCGCAGCGTGATCAAGAACACGCTCGAATTCGACCCCGACGTGCTGAAGCGTTACGTCAACTTCATGAACAATCCCGACGAGAAGACTGCCGTCGAACAATTCGGGAAGGGCGACAAGTATTTTGGCGTGTGCACGCTCATGGCAACTCTGCCCGGTTTGCCGATGTTCGGGCACGGCCAGATGGAGGGGTACGGCGAGAAGTACGGCATGGAGTATCGTCGTGCCTATTACGACGAGCGGCCGGATTCGTGGCTGGTGGCGAGGCACGAGCGCGAAATTTCGCCCCTGCTGCACCGGCGGGCGTTGTTCGCGGAAGTCCGCGATTTCCTATTCTACGATTTCTACACCGACGACGGGTGGGTGGACGAAAACGTGTTCGCGTACTCGAACCGGCTTGGCGACGAACGAGCGCTGGTTGTCTACCACAACAAGTTCTCCTCGACGCGCGGATGGGTGCGCATCTCCTGCGGCTACGCGGAAAAAACCGGTGACGGTGGAAAGCGTACTCGGCAGAAGACTCTCGGCGAGTGTTTCGGGCTCTCAGGCGATGGCGCGATGTATGTCGCATTTCGCGATGCGGCAAGTGGCCTGGAATTTCTTCATCGACAGCGAGATCTCACGGAACGTGGCCTGCACCTGAGCCTGGATGCCTACAAGACACACGTCTTCCTCGAGTGGCGCGATATTCGCGACGACGGTACGCGGCCGTGGGGGCTGTTGTGTGAGTCGTTGAACGGTCGCGGCGTTTCCAGCCTTGACGACGCGTTGCGTGCGCTCGAACTGAAACCAGTACACGACGCAGTCGTTGCCATGCTGGATTCCCGGCTGGTGCGGTCATTTGCAGAATGTGCTGTTAAAGTACCGGTTCCGAAGGAGATTCCAAAGTCGGGCAAGCGAACTAAAGAGCTGGTCACGCCGCCCACGGACGGAAATCGTGAACAAACATTCTCCGCGTTGCAGCATCTGTTCGGCGTTTTCCTTGCCGAGGTGAAGCGGCTCGCAGCCACGCCGACTGGCGAATCGGCGGGACTGAAGCTGGCGAGAGAGTGGAGCGATGGGAAGGTACAGCCGGCGGAGCTCTTTATTGAGCAGATTACTGCAGCGTTACGACTGCCATCCGTAATCGCGGGCATTGACAGCTCGCTATCATCGCAAGCGAAGGTCGTGCTACCTGCCGCGGGAGAATCTATCGAGCAGGCGCTACCCAGGTGGGGCGCAGTGCTGGCGTGGGCGGCGTTGGAAATCATTGGCACCGCACAAAATGCGGAGTCTCCCTGCGTCAGTGCGGTCGCTGTCTTTGACGCATTGCGATTGCGCGAGCCGATTGCCGAAGCACTCGCAAAGATGGGCATGCAGGGCGAGGATCGTTGGCGTTCGGCGGCGCGCATTCGAGCCAGCTTCGCGCATGAAGCCTGGTGTCCTGCTCCGGTGAAAACGTCAGGGATGCCACCGGCAACTCTAAGCTGGGAGCACGATCCCGATGTCGCGTGGCTGCTCGGTGTGCACGAGTATGAGGGTGTGCGCTACTTCAATAAAGAATCATTCGAGCAACTGACATGGTGGAGCACTCTGCCGAAACTGCTCGAAATCGCCGCCGGAGAGAGCGCCGTACCGGAACTTGCCAAATTGGAAGAGCAGGTACGGGAGCGCTTCAGAGCGGCGTCCGAAGGCGGCTACCGGGTCGAATCTCTGCTTGACAGCGCGCGGCAGTCCACCGACTCCGACGCTCCGCGAAAGCTCTGATCGCACGGTGTTCGAGGTTACACTAAAGGCGTGCCAACCTCCTATCGCGGACGCATAGCGCCGTCTCCCACCGGATACCTTCATCTCGGCCATGCCACAACGTTCTGGGTGGCATTCCAGCGCGCGCGTTCTGCCGGCGGCACACTCGTGTTTCGCAATGAAGACCTCGACCCGTACCGGTCGCGACCCGAATTCGCAAAGGCGATGTTCGAAGACCTGCGATGGTTCGGGATCGAGTGGGAGGAGGGCCCTGACATCGGCGGGCCGTACGCGCCCTACGAGCAGAGTAGGCGCCGATCCTTCTATTTGGACGCCTGGCGACAACTCCGGAGAAGCGGTGCCATCTATCCGTGCTCCTGCTCACGCAGGGACCTGGTGCAGTCAGCGCAGGCGCCTCACGAGGGACTGCTTCACGCGGCCGACGACGAACCCCTCTATCCGGGTACGTGCCGGGACAAAACATCTTCCGCCGATGATCCAGCCGGAATGAATTGGCGATTCCGTGTTCCGGACGGGGAGAACGTCACTTTCGACGATGCACATTTTGGACCTCAGAAGTTTGTTGCTGGTCGCGATTTCGGTGACTTCGTTGTGTGGCGCCGCGACGACGTTCCGTCCTATCAACTGGCAGTTGTTGTCGATGACGCGGGAATGAAGATTACCGAGGTAGTTCGTGGCGCGGACCTCTTACGTTCGACGGCGCGACAAATTCTACTGCAGCGCGCGTTGAGATTACCGCAACCTGCGTACTATCACTGCGATCTCGTTACGGACGAGTCGGGGGAGCGCCTCGCGAAGCGGCATGATGCGTTGAGTTTGAGAGCGTTGCGGGAGTCCGGGAGAGCGCCGGAAGAGATTCGGGCGGAATGGCAGCGAGATATTTAGGATACCCACATCTGCGAAAAGAGCGCAGATGTGGGGCTCCGAGAGCGTGAGAATGCAAAAAAAACAGCGCCCGGGGGGAGATGGGCGCTGTTTCTGCAAGGGCGGAGACGGTGGTGGGGATGGAGAAGGTGGGAACTCCGTGCATTGCGCCCGGAGAACGCCGTCCCCGCCCAAGATCAAAATCTACTTGCCGTAAAATGCGGCGTTTTTCGCGACGGCGTCCTGCTTGTCCTCTGGGAGTTCTTCCACTGGGAAAATGGAATTTGTCGGGCACGTCGCAACGCACGCTCCACAGTCCATGCAATCCTCAGGATTTATGTACATCTGTGTCTCGGCTTCCCACTGTGGTTCATCCGCCTTGGGATGAATGGCATCGCTGGGACAGGAGTCCACACAGAGTTGATCTTTTGCGCAGGAATCAGTGATTACATAGGCCATGAGTGCTTTTTCTCCAGTTCTCTCGGACGCCTCCATCGCTGCGTCCAGACTCATCCACAGTAAAACCTCATGACGTATGGGTCGGTGATTCGAATCACTCCCCTGTTGTGACGACCTTCACAGAGCTAAACTGCTGAAAAAATACCCACATCCGCGAATAGTGTGCGGATGTGGGCAGGGTTCCGAGCGCAGATGAGTCGCTAGACCATCGCAGCTTCGTGCTGCAGTTTGTGCTCCTCCATCTGAAAGCGAATTGCGGTAGACAGCCGGCGGATGCCTTCGCGAATTTGCTCAGGACGCGATGCCGAGAAGTTGAGCCGCAGGTTGCGGTAACCGTCAGCCTCCTCGGGGTAGAAGCAATAGCCGGGAACGAACGCAACGTTCTGGTCGACGGCCGCTTTGAACAGACGATCGCAATCGAGCCCTTCGGGCAGCGTGACCCAGAGGAAGAGTCCGCCTTGGGGTCGCGTGTAGTGGACTTCTTTCGGGAAGAACTCATCCATGGCGGCGAGCATCACGTCGCGACGCTCGCGGTAAACCCGCCGAATCATGTGCACATGTTCGTCAATGAAGCCGTCGCGCGCGACCTCATAAGCGATGACCTGGTTGAACGTGCTTGTGTGCAGATCGGATCCCTGCTTTAGTTGCACAAGCTTTCCGATTACATCCGGCGGCGCAACCATCCAGCCGAGGCGCAGTCCGGGTGCCAGCGTCTTGGAGAACGTGCTGAGATAAATGATGTTGCCCAACTGGTAGGTCGGGTCATTGCTCATGTTCTGACGATCGAGGAGCACCAGCGGTGGCTGATGTTCGCCTTCAAAGCGCAACTGACCGTACGGATCATCTTCAATAATGGGTACGCCGTGGTGGTTCGACAGGCGGACCAGTTCCTTGCGGCGCTCCAGCGACATGGTTACGCCGCCTGGGTTCTGGAAGTTGGGGAGCAAGTACATGAATTTCGGACCACTACGCAGCGCCTCTTCGAGCACATCGGTCCGAATGCCGTCGTCGTCAACCGGGACGGTGACGTAGCGGGCGCCAAAAACGTTGAAGGCCTGCAAAGCGCCGAGGTACGTAGGCGCCTCGCAGAGGACCTGGTCGCCACGGTTAATCAATAGTTTGGCAATGAGATCGAGAGCTTGCTGCGACCCTGAGGTGATAAGGACGTTATCGGGCGAAGCCGGAATTCCATAACGATTCAGGTTCTGCGCGATCATCTCGCGCAGCGGGCCGTATCCCTCGGTCGGACCGTATTGCAGGGCTGCCTGCGGTTTGTCGAGAAGGACCTTGCGGCAGGCTTCGGCGAATCGTTCGGTGGGGAAGAGTTCGCCCGCCGGGAGGCCGCCGGCAAAAGATATGATCTCGGGCCTCTGCGTCAGTTTCAGCAACTCGCGAATAGCAGAGCTTTTTACCTTCGCGGTACGAAACGCGTACCGCTGGGACCACGGAGTAGACATGCGAATCTCCTGGAGGGGAACTACGGTCCCCCTGGAACCTAGCCTTACTCTCGTGTATGCCTGGTTGCGGTGACTCTTATCACTCGCCGGAGTGAGGACCGAGTCCGAACTTAGTTCCGGAAAAATCGTTCGGGAGCGCTTCTTTCGCGCCTCTGGTTCCCATACAATCAAATGTGCACTCATCTTCTCCAATAGGACGCCAGGCGCGCATGGAGGCCCCATGAACTATCCGGTCTGGCAACCGGGATTCCCCGGCGGCCTCCTCATCGCCATTGTGGCGGTCACCCATGTTTTCGTCTCGCATTTTGCCATTGGAGGTGGGGCTTTTCTCGTCATCACTGAGCGCCGCGCCTATGCGCGCTCCGATGACGCCCTGCTCGGCTACGTCCGGCGTCACTCGAAGTTCTTCGCCTTGCTCACCCTGGTCTACGGCGCCATCAGCGGAGTCGGCATCTGGTTCACAATCGGACTGGTGGCACCCGAAGCGACCTCGTCGCTGATTCATACGTTCGTCTGGGCATGGGCAATCGAGTGGGTGTTTTTCTTTGTCGAGATCACGGCGGCCATCATCTACGCCTCAAACTGGGATCGCCTGGACCGCGCCACGCATATGGCGATCGGCTGGATTTATTTCGTCGCCGCGTGGATGAGCCTGTTCGTCATTAACGGAATCATTACCTACCAACTCACGCCGGGGCGCTGGCTGCAAACGCATTCAATCTGGGATGGGCTCTTCAATCCCACGTACTGGCCTTCGTTGTTCCTGCGAACCTCAGTAGCGGTATTGCTCGCGGGCGTCTTCGGCCTGGTGACCGGAAGGCGCGAGCAGGGCGAAGTTCGTGAACGCGTCTATCGCTGGGCGGGGCAGTGGATGGTCGCGGGTTCGATTTTGCTGCCGTTGCTGGCGTGGTGGTACTACTCGCGCTTTCCGGAGTTTTCGCGTGCGCTGCTCGGCGGAGATATCCCGGCGGCGAAGCATCCGATCCGAATGGGACTGCTCTCGGCTGTGCTGGTGTTCGTCCTTGGACTGATCTTCGCGGTCTGGAAGCCGCGAGCGATGAGAACACCAGTGATCGTGTTGCTTGTCTTTTTCGCATTCTCCCTGATGGCGAGCGGTGAGTACCTGCGCGAGTTCGTTCGAAAACCCTGGGTCATCAATGGCTATATCTATGCCAATGGGGTGCGAGCTTCGGATATACCAAGGCTGCAGCAAACCGGATTTGCCCCAGGGCCGGCGTTCACAACCACGGATGACAGATCCAGCATTGAGTATGGGCGCGACCTGTTCGTTGACCAATGCGGAAGCTGTCACACCGTCAACGGATACCGGTCGATGAGTAAGAGGGTATATGGCTGGGATCCGGCGTTTGCCGCTGCAATGCTCTCGCACATCCAGTTGCTGCGCGGCGCCATGCCGCAATTCGCAGGGAACGAACAGGACCGCGAGGCGCTCGGAAAGTATCTTGCTTCTCTGAATCCTCTTCCGGATTACACACACGTCAGCGATCGCATGGCGGCGGGGAAGCAATCGTTCGACAATCGTTGCGGGCATTGCCACACCATCGACGGCAAGATGAGGCCGTTGAAAGCAGCGTTCGCCGGCGGTGGGCCTGACCAGGTGCAAGGATTGCTTCCCGTGCTGGACTCCATGAGTTCAAATATGCCGCCGTTCACGGGGGACCCTGAGGAGGCTCAAGTACTGGCAGAGTACATCGCGCGAATGTCAAATCCGCAACCGGCCGGAGCCGCAAAAGGAGGGGAGTGATGCTGCAGCCAAACAACATCCCGATTCCCGTAGCCGATCCGATGCCGCTCCCTGCTCCGGTGTGGTTGCTGAAGACTCTGCTGCTCGTTCTTTTCTTCCTGCATGTCCTGTTCATGAATTGCACTCTGGCTGGCGGATTGACCGCGCTCTTCAATGCCATTCGCGGGCGAAGTGACCGGCACCCGCTCTCCCGCCGGTTATCGTCCGAACTCGGGCGCGTGTTGCCGGTATTCGTTGCTTTCACCGTGACACTGGGCGTTGCAGCATTGCTGTTTGTCCAGGTGCTCTATGGCAATCTGCTTTACACAAGTTCGATTCTCATCGGCGCATACTGGATCAGCGTTATCGTCCTCGTGATTCTGGGATACTACGGGTATTACTACTACAACTCACACAGTGGCGAGCGGGCGTCGACGGCATCGATCGCGGTTCTCGGGGTTTCGGTGGCGTGCTTCCTGACGATCGGGTTCATCTTCACCAACAACATCACGCTGATGTGGTCGCCCGAGAAGTGGCTGGCAATGTATCGCGCACACACCAACGGGGCGCAGTTGAATCTAGGAGATCGATCGATCTGGCCACGCTACCTGCATACCATCATCGGTTCATTCGGTGTGTTCGCAGCGGTGCTGGCGCATTATGGAACCCTGCAGTTCAAGAAGGACAGAGAGTACGGCGCCTGGCTGGTGCGTCGGGCGTCGGTCGCCTTTGCTGGAACCACGATTCTGCAATTCCTTATAGGGATGTGGTTCCTGATGGCCTTGCCGAAGAACGTTGCGATGATCTTCTTCCGCGATGGACTCGGAGTCTCGATATTCGCAATGGCTCTGCTTACAACCCTTGCCGCAACGATTCTCCTTCTGGTCGGCGGTACGGCCAGGGAGCCCTCGCCGCTGATTCATGCGGGTTTCGGCATGGTATTAGTCACAGTCGCGCTGATGGTGGTCATGCGGGACATGGTTCGGACGGCATCGTTGAATCCCTACTTTCAACTCTCGCGCTTGCAGGTATCTCCGCAGACAGGTGTGATTATCGTTTTCCTGCTGACATTTGCCGGAGGTCTGGCTACGCTGGTGTGGATGCTGAGGAAAGTTGCGCAGAGCCGCGGTCGCAGTGCGGCCGCTTCCGCAAAGTGACATGTCAAAACGAACCCGTCAGAACTCGCTACTGGAGATCATTCAACAGCAGCCCTATCGTAACCAGGAAGAGTTGCGCCGGGCGCTGGTGCGTCGTGGTTTCGACGTCACCCAGGCGACGCTCTCTCGCGACATTCACGAACTGGGCCTGGTAAAGACCTCGGAAGGCTACGCCTTGCAGGAAGGCGATCAGTCGGCGGAGCCCGCATTGCCGCCGGCCATTCGTCTCGTGCGCGAATTCGTGCAGGAGGTTCGCGAAGCCCAAAACCTGCTTGTTCTGAAAACCGCTCCCGGATCAGCGCAGCCTGTCGCCGCCGCACTCGATGCCGAAGGTTGGGTGGAAGTGGTCGGAACAGTCGCAGGCGACGACACGATTCTCATCATTTCACAGAGCCGCAAGACCGCGCAGAAAATGGCCGCGCGCATCCGCACGATGCTTAGCTAGACAACAGCGCAGGTTCGCCCGGGCGCAGAAGCCGTCTGGTTGAGCGGCCGCAAAGGCAGAACCTGCGCTGTCTCTCGAACGACGAGTCAGCATGTTCGAGCCACTTTGCCACAACAAGAGCTACATCAGTTTCCGCGTGATCTTCTCGAACTCCGCATCACTCATCAGCCGCTCGAGATCAATCAGCAGGAGCAGGCGCGAATCGAGCTTCCCGACTCCGGAGATGTAGTCGCGTTCCAACTTGCCCAACCGCGGCGTCGGTTCCACCGTGTCGCTGTGGATGCGCAGTACCTCCGAGACGGAGTCAACGACAAACCCCAACGTTTGGCTGTGGACGTCGACTACGACGATGCGGGTGTGCTTGTTCGCGGACTGCTTATCCAGTCCCAGACGCTTTCGTAAACCGATTACGGGGATGACTTTGCCCCGCAGATTGAATACCCCGTCGATGTAGTCCGGCAGGTTGGGCACCCGTGTTAGCGGCTGGATTCGGATAATCTCCTGCACTCGCAGGATATCCAGTCCAAACTCTTCATCCCCGACATGGAAACTTACCAACTGCAACAGTTCTCCGCCGATGGGGCCTTCCTGGCGCGTACCGCTTTCCTCGACTGTGTTCATGCGCTCCTCCTTTCGTCAGCGGTTACGCTCACTGGACTCTCAAGGATGTTTGTTCGGTGAAGTCATGCTGCACTGGCATTTCGGCGTCAGGCCTCCTTGTGCGCCGGACATTGCGCTGCTGGACGCGCATTGTGCTTTCGTTGCCCAACTTGAAGCGGCCCACCAGCTTCTGCAGATCGAGTGCAAGGTCGGAGAGGTCGGTGCATGCTTTGGCCGATTGCTCCGCCCCCATCGCGGACTCCTGCACCAGGCTGGAGATCTGTTCCATGTTGGCGTTTACCTGCTGCGTGGCGGTGGATTGCTCGGTCGAGGCGGTTGCGATATGCGTAATCATGTCGTTCACCTGCTCTGAAGACTGGATAATCTCTTTCAGCGAATTTCCGGCCTTGGTCGCGCTCTCGACGCCGTGTTCTACGACCGAAGTGCTCGCCTCCATGGCCTCAACCGCACGGGCCGTCTCTTCCTGGATCGTCTTGATCATCTGCGCGATTTCTTTGGTGGCTTGCGTGGTGCGCTCAGCCAGCTTGCGAACTTCGTCTGCGACCACCGCGAATCCGCGACCCTGCTCACCTGCGCGGGCTGCTTCAATGGCGGCATTCAGCGCGAGAAGGTTGGTTTGGTCAGCGATGTCGTCGATCACGCCGATGATCTGGCCGATCTGATCGGAACTCTTGCCCAGTTCTTCAATCTTCGCAGACGTGTTCCGCGTGGAATTGGCGAGGTTTTGAATGACATCGACCGTCTCGCTGACGATGGCGCCGCCGGAACGTGCCGTTTCACCGGCACGGCGCGCGCTCTCGGCAGCCTTGCTGGCGTTTTCGCTGACCTGCAGCACGGTCGAGGACATCTCCTGCATGGCCGTCGCGACCTGCGTAGTCTGATCTTTTTGCGTGATGGCGGAGCGCGAAGTCTGCGTCGCCGTAGACGAGATCTCTTCCGCCGCACTGGCAATGTGTTCGGTGCTCTGCGCCACCTGGATGATGATCTGCTGAAGTTTGTCCATGAAGGTATTGAACCAGCGGCTCAATTCGCCAAGTTCATCGTCGTTCTGTACCTCGATACGCTTGGTCAGGTCGCCTTCGCCCTGGGCCACGTCCTTGATGCGGTCGACAACGAGCGCGATTCCTTTCACGACGTGGGTAACGATGAAGTAGGCGAGGACACCACAGGCACCAAGCGCCAGCAAGGTGATACCGACCATCCAATTACGTGTTTGGGCGTAGAGGACGTCCGTTTCTGTTGCCTGCTGCTGCATGGCGTCTTCAGTTAACTTTCGACCTTCATCGAATGCCACGCGGAGTCTATCCGCGATCCTGTTCGCTTCCCCGTTTGAAAGTTCGCGAGCTTTTCCTTCCTGCTTCGCACGGCTGAGCGCAAGGATGCGATCGTTCTCACGCTTGAAATCCGCAAACCCTGAGCGAATGGATGACACTTCCCGCTTGCCCTCCTCAGAAGCGACTTTCTCCCACTCGCCCAATGCTGCATTGAGGTCGGTTTCGGCGGCTGCCTGCTGTTCTTCCCATCTCTGCTTGGCGGTAGGATCCGTTTCGAGAATTTGGTTCTTCTGGAAACGGTAGTATGCGAGGAATGCTTCGTAACCACGATTGGCATAAACGTTGCGCTTGCTGACAACCAGCGTCACGAAGTTGATCCGGTTATTGAATTCGTTGACCTCGTAAATGCCAAATGCCGCCAGACCTGCCGCGACTAGTGCCAGTGCGCCAATTGCAATCATCAGTTTGGCTCGAATTGTCTTCACTAAATTCGTCATGTCCTACTCCTATCCGGCTCGTTTTTTGCTCGCGGTACTTGAATCGCGGGTCCAGCTAACGGCGCCCTGTTTTCGCCGACGCCGATCTGCCTACGCCAGTTCCGTCGCCGGGGACCTGCGAACAGCTCTGCGCCGTTCCGGTCACGATTGCGAGCAGCAGGATGATGGCGAGCGAACCAGGGAGTCCGAACGGGAATCTCAATACCGATCGAGTAAACATCTGCCCTTCCATCCGGATACTTCGGCAGGAATTCAGAATGACTTGATCGGTTTTCCCGGGGATTTGCGGCACGATACCTAAGTGCCAGTGCCAATAGGTAGCCAGTACCGTATAGTTAAATAAGGTTTTTCCGGGCGATTGAGATCGCTCCGCTGGAGGGCAACACCAATATGGGTGATATTGGCATCCCAGAATTACTTTTGATCTTTGGTATCGCGTTGCTGATTTTTGGGCCCAGGAAGATCGGCGAACTTGGAAAGGGACTAGGCGAAGGCATTCGCCACTTCAAAGCAGGATTGCGTGAGCCCTCGGAAGAGCCCGCTGCTCCAGTCGCTTCGGCGCCCATCGCCGCTCCGACTCCCGATGAGAAGCACTAAGCTTCAGGCCCGCTTCGCCGACTGCGATGGACAGAGAAATGGCCCGAAAGTCCTGGTGACTTACGGGCCGTGAGAAGAAACCCAGTCCGAATTACTCCCTTACTTCGACTTCTTCCTGCAATTCGTCTGCGCGCAGTTCGCCTTGCTTCAGGTGTTTGAGGCCGTGCTCGTAGCCTACATCGAATGCCTTCTGGTTCATTTCGCGGAATGCGGCGGGAACGGAATCCTCGACCGCTTTTCTCAACGACTCGCGCGAGATCAGACCGGTAACCGCTCCGAAGAACCCGACCATGACGATGTTGAGTACCATGCGCTTGCCGCATTGCTCTGCAAGGCGCGTTGCTGGAATCCCGTAGACTTTCACGTGCTTGCCTAGATCCTGGACGCGGACGAGTTCCTGCTCGATCAGCATGATCCCACCCGGTTTGAGTTCCGGCGCGAACTTGTTGTAAGCCTCCTGCGACATCACCACGAGGACGTCGGGATGCGTAACGTAGGGGTAGAGAACAGGCGTGCCGGATAGGATGACCTGCGCGCTGCAGGCTCCGCCGCGCGCTTCCGGCCCGAAGTTCTGGGTCATGGTGGCGTACTGGCCGTCGACGATCGAGGTTGCCTTGCCGATCACGCTGGCCGCCATGATGACGCCCTGGCCGCCAAATCCTGCTACTCGGATTTCTGTCAGTTGCTGCAATTGCTGCATGCCGGTGCCTCCTCGATGTAACGGTCGCCCAATTCATGTCGTAAATGCTGGTTCATCATGTCGGAATATTCCGGCCGCTCGCGGTCCACGAATTTGCCGACGATGATTTCGCCCGCCTTGGTGAGCGCGACTTCGCTGGTCGGCGCGCCGTGCTTCACCTTGCTTACCTGCTTGTAGAACTTCATCGCATCGAGTCCGTCGCCCATCTTGTTGCGGCGCTGGTAGAGAGTCGGGCAGGGCGAAATGATTTCGATGAAACCGAAGCCCTTCTTCGAGAACATTTCCTTCATCGACTTCGCCAACTGCACGACGTGGAACGTCGTCCAGCGCGCGACGAACACCGCGCCCGCGGCTTCAACGAGTGCCGGAAGGTTGAACGCCGGATCGTAGGTGCCGTAAGGCGAGGTCGAAGTGATGACGTCACCGGGCGTGGTGGGGGCTGTTTGGCCGCCGGTCATCGCATAGATCAGGTTGTTAACGCAGATCACCTTGATGTCGACGTTGCGCCGCGCGGCGTGGATAAGATGGTTGCCGCCGATCGCGAACAGGTCGCCGTCACCGCTGTACACGACAACGTTCAGTTCGGGATTCGCCAGTTTCAGACCGGTCGCGAAAGGAATCGCGCGGCCGTGCGTGGTATGGAACGAATCCAAATTCACGTAGCCGGCGACGCGGCCGGTGCAGCCGATTCCGGAGACGATCGAGAGCTTCTTCAGATCGATCTTGGAGTCGATCAGCGCGCGCGTGAAGCAGTTCACGGTGGTGCCGATGCCGCATCCCGGACACCAGATGTGCGGCATACGGTCGGTACGAAGGAATTCTTCAACCGGATTAGGTGGTTCGAGTTGAATGTCGACCGTGCTCATCGTGCTGCCTCCAGGATAGCGTTCAGGATTTGTTCGGGATTATGTACTGTGCCGCCCGCGTGCGGAACGAGGAGCGTGCGGGCCTGTCCACCGGCACAGCGTTCGACCTCGCGAACCATCTGGCCAAGGTTCAACTCAGGTACCACGAACGCTTTTACCTTTGGCGCCAATTCGCGAATGGCATTCTCGGGGAACGGCCAAGCCGTGATGAGACGAAGTTTCCCGACCTTCACACCCTTCTGGCGGGCCAATGCGATGGCGCGCTCGGCGACGCGAGACGTGATTCCATAACTGACCACGACGACTTCGGCGCCGTCGATATCCGCCATTTCGTATCGGCAGATCTTGTCGACGTTGTCGGTGATCTTCGATTTCAGGCGCTTTACAAGGGTGTCCTGCATGGGCGGCGTCATATTGGGATATCCACGCTCGTCGTGCGTCAGGCCAGTGACGTGGATGTTGTATCCGTCACCGGCTTTCACCATTTCCGGAACTTCGTTTTCGCAGGGCTGGTAAAGCCGGAAGCTATGGGTGTCTTTCTTGGTGAAATGCCGCGGCTCAATTTCGATCTTGTCTGCCGGCGGGATCACAACCTTTTCGGTCATATGACCGACGACCTCGTCCATCATCACGAACACCGGCACGCGGTATTTTTCGGCAAGATTGAACGCATCAATCGTCAGGTCAAAGCATTCCTGCGGAGAGTTCGGGCACAGCGCAATGATTTCGTAGTCGCCGTGCGATCCCCATTTTGCCTGCATCATGTCGGCCTGCGCAGGCAGGGTAGGAAGGCCGGTGGATGGGCCGCCGCGCTGTACGTCGATAAACACGCAAGGTGTCTCGGTCATTGCGGCATAGCCGATGTGTTCCATCATCAGCGAGAAGCCCGGGCCGGAGGTGACGGTAAAAGCTTTGGCTCCGCCCCAGACCGCGCCCTGCAGGGTAATCGAGGCGGCGAGTTCGTCTTCCATCTGTATGAATGTGCCGCCGACTTTAGGAATGCGTTGCGCGAAGCGCTCGACGACCTCGGTCGAGGGAGTAATCGGATAGCCGGAAGCGAAACGTGCGCCCGCGGCGAGCGCGCCTTCACAGGCCGCGTGATCGCCGTCGAGGAAATGAGAACCGGTCAGTACACCACGAGGGTCAGCGTGCATCGTCGGCCTCCTTTGCGGGAGCGGACGGCGCGGGAGTATTCGCGCTCGCTGCGGCTGCTTTGGGCTTGTCGGTACGGAAGCCGTGTATGGCGAAATCCGGGCAGTACATGCCGCACAAGTCGCAACCGGAGCACTTGTCGGCGGCTATGACGTGCGGCGGGTGATATCCCTTGGAATTAAAAGCTGAGCTGAGCGCCAGGACCTTGGTGGGGCAGAACTCCACGCAGAACCCACAGGCCTTGCACCGCTCGACGACGATCGACACGGAACCTCGTGCCATCGAATCTCCTTTCGCCCGGACCGCGTGGAGAATTAATGATTGCAGATATGCGGACCGGAGACCGTGAATGGAACCTTCGCCATCACAAGCCCTTCTCAGCATTCTGAATTCCCACGGCCCAAGGTGAAGTGATTGCGGTCACAGCTGGGTGTGAGGGGTGAACGACGGCAGGAGCCAAGTTTGGTGAGCAAAGCTAGAGGGGTGCAAATGCACCCCTCGATCGAGGATTGTAGAGCTCAGCGTTGAACCGTAACCGTCAGTACCTTGCTGTCGGTATTGGTTCCCGCGGTGCCGGTTATGGTGAACTTGTAGACCTTGGAACTCGGGGTTGGAGGTGGAATGGGTGTGGTGCCTCCGGTCGATCCGCCACCACCACAAGAGATCATTCCAATGGCGAGCACGCATACGATCATGAGAATTGCACTTGCCCGTTGCTTGCGGCCACCGAAACAAAGTCCCGCCAGTACGCAAGCGAAAAGAAATGGCATTGTGAAGGGTAGCTTGCGATCGGCGGAAGCCGACAATGCTGGAACGGTGAAGGTTACATTCGTCGAGTTGGCCGAGCTTCCACTGAGACTCAATGTGCTCGGACTAACTGAACAAGTCGCTGCCGACGAATCCGGTGTGCAAGTGAGATTGACGGTCTGAGGGCTACTGATATTGTTGTAGGCCCAGACCGCGAGTGTTCCACTCCCGCCGTTCGCTCCCGGCGTATAAGAATCGTACTGCAACTGTATTGAAAGTTGGCCTTCGACTTGGACGGGAAAGGTGTTCGATACCGGCGCATAGTGATCATCGCCGCTGTATTGGACAGTTATGTTGTGGGTCCCTGCGGCCGTAAAACTATACGGGACCACGGCGATCATGTACCCGGCCAGGTTCTGCACAGTCGGCGTTCCTGTAACCGTAGTGTCTCCATCCTTGAATGTGACTGTGCCCGTCATTGCCGGCCCTTGGAACATGGCGCTGGACTGGACCGTGGCCGCTAGTGTCGATGGTGTGTCGACCACGAAACTAGTTTGGCCGTTCAAGTAGGGAATGTTTGTCGCGAATTTGTCAACGACGGTGAGGCTCAACGAATTGGTCGTGGGAGCGTAGATCCCGTCCCCGGAGTAGTTGGCTGCGATCGTGTGTGTTCCTGAAGTGGTAAACGTGTAGTTGAGAGTCGCATAGATGTTGGTACTGCCGCTGTAACTCACCGTTCCATTCATCGGCTGGCCGTTGTCGGTGAAGGTGACGGTTCCCGTCGGGTAGGGAGTACCATCCGTTGGGATATAAACGAGAGTCGTAAGAGTCGTGGCGTAATTGACCAGAGCCGGTGCGAAGGACGATGTCGTTTGCATGTTCGGAGTGAGTTTGTCCGACACCGTCACCGTTCCGACCGAACCGGATGCCAGAGCCGCGAAGTAAGTGTCTCCGGAGTAGCTGGCCGTAATGGTGTGCTGTCCGTTCTGCGTGAACGTATAACTCATGCTCGCGGAGATCTCGTTTGGGTACCGGTTATAAGTCACGGTTCCGCTGAGCAGCACTCCGTTGTCGTAGAAGGAGATGGTCCCGGCAGGACTTTGAGGAAAACTCGAGCTCGATGAGAGCTGTATCGTCAGGGTTACCGGGATGGCAGGGGTGGCCACGTTCGGCCGAACCGCCGAATAACTGCTGTAGAGTTGCGCCTGAGTCACGGTGAACGAAACTGGGGCTGCCGCAACGGCAGCATAGTTGGAGTCACCCGAGTATTGCGCCATGAGCGTGTGGCTGCCCACCGACGACGGGGTGTATTGAACAGAGTAGGTCACGCCCGCGTAACCCGAACTGCCTCCTGCATTCGGCGAAGAGTACAGGAGCCGAATGTTCGAACTGGCGTCGACGCCATTGTCCAGCCACGTAAGCGAGCCTCCAGGGGCCGCACCGTTGCTCGAAGACGTCAAAGCCGCGTTGATCGGGAAACCAGTTCCGTACGTGTAGGGGCCGGCGGACATTACTGTCGCAGTGAGCGCGGTCGTCGCCTTGTTAATGATGATGTTCGCGTTAGCAGTACTCGCGTTATAGCTGGAGTCTCCCGGATAGTTCGCCACGACGTTGTACGTCCCCGGAGTCAGTTGGATCGGCTGATCTTCCGAGTGCCCTTCGTTGTTCAGTGGCCAGTTTCCGCCGTCGAGCGGATTCCCATTGGAGGTCACCGTGAGTGTTCCAGTCGGACAACTCGCGGTCCCATTCGTGCACTTGCTGGAAACCCCGGTCGTGCTCGAAATCGCTGCCGCGGAATCTCCAACGTCCATGCGCAGGATGTAAGGCGACCCGTACTCGGCGCTTGTCGCCGTGTAGCTAGTCAAGTTTCCGCTCAGGTCAAACGTAACCAGGTTGACGAACGTTTTGCTGTTCTCCGGAGCGATGTTGACCGAAACAGCGCTCGAATCGCTTGCCCCCCGCGTGCCGTCGCCCGCGTAGTGCGCGTGTACCGTGTAGCTTCCGCCGGGGAAGAGCGTCGAACCCCACGTCGCCGCGCCGCTGGTCAGCTTCGATGAATCGATCCCCGAATTGTCCGTTGTACCGTTGTTGCCTATCAGGGACACATCTCCCGTGGCTGCGCTGGGTGAAACGTTGACCGCAACATTGATCGAGTCGCCGTGATTGGCTTGGACTGTTGTGATCTTGCCATTCAGGGTGAGGTTGGTTGTGCTTGGAGTGAAAGTCGCCTGTCCGATCTTAGTTATGAGATTCGCTATATTTGGCGAACCCAGACCCGTGGCGCGGTCGTAGCCGGTCGCCGTCATGTACGCCAGCTTTCCGGAATCGACGAGGACCCCCGTTCCCGTGGTAGCGCTGCAATTCGGAGTTCCACCCTTGCAGGGAACCGTGTTCGCGCCGGTCGCCACGTCGCGAAACACGCAACTGGTCGACGTGGAACCGGTGCTGCAGGAAGAGCCAGACTGTGCGGCAATCGAATAAAGCAGGTAATTCAAGTTGCCGAGTCTTCTATTCAGTTTCTGATTCGCCAACGCGACTGCGCCCGCAAACGCAGGGGCGCCCGCCGAGGTTCCGCCGATCGGTACGTAATAGACATATCCCCCGGACGGTGTGCATGACTGGTAGCCGTACGGAAGGAGATCCGCTTCACACATCACGTAAAAGCTGTGCGATGCCGAAACGCCACCCTCGGCAAACAAAGATATGTCCGGAACGTCACGAACGCCGTCACTGGGAACGCCAATTCCCGTTTGCCAGGCTGGTTTGACCGTGCCGGAACATTTCCCGCCACTTACTTTCGAGCAGTTGCTGGGCCCACCAGAACCTGCCCAAAGCTGGAGATTCTGGCTGCTTGTGCAGGAACTTGTAGTGGGAGAAGTACCGCCCGCGCAGGAATCGTTCCAGGTTTTCTCTGGTACGTACGACTTTGCCGAGAGATAGCCGGTACCATTGGTGCTGTTGAAGTAGGTGGTCTGGGTCGTGGCGTCGTTGAAGTCGGTGCCGCCCACGGCGATATTGAACGGAGTGGAAGCGAGGCCATTGACTGCGATGCCATTCGACGCGACGGTCTCACTGTTCGGGTCGTCGCAACCGGCAGACCCGTTGTCGCCCGCAGATACTGACACGGTGATTCCCTGGGCTGCGGCTTGCTCCCAAAGCGACTGGTGAAACTGATTTCCGGCATTACCAAACGCCGATTCGCAGGCGCCATAGCTAACGCTCATCACGGGCGCCAGGTTGTGCTGAATTATGTAAAGAGCAGAAAGATCAACCCCGTCGACGGTTGTCGTGGATTCTGAGGCGACAAGGACAATCGACGCTCCGGGAGCGACCGCGCCGGCCCACTCCACATCCAGCAGAGACTCGGTTTCATCTCCGGGGACGATTCCGGGATCGGGGCCGTTGAGAATCACCGAAGTGTGATTGTCCGGCGTCATCGGGAGACCGAAGAGGGTGCGGAAATCGGTAACGTCCTGAAGATTGATGTTGGTTCGGCCGACGATCGCGATGGTCTGCCCGGAACCGTCATTTCCGGCCTGCAGTAGCGACCTCGACCCATAGATCACCGAAAAATCGGCCGGTCCGATCGGGTAATACGGCGGCGTCCCGCCGGTCGTGATCAGCGGCATTGTTTCCCCGGTCTGAACGTCATGTTTCATGACATTGAACGTGTGCGACTGCGGGCGAAGCCCAAAGTTATTCAGCGAGGCGATACCTTTTACGACCGGCGCCAGCGCTGCCGGGATCTGCGGATCATTGGCGTTGGCCCAATGTTCCGCACCACTGATCACGTACTTGCGAATGTCTGTGTGGAATACCTGTCGCAGTTGTCCCACCGTGCCACTGAACTCGATAACGTTCTTTCCCGGAGAAACTTCCGTTACCTGGAATCCGTTATTCAGCAGCCAGGTTGTCACGCTCTGAATATCACTATCAGCAGGGCCAAACTGCTGCCCGAACTCTTCTGGGGTTAGCCATTTGTGAAAATTAGGGGAGCCGGCAGTCTGCTGCTCATCAAGCAACTGCCGTAGCGCCTTTTCCTGCTCATCCGATCGCGACAGCACCAGCAACATTCGGCTTTCCATCATCGAATCCGGCGCAGGTCCCTGATCGAATGCGGCACGCGCCAGCGGCGGCGTGTTACCGTGCAGCGTCACCCGCTGATTCGGATCGATTTGTTGAGTAATCCGGGGTGCCGGCCTTTGTGCTGCGGCGATCGTTGTCACAATCAGGGAAACGAAAATAACTGCCAATGGCGAGGTGCGGAAAAGGCGGTCCTTCATAGGCCCCCAGTGCTTTACGAATGTTGATGAGGCACACCAGAGTACCTGAATCTTGAAGAAAAATGGAGAACTGGATTTCACTAGTTCCGAATTCGGAACAGCCCTTGTTTTCCAATAGGTTGAGATTGGGATTTACGGATTCGTAATGATCTCCCCGATGTTTGCTACGGTATTGCCCTTTTTCATCGATGGCACTCCGCAGATGTAAAGGACCTCTCCCGCAGCGGGTGCTTCGGCGTCATACACCGTGTGTCCGAAATAATCCGTCACATAGCCAATTTTCATCCCCTTGGCCACGTAGGTTCCCCGCTGTACCAGGGGATAGAAAATCCCAGTCTCCGGGCTTGTTACGGTGTCGACCTTGCCGATCCACACTGGATTCTCCACGGGCGTTGGTGCTCCCGGCAGCATCTTGAGATACCGCATTACGCTCACCGTACCATTCACAAGTAGATTTACGTCCTTCGCGCGGACCGTCCCCGAATAGCCTGCTTCGACCGCGATTGCCGGCTTGCCACGCGTGTTCGCCGTGTTGTCGAGATAGCGGGACGCGTTCGGATCCGCGGGCCTCTCACTCCAGACAATGATGTGATCCAGCCCAAACGCCAGCACCATGTCGCGAGTAATCGCGTCGCGCTTGGTATCCCCTGACTTCGGCCAGTAAGCGTACGGCCGCAGATTCTCGTCGAGGTCGCCGCCGTGATAGTCGATCAGGTAATCGCATTGTTCGACCACCTGCTTCGTGATTGCCCATGACACGCGCTCCGTCTGCGTGCCGTTGGGATTGCCCGGGTAGTAGCCATTCATGCTCTTGCCATCCACGGGATTCACATGCGGAACCTTCTGCTCAAACGATGGAATGTTGACCAGCGGAAGCACAATTACGGTCCCCGAAATCTGTGCCGGATCGAGCGATTCAATCACCTTTTCCAGCGCAATAATCGATGCATACTCGGTTCCATGCAGGCCGGAGACGAGCGCAAGCACAGGGCCCGGTTTCGCGCCATGGAACACGGCCACAGGAATAGAGGCAGCGGGATCGCGACCGGCGGGGACATCAATCGTTCCGAACGCCTTTTGTCCAGGAGCGGCGGTGGCGGTGCCTACCGTGAAGTTCTGTGCGACCGCGAATGAAGTTGCGACACAAATGATCAGCACTGCGAAGATATGGGTTTTCATGGCGGCAGGAGTATAAGGCGAGTTCCGCCAGATGTGAACTCGCTTTCAGACATCCCCACGATTGTATGCATCGATAAATTGCATATTCACCCCCTCCTCGCGGCCTCTCGCGTGTGATTATGCAGACTCCTGAATGCATATCCATAAATTTCCATATCTCAAAGAAATTATTAAACTTAACTAACTCACAACTTCCCGTGACTACCCTCACGGCAGGGCATTTGCCGCCAGCGCAGCATAGATATCAGGAGCGAGGCGTCTGCTGTGAGTTCGACGCCCACCAGATATCTATATGAAACGAGTCCTTATCCTCGGCGCCGCCGGCAGAGATTTCCATAACTTCAACGTTGTCTTCCGTCATAACCCCGAGTTCGAGGTTGTTGCATTTACGGCAACACAGATCCCCGACATTGCGGGACGAAAATATCCGACCGAACTTGCTGGGAAGCTCTATCCAAACGGCATTCCCATCCTCGAAGAAAACGATATGGAGAAGATCATCCGCGAGAAAGAAGTCGACGTCTGTGTCTTCTCCTACAGCGACATCAATTACATGACGCTGATGCACCTGGCATCGCGCGTAGTCGCTGCCGGGGCCGACTTCTGGCTGCTCGGCGCGCAGAAGACCCAACTGGCGGCGAAGGTCCCGGTAATCTCGGTCTGCGCCGTGCGCACCGGCTGCGGCAAGAGTCCAGTCTCGCGCAAGATCGCGCGCTACCTTCAGGAAATGGGCTGGCATCCGGTGGCTGTCCGTCACCCGATGCCGTATGGTGATCTCGCCATTCAGCGCGCGCAGCGCTTCGCCAAGCTGAGCGATCTCGACTTCCATAAGTGCACCATCGAAGAGCGGGAAGAGTACGAGCCGCATATCGTTGAGAACCGCACTATCTACGCTGGCGTCGACTACGAAGACATTCTCCGCCAGGCCGAGCAGGAAGCGGACGTCATTCTGTGGGACGGCGGCAACAACGATACCTCGTTCTACCGCTCCGACCTCGAAATCGTCGTGGTCGATCCGCATCGCCCCGGACATGAACTCGCTTATTACCCCGGCGAAGTCAACTTCCGCAGCGCGCAGGTGTTGGTCATCAACAAGGTCGATACCGCAAAGCTCGAGGATATCCAGACAGTTCGCGAGAATATTCGCCGCGTAAACCCGAATGCCCAGGTTGTTGAAACCGCATGCCGCGTTTCCGTACCGAATCCGGAGATGGTTCGCGGCAAGCGCGTGCTCGTCGTCGAAGACGGTCCGACGCTCACGCATGGCGAAATGAAGTATGGCGCGGGAATCGTGGCCGCCCGGCAGTTCGGTGCGCTCGAAATCATCGACCCGCGGCCTTATGCCATCGGCTCCATCCGCGGAACATACGAGAAGTACACGCACCTCAACGGCCTGCTGCCCGCCATGGGTTATGGCGAGCGCCAGTGCCACGAACTCGAAGAAACCATCAAGCGCGTGCCATGCGACCTGGTTTTGGTTGCCACTCCGATCGATTTGGCACGCACCATCAAGATCGACAAGCCGAGCCTGCGCGTTGCCTACGAAGCCGAGGACCGCGGCGAGCACGGCCTGCGCGATGTGGTTGTGCAGTTCACCAGGAAGCACAAACCAGCTCTGCTGGAGGTCATGAAATAAATGCTGCCAACCGATTTTTTATCGATCCGTGACTTTACCCCGGAACAAATAAAGAAGTTGCTGGATATTGCCCGGACGATGAAGGCGAACCCGATGGGTTATAGCGCCGCGCTCCGGGGCAAGACTCTTGCACTTATATTCGAAAAGCCGTCGCTGCGCACCCGCGTGACCTTCGACGTGGGGATTCAGCAACTTGGCGGATTTTCGATTTATCTCTCACCCGCGGAAATCAATCTGGGCAAGCGCGAGTCCGTCTTCGATGTCGCCAAGAACCTGGAGCGCATGGTGCAGGGCATTATGATTCGCACCTTCGCGCACAGCATTGTCGAAGACCTGGCGCAGCACGCAGCCATTCCCGTCATCAACGGGCTCACCGATTACAGCCATCCCTGCCAGGCCATGGCCGATTACCTCACCATCTCTGAAGTCAAAGGCGGGGTGAAAGGTAACAAGGTCGCTTTCGTCGGCGATGGTAACAATGTCGCGCATTCGCTGATGTTCACCGGAGCGCAACTCGGTGCGCACGTATGGGTCGCTACACCGAAAGGCTATGAGCCCGACGCGAAGGCGATCGAGTGGGCGACCAAGCGCGCTGCCCAAACCGGTGGCTCCATCACCATCACCAACGAACCTGACGCTGCCGCGCACAATGCCGACGTGATCTACACCGACGTCTGGGCCAGCATGGGTCAGGAATCCGAAGCTGCCAAGCGCCGCGAAATCTTCCTGCCCTTCCAGGTCAACATGAAGCTGTTCTCCATTGCCAAGCCCGATGCCATCTTCATGCATTGCCTGCCGGCTCATCGAGGAGACGAAGTCACCGACGATGTCATCGATCATCGGCGCTCGGTCGTCTTCCAGGAAGCCGAGAACCGTTTGCACGTGCAGAAAGCGATCATGTTCGAGTTGATGAAAGACGTGCCGATCGGCTACTCGCAGATGATCGCGGAGGAAGACCTGGTAGCAGCGAAGTAACAACCTTGTGCCCCACCCTTATCGCGCAGCGATAGGGTGGGGTAGTTCTCTCGGAAGTCTCATGTCCAAGACGATGCTCATCGCGGTTGGCGGCAACTCCCTGATTCGCGCAGGCCAAAAGGGAACCGTCGCCGAGCAGTTGGCCAATACCCGGCGGACCGCCGAAGCCATAGTCGGCCTCATCCGCGACGGGTATCGCCTTGTGATCACTCACGGCAATGGCCCCCAGGTCGGGGCCGCACTCTTGCGTTCGGAGCGCGCATCCGACCAGGTGCCGGGCCACACTCTTGACGTTTGCGACGCCGACACCCAGGGCGAGATCGGCTATCTACTCGCGCAGTCGCTCCGCAATGAACTCCATCGCGCCGGCATGCGCGTACCAGTCGTGGCCATCATGACGCAATGCGTTGTTGCCGCCGACGATCCCGCAATGGAGCATCCCACCAAGCCTATAGGCCCCTTTTACTCGAAGAAGGACGCCGAGGAACGTCGCAGGGCTCACGGTTGGGCGATCGTCGAAGATGCGGCTCGAGGATATCGCCGCGTCGTCCCTTCTCCGGATCCCATCGAGATCGTCGAACTCGAAGTCATTCGCGATCTTGTCGAAGCCGGAGCGCTCGTCGTCGCCTGCGGCGGTGGTGGCATTCCGGTCGTTCGCGATCCCGACGGAATGCTGCGTGGAGTCGAAGCAGTCATCGACAAAGACCGCGCCTCGGCGTTGCTTGCATCCAAACTCGGCGTTGACCTGTTCGCAATTTCGACCGACACCGATTATGTCTACCTCGATTACAAGAAGGCAACGCAGCGAGCGCTCACATACGTAACAGCGACGGAAATCGCCGAGCACTTCAAAAATGGACATTTCCCGGCCGGCAACATGGGCCCCAAGGTTGAATCCGTGCTGCGCTTTCTGAGGAATGGCGGCAAGCGTGCCGTGATTACTTCCTTCACGCACATGCTCGAAGCTGTCGCCGGAAGCGCCGGTACTCACATCGTTGCCAACGGGCTCGCGAGCGAGCAGACCAAGCACGAGGAGCAGGTATGTCACACACGGTGAATCCTGCCGCACCTATAATTGAAAGCAGGGCAGTACCCGCCATGAAACTTCAGCACGTCGTCGAATCGCAGCAATTCACGGTCCCCCTGCTGATGGAATTGTTCGACCGCACGCGTTTCATGGAGCGCATCGTCGCACGGGGCGGTACCCTCGATTACCAGAACCGCATCATGGCGGCCCTGTTCTACGAACCCTCGACCCGCACGCGCTTCAGCTTCGAGGCCGCCATGTACCGCCTCGGTGGCAAGGTTCTTTCTACCGAGCACGCCCGCGCCTTCTCGTCCGAGTTCGAGAACGAGCAGGTCGAAGATTCCATCCGCATTATCGGCAGTTACTCAGACGTCATTGTCATCCGTCACCACGAAGAAGGTGGCGCGAAACGTGCCGCTCAGGTGTCGCCCGTACCAGTTATCAATGCCGGAGACGGCAATGGTGGACAGCACCCGACGCAGGCCCTCCTTGACCTCTATACCATTTATCGCGATCGCCCGCTGGATGGCCTGAGCGTGGCCTTCATAGGAGAACTTGATCGTGGGCGCACCGTGCGCTCGCTGGCGTACCTCCTCGCCAAATTCGACCGCGTCAAGATTTATTTTGTCAGCCCGCCGGAACTGCAGATCAAGGACGACATTCTGCAATACCTGGAGCGGCACAACGTCGCCTACGAACTCGATTCCAGAATCGACCGGGTAATCCCGAACGTCGACGTCGTTTATGCAACGCGCATTCAACCGGATCGCCTGAAGGATCAGCAGGAAGTGAATCGCTTCGCAATCAACTCCGCCGTGCTCGAGCGCATGAAGTCCGACGCCATGATCCTGCATCCTTTACCGCGAACTGTGGAACTGGACAAGACCGTCGACACCGATCCGCGCGCGTTTTACTTCCGCCAGGCCATGAACGGGCTCTATGTGCGGATGGCTCTGTTGACCATGCTTTTTGATTAGGTTTTGGGTGCCCCGATCCCAGCTTTGCTGGGGCGGGGTAGTTACCGAATCACACCACAAATTGACGCATCTAAGTTTCAACTACTAGAGAGGACTTATGCCGGTCATGGAACGCATGCGCACAGACGAATTCGTACAAATGGAGAATCAGTACGGTGCGCACAATTATCATCCGCTTGATGTTGTTATAGAACGTGCCGAGGGTTGCTGGGTCTACGACGTCGACGGTAAAAAATACCTCGACTGCCTCGCCGCCTACTCCGCCGTCAACCAGGGACACTGCCATCCCGCGATCATGAAGGCCGCGATGGCACAGCTTGGCAAAGTCACGCTAACCTCGCGCGCCTTCCGCAACGAACAACTGCCGCTCCTCTACAAGCAGTTGCACGACATGACTGGTTTCGACATGACGCTGCCGATGAACTCCGGCGCCGAAGCCGTAGAAACCGCCGTCAAGACCGCGCGAAAATGGGGATACAAGGTAAAAGGCATTCCAGATGGGAAGGCGGAAGTAATTGTTTGTGCCAACAACTTCCACGGCCGCACCGTCACCATCGTCAGCTTCTCCAGCGACGAGCAGTATCGCGACGGCTTTGGTCCGTTCACGCCCGGCTTCAAGATCGTCCCCTACGGCGACATTAACGCACTGCGTGCGGCGATTACACCGAACACCTGCGCCTTCCTGGTCGAGCCGATCCAGGGCGAAGCCGGAATCATCATTCCGCCCAAGGGCTTCCTGAAGCAGGCCGCGGAACTCTGCAAGAAGAACAACGTGCTGCTCATGTGTGACGAGATCCAGTCCGGCCTCGGACGCACCGGCAAACTCTTCGCCTTCATGCACGAGGGCGTCCGTCCCGACGTGCTCATCGTCGGCAAGGCGTTAGCCGGAGGCTTCTACCCCGTCTCGGCAGTTCTGGCTTCGAAAGAAATCCTCGGCGTGTTCCAACCTGGAGATCACGGGTCCACCTTTGGCGGCAATCCGCTCGGATGCGCCGTAGCCCGCGCTGCACTCAAGGTCTTGATTGACGAGAAACTGGTCGAGCGCTCCGCCGAAAACGGCGCCTATTTCATGGAGAAGCTAAGAGCGATCAAGAGTCCCGAAATCAAGGAAGTCCGTGGTGTCGGACTATGGATTGGCATCGAGTTGCAAGGCAAGGCGCGTCCCTACTGCGAAGCCCTGAAAGAACTCGGCATCCTGTGCAAGGAGACGCACGACCACGTCATCCGCATAGCGCCGCCGCTGACCATCACGCGCGAGGAGATCGACTGGGCCGCGGCGCGAATTCGACAGGTCCTCGAAAAACGCTAAACAACCTTGCGTGTGTCCGGCCTCACGTCTGCGGTACTCGGCAGATGTGAGGCCTTTGTTTTTTTTCCGAAACATTACTAACGTAACCTCAATTCGCTTTTGCCCCATCCACAGTTGCTGCATCCAAAGTTATCATTCGTTCACTTTGCTATTTCCATGTGTGGGGGGAAGACCATGAACCGCATTAGCCTGACGATTCTTGTGTTCGCTCTCTGTTCGAGCGCGCTGGCCAAGCACCATCACTTTTATCAAAAGGGGCAGTTGTTAAGCATGGAATCCGTTTCGTGCGGTTACGCCGAGAAGTCCGGCAACACCTTCAAGGGCGAAATCCTTGGAACCAACGGCGGCCACAAAAACACCGAGGAGGTGCTCTGCCAGGAATACGTGCTGAAGTCCGACCAGGTCATCTATCGCATCCGTCCGCGGGACGAGAAACATCCCGTTCTGCTTCCGGTCGGGCAGACCGCAGAGTTTCGTACCGACAAGGACAAGCTTCTGTTGAAGGTAGACGAACTCGATGGCAAGGAGCGCGCCTACACGGTTGTTTCAATGAAGCCGGTGGACGATCTCTCGGCCGAGAAGAAGTGAGTAGGTAAAAATTCCCCAACCGGAAAGCCATGTCCGGCAAGGTTTTCGCATTACATGCGTAATCAGAGAGTCACCAGAGCACACGTAAGTAGCTGAAAGTTCTATTGCTTTCAGATCACTCGCAATTGGCACGAAGAGTGCCAAGGATTTTATCGGGAGGATGGCATGAAGAAAAACTTCGTCGTAATCTGCGCGCTGTCAACGCTGGTTGGCGTTGCTGCGGCGCAGCAGGTCAGCAGTCAGAACAACGTTTCCGCTTCAAGCAACACTTCGGTCTCCGCCAGCCAGAACGGCGCCAACGTAAACTCCAATAGCAACGCCGGTGTTTCGAGCCAGACAAGCGCTACCGCGCCGAAGCACGAAGAGCACTCCACGCCAAAGCACGAAGAGCACTCCACGTCAAAGCAGTCCAGGCACCATCAGCCGCAGCCGAAGAAGGCGCAAAAGGGTGAGTCGACCGACGCCGCGAGCGCGCTGAGCGCCGGCACTAACGTGAGCGCCCTGCTTTCCAAGCCCCTCGATTCGCGCAAGTGCAAGCCTGGCGACGAGGTCTTCGCGACCGCCTCAGAAGATGTGAAGGCAAACGGCAAAGTGGTCATCAAGAAGGGCTCTAGACTATTCGGGCACGTAACTGAAGCGAAAACCAAGGGCAAAGGCGAGGCCAACTCGTCGCTGGGAATCGTCTTTGACCGCGCGCTCCTGAAGAACGGGCAGCAGGTTCAGATGAACAGCGTCGTGCAGGCAATTGCGGCAGCGCGTACAGCACCGATGCCGATGGATGACGACATGGGCGCAATGGGGTCGGGCGGCATGGCTTCGACGGGTGCCGTTTCCGGCGGCGGACGTTCCGGTGTCCTCGGCGGCGTAGGCTCCACCGCGACTGCTGCGACCGGTGCAGTGGCCAACGTCGGCGGAAATGCTACCGGTGCATTAAACTCGTCCCTCGGTTCCAGCGCCAATGTTGGTCACGGGGTCACCGGCGCGTTGACTTCGACTAGCAGTGGTGTCGTGGGCATGAAAGGAATGTCGCTCGCGACAGCGGCCTCGAACGCCACCGAAGGCAGCGTCATCACCTCCACCGGCAAGAGCGTTCACCTCGACAGCGGCACGCAGATGATGCTTCGAGTAGTGAAGTAGCAGGCATCGAGCCAGTTGGATCGCGCCCCATTCCAGCCGTGCAGGTTGGATGGGGCGTTATCTTTTAGTACCGCCGACTAGCGCTGCCGACTTACCATTCCGGATTGCCCGCACAAATTCATTCGCTTTACCAACCCGGCGGAGCTATGTTGTCACTGTACCGAGGCCCTTGTGAGATACCAGCTCGCGGTTGTCATTTTTTTCATCCTTTTCCCGCTCATTCCTTCAGCGCTTGCGCAGGATCTACCCGTTCCGGACCCGGAGGTTGTTCATCCAAACCTGCGGGTCACGATTACCATGCCTTCCGTTAAGGCCACTGACCAAGGCAAGACCGCCATTGTGAAGGCCGCTGTTGCCATGGTGCTTGGCGCTGCGGACCTGAAATGCGATCCCGGTTCGCAACTGAACGCCGTTCTCGAAGCCAATGCCGCATCGCCTTTGCGAACACTGTCCGAAAAAATAGCCGGGGCTTCCTGCGCGATCGATGGTCACGCGAACCAATTGAACGCTACGTTTACCCCCCAATGGCGAAATCCGGGCTGACGACCTGGTCGTCGCGATGATGCATCAACGTCCGCTACTCATGGAGTGGAACGGCAATCTGTATGTCATTCATGGCGTAGTTTATGACGAGCATCTGCATAACAGCGGTAAGCGCGAGAATGTTATCCGCCAGTTGCTCTTAATAGATCCGCGGTACGCCTACGAGCGCAGATTCGTTTCCTTTGATCGGCAGGCAGACGATTTCTCGCAGGTCGAGGGAATCGCCGAGATTTCGTGTGGCATGAATTCTGCAGGAATTCGAGAGTAGAATCGCTCTGATAATCGCAAACGTTTGTGGAGATCCTATGCGGACTTCATTCCTTATCTTCCTACTTGTCGCCACAGCCGTCGCCCAGCAGGCTCCCAGCCAGGTTCGGGATGACACGCCTCAACTGAAGAGTCGAACCGAAGTCGTCCGCCCCCAGCAACCCGAGGAACAACAACAGGGGCACATACTTGTGGTGCCGGCGGGAACCAGGATTCCCATTCAGCTTCGCCAGGGTATCTCGACCAAGAACGCGCAGCCGGGTGATCCGATCTACGGGCAGACGAATTTTCCCATCGTCATCGAAAATCAGGTAGTCATTCCCAGCGGAACCTACGTCCAGGGCGTCGTCGACAGTGTCAAGCGCGCCGGCCGCATCAAGGGAACCGCCCAGTTGGCATTTCATCTCACAACCCTGGTGTTTCCGAGCGGCTATACGCTAAGCATGGGCGCCGCCATCGACCAGGTTCCCGGAAGCGAGAACTCACGCATGAAGGAACCCGGCACGGTGCAGCACGATCCCGAGAAAGCAAAGGACCTGGAACGAATCGGCAGGAACGCAGCGACGGGCGGCGCCATCGGCGGAATTGCCGGTGCGGCCGCCAGTCCGGGTTGGCACGGCTATGGCGTTGGCGGACTGGCCGGCATCGGGGCCGGGACGCTGATCGGCATAATGGCGCGCGGCGGCGATGTGCGATTTGAACCGGGCACGGTAGTCGACGTCGTCTTGAATCACGCCATTGGCATCGACGCGGACAAGGCCTTCCGCCTCTCTGGCACACCCGCCTACTACCCGACAGGCCCGCAGTACATCCCGCGGCCGCATCGGCGTGAATAGATTTTTTTGTCGGATCAGTGTGCCAGCAACAGAACTCCGCCCGCCACGAACAGCGCGGAAATCCACCGGCGATGATCGACGTTTTCCTTCAGGAATATCCGCGCCGCGACAGCATTACTGACGAACGTGATTGAGGCGCTGGCCGGCGCCACCAGGCTGACATCCGCCCAGGAGAGCGCGACCAGCAAGCTGAAGAACGCCAGCGCCATGAAAAATAAGCCGAGCATGAACCAGCCGCTCGCGATTACGCGTTCAATGGCAGAACGCATTCCGTAACGTTCGCGAATTTCGCCGAGGTCCCCAACGTGTTGCATTGCGTATGCGAGCAGCACGTCGCCTGCGGTCGAGGCAATCACAACGGCGGCAATGGCCGCCCACGTATACCCTGTCTTCATGCGGCGCTATTCCCGTGCTGTCTCATGCTTCTTTCCGTGATGTCCAACCAGTTGCGCGATTTCCTGACCCTCAGTACGTTCAGTTTGTGACGGTCCTCCAGCCACAAAACCCACTCCCGCGGTGATCAGCGCGATTCCGGCCCAGCGCGCGACGCTGATCTGTTCGTGCAGAAAGAACTTGGAAAGCAGCGCCAAAGCCACATATCCGATAGCCGTTGCCGGCAAAACATAGGTGAGATCCGCCCAGGAAAGCGATGCGAGATAGCTAGCGAAGAACAGGATCAGGCAAATGGTTCCGGCAACAACCCACGGATTTGCAATTGCCGTGATTACCTCTGTCAACTGCGAAATGTGAATCTGCCCGACCTCCTTCATTCCGCGGGAAAGCAGCGTGTCGCCAATGGAGCCGAAGAAGACCACGGCAAGAAGAACGAGATACTTACGGACAGTCACTGGAACAGCATAGCAAACGGCAGAAGGTCACACCGTCGTACAGGCTCCGGCAGGCTACGAAGAGGGGTGGCTTCCGAATCGGACACTGGCGTCTATTACAATTGAACTATGCCAAAGAAAGAATCTACGCGCCTCGGCTATACCTCGGATCATGCGTCCGCCGGGCTGGATCATGCTTTTCCCACAATCGAGACCTTTGCAAATCAGTTTCCCGGTTACGAAATTGAAATCGATGTGCCGGAATTTACCTCGGTATGTCCCAAGACCGGGCTCCCCGACTTCGGCACCGTTTGGGTGCGCTACATGCCTGACAAGCGCTGCCTTGAGCTGAAGTCTCTGAAGGAATACATCAACGAATACCGGAACCTCGGCATCTTCCAGGAGAACGTCGTGAACAAGATGCTTGAAGACGTTGTGAAGGCGGCCAAACCCGCCTGGTGCGAGGTTCGCGGACAGTTCCGCCCCCGCGGGGGAATAGGGACACTGGTGGTAGCGCGGTGGCCGAAGAAAAGATAGTCCACAGTTCCCGGTTCCCCGTTCTCAGTTGTAAAACCCAGTTATCCTTCTCGGGCGATCGAGCCTCGGTTCTCGGGTCTTGGCTTCGGACCTGCTTGGCAAGCACTCAATCGGGATATGACAACCGAGAACTGAGAACCTAGCAGTGCATTGCTCCTGTTACCATCCCTGATTTATTCTGCCCACGCATGAACTACCGCCGCGCTGGCTGGGCCCTCTTTGTTCTAACGGGCTTGAACTTCGTGAACTACATCGACCGCTCGGTGCTGTTCGCGGTTCAACCGCTCATCCAGTCGGAATTCCATCGCTCCGACGCTGAGTTCGGCTTCCTCACCTCCGCCTTCATCATCTGCTACATGTGCACGGCTCCGTTCATCGGACCCTTGGCAGACCGCTTCCAGCGGCGCAGAATCATGGTTATCGGGGCGCTCATCTGGAGCGCGGCCACACTGCTCACAGCCGTCACCTTCAGCTTCGAAACTCTCTTTATCCGGCACCTGATCGTCGGCATCGGCGAAGCGACGTTCGTCACGATTGCTCCAGCGTTTCTCAGCGACATCTTTCCTGAACACAAGCGTGGCCGCATCATGGCGATTTTTTCCGCGGCGCTTCCGATGGGTTACGCGATCGGATACATGGTTGGAGGGAAGCTCGGAGAGGCCTACGGTTGGCGGCACGCGTTCCTTATCGCTTCAATTCCGGGCTTCATTCTTGCGCTCATGCTCCTCTTCGTCCAGGAACCGACACGCGGCGCCGAGGACCATCTCAAGGAAACTGTCGAACGCGGAACGATCCTCGGCCTTCGCAAGAATGCCGCCTTCTGGAGTTGCACTCTCGGAATGGCGATGATGACCTTCGCGACCAGCGGCATGAGTGTCTGGATGCCGACCTTCCTCGTGCGCGTTCGCAGCGTGCCTCTCGCCAGGGCCAATTTCATCTTTGGCGCAGTCACCCTGGTGAGCGGATTTCTTGCCACAGTCATCGGCGGCTGGCTTGGTGACTACTTGCTGCGCTACACCAAAGGTGCTTACTATCTAGTCTCCGCTATCGGAATGGCGCTGGCCGTTCCCGCAATTTACATGGCCGTAACTTACACCGGATCAGCGATGTATCCTTCCATCTTCCTGGCTGAATTCATGCTGCTGGTGAATACGGCGCCTCTCAATGCGGCGATGGTGAACTCCGTTTCGGCGCGCATTCGCGCCACCGCCTCGGCCGTTAACATCTTCTTTCTGCACGCGCTTGGCGACGCCCTCTCCCCAACGGTGATGGGTCGTATCTCGGACGAGAGCCACGGCAACCTGCGGCTATCGTTCCTCGCGGTCACAGTTGCTGTCGCACTTTCGGCTATTATCCTGTTCTGGGGCATCCGAAAAGCGCCGGATTTAAAGGTGCCCGATGAAGCGCCCGGAGCCGTGCAGGTGTGATCGCTGCAGCTTTCATGACGACGTTAGGCATGGCAAATCTGGCTCTGGCATGGGCTCTGGGACTGCTCTGGGTCTTTCATCTGCTCGATGCAGCGCGGGGAATGCCGAAGGTCGAGGAGATCACTCGGAAAGAGTGGAATGTTCCTCCAGAGTGGATTATCTCCTGCGAAACGAACCGTTCTACACCCTCGATCAGTATCGTTGTTCCCGCACGAAACGAAGCCAGGACAATTGAGCCTGCGCTGCGCTCATTGCGAAAACTCGATTACCCGAATTACGAAGTGATCGTCATCGACGATCGCTCGACGGACGGCACTGGCGAGATCATCCGTGGGGTTGCTGCCGAAGGTGGTATCGTTCCGATCCGCGTGATCTCCGTCCGTGACCTGCCGCCGCATTGGCTCGGCAAGACTCACGCCATGTGGCTCGGAGCATGCGAGAGCGAGAGCGACTGGATCCTATTCACGGATGCCGACGTTGTCTTCCGCCCCGATTCCGTGCGCCGCGCAATTGCATATGCCGAAAAGCAGGAGACCGATCATCTCGTTCTGCTTCCAACCATGCTGACCTACACCCCCGGCGAGCGCATGATGACCGCGCTATTCCAGGCACTCATCGGCTTCGGACACCGGCCCTGGAAAGTTGCCGATCCGGATGCGCGAGACTACATCGGCGTGGGCGCCTTCAACATGATCCGCCGCTCCGTTTACGAAAAGATCGGTACCTACGAACGCCTGCGTCTCTCGATCATGGACGACATGGACCTTGGCCGTCTCGTGAAGAAATGTCATTACCACCAGCGCTGTGCCTTCGGGCGGAACCTGGCTCGGATCCATTGGGCCCAGGGCATGATGGGCATCGTCCACAACGTGACGAAGAACTTCTTCGCCTACATGCGATACAAGCCGTGGATTGCGATTGCGACCGCCTGCGCACTACTGCTGCTGAACGTATGGCCCTTTGTCGCCGTCTTCTTCTCAGCAGACTGGGCGACCGTCGGATACGTTGCTGCCCTCGTATCTATACTCGCGATCTATGCCGGCACGGCTCCGAAGTCGGGAATAGGCCCGTGGTATTTCTTCACTCACCCAATCGCCGCCTCGCTCTTCGCCTACGCCGTCGTCCTCTCAGCCGTCACGACAATGAAACAAGGTGGAGTGGAATGGCGAGGAACGCTGTACTCACTGGAAGAGTTGCGAAAATTCGTTGACTGATCGAGGCGCCCCGTCCCGCGCCTCAGTCATCCGGAAAAGTCGGATCGTTCCGTCCCTTCTTTGTTGTCTTTCGTGTCGTCGAACTCTTCGGGCCCTTGAACGTTCCCGCGCTGAACGAACCCTTCTTCGCGGCATCGTAGCCCTTGGGAAGGTTGGGAATGCTCGCGGCATCTCCTCGCAACTGCGAAACGTCGCGCAAGATGATTTCGAACTGCCCCCGGTAGCTGCGGATCTTCCCATATATCTCGACGTCCTTACCTTCTAGCGTGCGCACATCACCGACATCGCGCAGGTCGCGCGGAAATACCACGACCGTAAACGGACACTTCTTGTAGTCCTCGCAGAAGTTTAGGAAGTGCAACCCTCCCGGCGAGACCGCGACCTTGACGACTTTGCCCTTGATACACGCGACCTCGCCCAGATGATCCTGCGCAGACTGGAAGGGGTAACAATCGGCCCGAGCAGTGGAGCAGAGCAGAATCAGCCAGCAGACGGTCGCCACGGGCAAATACCGAAAAAGCAACTTGCGTGATTGTGTCATCGCTAACGATTGTGTTCGGAGCCGAAACACAAGTCGAGCACGAATGAGCTGTGGAGTTTCAGAATGGGAATGGAGAATTAGCGTGCCAGAGGATCCGTACTCGGCCGCGCCGGTTCCATGTGCAGCATCGAAACGTCCGACACCTTGCCGTCCGGTCCGAAGGTCACCGTGAAATCGCTGCGGCTCAGGAACCCCGTGAACGTGAACTCCGCCTGCCACGGAGTTCCAGACGCCCGAATACGGCGTTCGAGATCGTTGGAGAACTGGCGGCGCGTCGTCCACGTCCGCGTCGGCTTATCTTCCGGGAAGGTGGATGAAGTCGTGTTTACCGCCGAACCCGCTGGGCTCGTGATCGCCATGAAGCGCAACTGCCCATCCCTGGCGGCTTCACTGCTCAATGTGCAGGAAATCCAACCAGAGCCCGCATCCATAACGTCTGCGGCGCTCATTCCCATATGGACGCGCGAAATCATGCCCCGTGCGGGACCCATGGAGATCCACCACATAAGTCCCAGCGCAATCATCGCGACAACTACCAGGAAAACCGAAACTCTCATTGAGCGCTTTTACCGCGCTTGGAACGGCGGAGCAAGAGGAAAGTAGCAGGAGAACAGCGGAGGTAATCGGGGGAACGACTGAAAGCAAAATCGGGAACACAAGAACGATATTTGGAACCGTGGTAGAAGGCGAGTTATGCCTTTGACATTTCTTCGAGGATCGCCGAAGCGGCTCTCGCCGGATCGCTTGCTGCCGTTATTGGCCGTCCGACAACAATGTGGCTGGCTCCCGCCGCCATCGCCGCTTTCGGAGTGACCACCCTGGCCTGATCGCCAGCCTCGCTCCCTGCGGGCCGAACCCCCGGTGTAACGATCGCGAACCCGGTCCCCAGCATCTGCCGCAAATGTGCCGCCTCTTGCGCCGAAGCGACTACCCCACCGCAACCTGCCTGCAATGCCAATCCGGCCAGCCGAAGCACATGCGGCTGAATGCCGTCTGTGATCCCCTGTTCCTGCAAATCGGCGTCGTTGAGGCTGGTCAGTACGGTTACCGCGAGGATCAGGGGCTTGCTCGATGACTGCGACGCAGCTTCCGCGGCGGCTCTCAGCATCTTCGTGCCACCTGAAGCGTGTACCGTCAACATGAAAACGTTTAGCTTGGCCGCCTCGGAAACGGCGCCCGCCACCGTATTTGGGATGTCGTGAAATTTGAGGTCCAGAAAGACCTTGCGGCCGGAGGCCACCAGGTCGCGAACCAGTGCCGGTCCTTCGGCGGTGAAAAGCTGTTTTCCCACTTTAAAGGTAGTAGCTGACTCGCCAACGGCGGCGACGATCCGCCGTGCCTCCGTCGAGGTCGAGACATCGAGCGCAACGATGAGCCGGTCGCGAGGTGAAAGGGAAGCCATCCGGGAAAGGATAACAAAGCTACCCTTAACCGCGCTGACGATCCCGAAATGAAAAAGGGAACCGAGTTTTTCGGTTCCCCCTGATCTTTCGGTCGCTTCTAATCGCCACTCCGGGCTTCCAGCCTCCCGTTCTGGGCCACTTCTGGCAGTTGCACGATGTCCAGGCGCACCTTAGTTACGCCCCGCCCTCGCATCCCGAGGACTTGGGCCGCGCCATACGACAGGTCCATGATCCGGCCCGGAACTACGGGACCCCGATCATTGATACGGACGATTACCGACTTGTGGTTCCGCAGGTTCGTGACCCGGACCCAGCTGCCCAGGGGTAGGGTGGGATGGGCCGCCGTGAAGCGGAACATGTCATAAGACTCGCCCGAGGCGGTCTCTTTTCCGTGGAACTGCTTTCCATACCAGGAGGCCTCGCCTACCTGGTAGGGCTTAACGACCTTCTTGCTGGCCGGGGCCTTGGGGGCGTTGGCCGGGGATTGCTTGGCCGAGGGACCGTTCTGATGGCCGGGTGCCGCTCCCAGGGTGCTGGCCAATAAAAAAGCCAACAGCGATTGGGTCAGTACTCGTCGCATTCACTACCTCTCTCATGGTCAAGTTCCAATCTCCTCCGTACTTGGAGAAGATTCGTAATTCTAAGAAAAAAAACCAATTAGAAGCAACCTCTAATTTTTAAGCCCTATTTTTCCGGTTGCATTCGGCCTCTGAAAGTGCTAGGCCAATGACCCAAGGGAATGTAATTTAATGGTCACCCCCATGGGTTACTTATCAGTACCTGATTCTACCCACTTCGAAGCGAAAAAGACCATCGTTCTTCGAACTGGAAACCACTCAATCTGATCGTTGGGGCGCGCTTCCCAATTTTGAGCCCTGGCTCAGCCCAGTGGTTGGTTCGGCGCAATAGGATTTTCGGCCAGTGTCCTTATTTTCCTAAGTACATCTTGATCAATAGGTTACGAGCGGCAGTATGAATGGTGCTCGTTGATTGCAGCGGCCATGCACCTATGTCGCATTCCTAATTTTCTGTTGAGGATCGTGTTCATCCTGACACAATCACTATCCCCGTTGTCGCGTCCGCTCGCGAGGTGTACCTTGCGGACATGCAACCCGTGGTGCTCTCCATAGCTGGTTTCGACCCATCCTCCGGGGCCGGGGTCACGGCCGACATCAAAACTGCTGCCGCCCACGGTTGTTTTGCCCTGGCGTGCATTACCGCCGTAACCGTCCAGACCACCCAGGGCGTCCGCCGGGTCGAGCCAATGGGGGCAGAAACGGTCTCCGAGACCCTTTTTGAACTCGCCGCCGACCTCCCCATCCATGCCGTCCGGATCGGGATGCTCGGCTCGGCCGAGGTCGCCGAATCGGTCGCCGGATTCCTCGAGACCACCAAGCCCCCTAATATCGTCCTCGACCCCATCCTCCGTAGTTCGTCGGGAGCCGACCTCCTGGACCAAAGAGGTGCGGAAATTCTCCGCAAACGTCTACTGCCTTTGACCACGGTAGTGACCCCGAATCTTGCCGAAGCGTCCGCTCTAACTGGCCTGTCCGTTTCGGGAATCCCTGAAATGCGCATTGCCGGAAGAGAACTGCTGCGCCTCGGCGCCCGAAACGCCGTGGTCACTGGCGGCCATCTGGAGGGAGAGGCGGTCGATTTGCTCCTTTGGTGCCCCGAAGGAACTGACGAGCTTTTCGAGGAGGAACTGCGCGGTGAGCGAATTCACTCCTCATCCACCCACGGCACGGGGTGCGCCTTTGCCACGTCGGTCGCCTGCCACCTCGCTCGCGGATTCCGCGTCCCCGAAGCCGTCGCCGGAGCCAAACAATTCGTCCGAAGTGCCATCGAGCACGCAACTCCCCTGGGCCACGGAAAAGGGCCTATGGAGTTGTTGTGGAATCTGAAGACAAGCAAATAGCCATCAGCCATTAGCAAAAGAGCGGAGGCATCCGGGTATTTGTCTCTGCTAAGTTGCTTACTCCGGCGGCTTCTGCTGCTTCGGCGTCGTCCCCTTGTCCGCGTTAGGCGGTTGCTGATTATCCGGAAGTGGTGGAATAACCCCGCCTTGCGACTGCGTTCCACCTTGCTGTTGCGTCTGCGCGGGAGGATTCGTCCCCACCCCGCCGGCACTCGGCGGCTGCTGGTTGTCCGGTAGAGGCGGGATGACGTTCTGTTCCGGCTGGACCTGTGGTTGCGAACTTGGCTGCGAACCGGAAGGTGCCCCACTGCCATTCGGAGGCTGCTGATTCTCCGGCAGCGGCGGAATGACGTTTTGCTCCGGCTGGACTTGCGGCTGCTCATTCGCCGGGAGAGGAGGAATCACTCGCGGTATCGCCTGCAAAATTGTCTCGCTGGTCCCCCACTGGTCCGCCGGTTCCCCTGCATTGCCGCGAGGAATCAGAACCGTGTCGGTGGCCGAATGCGTCGGATGTACCGGCTCGGCTGGTTCCACGACAGGCGTATTGCCCCTGGTCAGGAGGGTCGCAGTCCCGCCCTGTCGCCGCCGAGCTTCCATCTCGCGTTGCATGGCGTCGTCAACCGTTTGATCGTTCACCGCCGCTACGGCCCCCATGCGCTGGCCCTCCATGTCGCGCCGGGTCGACAATGCGACCTTTGCATCGGAAGCCGCCCCTTCACGCGCTTTTGCGTAGAAGAACTGCGCGGTTTCGCGATCGCCGTCCATCTCCGCCAGGTATCCCATATTGTTCAGCGTGAACGAATTATTGGGGTCGATCTTGTAAGCCTCTTTGAAATATTTCTGCGCAAGATCGTGCTGGTTGCGATTGATGGCCGAAACCCCGCGAAGGTTCAGGCGCGCAATGCGTTGCTCTGGTGTCTCCCCGTGCTTGAGCACTTTCTCAACCGCCTTGGCATTATCCTCGGCGATCTCGCGAATCGGCTTGCCGCGCCAGTCCTTGTGCAGCGTCACCACTACGGGCGAATTGGATCCGGTCGCCGCTGCCTCGTTGTAATACTTCACAGCATCTTCCAGTTCGCCTTCTTTTTCCTTGGCGAAACCGAGATTGTTCAACGTAAACGCATTGTGTGGAGCGAGTTTCAGTGCCTTGTGCAGAACCACATCGGCTTCGGGCGCGCGATCCTTCATCAGCAACCCCATCGCGTAAACGTTCGACCGGTTGATCTCCATCTCACGATCGATCGCGTTCCCCGCCACTTCGGCCACTTGTTTTCCCTTGGCGTCAGGGTTCGTCGCTTTCGCGATTGCGGCCTCGGAAGGCTGTTCGGCAGCGAGCGTGTAGAAGCGCTGCGCACGGTCCAGATCGCCATCAATCTCGGCAATGTAGCCAAGGTTGTTCAGGGTGAACGGGTCGTTCGGGTCGAGCAGGTACGCCTTGTAGAAAAGCTTCTTCGCCTTATCGTAGTTATGGTTCTGAATCGCCTTCACGCCGTCCTGGTTCAGTTTCTGAACCGGAGTCGGGTGGCTGCGCTTCGGCAGCTTGATGTGAAATTCCTGCCCATGCAGAGCAGGCAGTGCAAAAGCCACGGCCAAACAGCCAGCGAGCGCGACCCGAACAGGGAACTTGAGCTTTGCGGAAACCGGGGACACAAACGCCTCCGGCGGCTGAAACCAGCCGCTCCGATATTCGATGGGGGATTCGGCAGAGATGTTGGCAGGGAAATAAAGAAGGTTGAAGTTCCAAGGCGCAAGAATTGGGTTCTTGCACCTTGCGCCTTGTATCTTGTGCCTTCCGTCCGGCAGCACCGTTCCCCTTACCTGCATCGAAATTAGGTGAGGAGTACTGTTTCGCAGTCCCAGGCATTCAAATGAAACGATTTTTCGTTCTCCCGATCGTATTGCTGACCTGCGCTGCTGCCTTCGCGCAGACCCCCGGCCCGGAGTCCACCAGCAACAATCAGAATCAGCCCTCAGTCAACCTTCCGAAGACCACTCCACCGGTACAGGCACCGGAAAGCAAATCAGCGCCTTCTGCGACTCCGAACGATGGCGCAACGCCCGGTATTTCCGCCGAAGTGCCCGCCCAAAACAGTTCGCAACCACCCCAGCCGACAACCGAAATCCTGCCGCAGGGAAACTCTACCGGCTCCGCCGACCCTCTCCTCGAACCGAAGGAACTCCCGAAGAAAGAGCTTTCGCTGATTGGCGGTATCGCGACCAAGGTGGATCCCATTCGCAACCGCGTGCAGGTAAAACCGTTCGGCAGTGGAAAGAAACTCGACGTCCGTTTCGACGAGCGCTCGCACGTCTATCGCGATGGCCGTGAAACGACCGTCATGGGCATCCACAAGGGCGATCGCGTTTATCTCGATACCATGCTGCTCGACGGCCACGTTTTTGCGAAAAACCTTCGCGTAATGACTTCCACACAAGCCGCCGAGGCGCGCGGCCAGTTGACCGGTGTTTATCCGAATAGGAACGAGTACACCATGATCGACAGCCTTACCGGTCAGAGCTTGCGCTTCCAGGTGACTCCGCGCACCACGCTGCAGGATCGCGGTCAACTTGCAACGGCGGCGTCGCTGAAACCCGGTGCGATTGTCGATGTCATATTCCTGCCGGGCCAAAAAGGTGGAACCGCACGCCAGGTACTTGTCCTGGCCGTCCCCGGTCAGACCTTTATCTTTTCCGGCAAGGTCACATACCTCGATCTGAGCACCGGAACGCTCTCTCTCGACAACCAGACCGATGACAAGAACTACACTCTGCACTTCAACCCTGCGGCGGTATCCGATCGCGAGCACTTGACTGTTGGCAGGGAAGTCACCGCCAGCGCCACTTTTGACGGCCAGAACTACCGCGCAACCACGGTGACGCTAATGTCGCTTTCGAGCGCACAGCAATAGCCGCACTATCTGACCTTCGGCGCCTCACACCTGCTCTTCGTGCCCAACGTCTGTCGCAATAGCAGAGGTGACTCTTTCTCGCACGCACTGTGCTATTTTTCCCTTATGAAGCTTCGTCTCGGCTCGGTCTCCGAGATGCCCGCCGTCGGTACCGCTAAGGAATTCGATTGCGGCGGTAAGTTGTGCTGTGTCGCCAATGTCGGCGGACGCCTCTCCGCCATGGATAACGTTTGCCCGCACCGTGGCGGACCGCTGGGGACTGGCGTCATCGACGCCGGCAAGCTTATCTGCCCCTGGCACGGCTGGCAATTCGATCCCGCCACCGGTAAGGCCATCCATGTCCGCGATGCTGCAGTCGAACTCTATCCACTTTCTGTCGAAGGCGAGGACGTCTTCATAGAAATCTCGTAGTACCTTCGACGCTGGCATCTGCGCGTTTTTCGCAGATGTGGGCTGTTCTGCGCCGAAATTCCATTGGCAATCTCCCGTACCGCGGTTAAGATGTGTCCACTTTTGGTCAAATCCAGGGGAAACGGGTGCCACTCCGTCTCCGCATGGGGCCCGCAGGGTCCTAAGGGAAGAATGCGGCTGCGCGACCAAGTCGAGGTTTTGCCTCGCTGGGCCATTTACCTGATCAGCTACTCGATCCTGGCGATCGTTGTCTATTTCAACTTCGTCAGCGAGCCCGGCTTCTCGATGGACCTCTTCTACCTGGTTCCCATCTACTTCCTGACCTGGTTCGGCGGGATCGCGCCCGGTATCGTGATGGCATTCCTCTGCATGGTCTCGCTGGTTGCGGCGGACCTGCACTGGCATTTGCCACTGTTCACCTCGCCCGAACTCGGCTGGGATCACGTTGCTCGCTTTTGTTTCCTGTTCATCACTACGGTCCTGCTCGGACGGCTGCGCGAAGCATATCGTTCGGCCAGCGAATCATCCCGCAGCGACTTCCTCACCGGCCTGGCGAACCGCCGCGAGTTCTTCGCCGTCGCCGAGCAGGAACGACTGCGCGCGGCGCGTTATGGCAAGTCCGTCAGCGTCGCTTACATGGACCTTGATGGCTTCAAGGAGATCAACGACCAACTCGGGCATTCCGCGGGCGACACCATCCTGATGGACGTCGCCAACGAACTCCGCAACAACCTTCGCGCTACCGACGTCGTTGCGCGAATGGGTGGCGACGAGTTCGTCATCCTGTTACCGGAGACCGATGCCGCTGCGGCGAAGGCGAAGATCGAGCAGTTGCGCGAACTACTCCTCGTCCTCGCTCGCCAGCGAAACTGGCCCGTCACTTACAGTATCGGGCTGGTCACATTCCTGCATCCGCCGAAGTCCACGGACGAAATGATTGGCGAGGCCGATCACCTGATGTACGCCGTGAAGCGCGGGACGAAGAACAACCTCGCGACCGGAACCTGGCCACACGAGAAGAGTTGATATCGCGTCGGCGCCTTGGCCACGCTCGCGGGAGCGTCGCGGCTCCTGCAGAACGGGACATCGACGACTCAGTCCGCTGTAGCGCTCTTCGGGGTCCGGCCAAACAAAGGATCGAGAACCGCTTGCCGCAGCCCCTTCACCTTCTGCTTCGAGATATTCCAGCCGATTGCGATTGCGCAAGAAACGACGGTCATCAGGATGATGAACATCATTGTCTGAACGGGATTCAATTTCTCGCCGATCGTCTGCCGCAAGCCGATGCTCCAACTCGTTCCATAGAGGATCGCGATGTGGATCATGTAGGCGACCAGCGACTCACTCGCCAGCCTCTGGCCCAGCGGCAGAGACTTTATGGGCAACCATCGCAGTACGCTGCCGATCGCCGTCATCAACAGGCACAGAGCGCCCCAACGGATTAGAAAGAGATTCGGGCTCGTCTTCCAGTAATCGATCGGGCCGTAGAGGCTCCAGGGCATCCGCTGCAGTACGTTTCCAGCGACGATCGCAATCAGCGCTGCGATCAGCGTCACGCGAATCGTGGTGCTCGAGGGCTGCGTGATAAACAGGTAGCCCAGCGACGCTCCCATGAAGACGTAACCTGCCCAAGGGAATAGCGGGAAAAGAGAACCGCTGTTTCCGTTCAGGTATGCGGCGGCAAATCCCGGCATGTGGTTCCAACTTGCCGACCAGGTCAACGGAGTCGCGAGGACGATCGCGCTTCCGATAGCGATGCAGGCGATCGCGTAGCGTTGCGGCGATCGCGCGACCAGCGCCAGCAACTGCATTGCGATCAGCGTTATGCCGATGCATTGCAGCACGTCGACTTGATACCAGCTTTGCCATGCAGCGCTATCGACATACTTCAGGTCGGCGAAGGAGCGCGCTGGCATGTGCATGAGGTATCCGAGGCAGACGAAAACGGTGAATCTGCGAATCCGGCGGAAGACCTTGCTGGACATGTCTGAAGGCGACTTCGCGAACATTCGCATGGTCACAACGAAGAACGAGCAGCCCGCGAGCGAAAGGAAAACTGGAGCGGTGAGTCCTCGGAGGTAGAGCCAAAGGTCGAAGAACTGTCCCTGGCGATACTGCGGAGCCAGAAGGACGTGGAGCGTGTGCCCCTGGATCATGAAGAAGATTGCGAATACTCGGGCCAAATCAATAGCCAGTATTCGGCCCGATTGCGAGGGTGTGGAACTCATCTGCACCAACCAGTATATATGTCAGGGCGGATTAGATGCGGTGATCCAACGCACTGACACGAGCCCTGCTCTCAATTTCGCAAATCTTTGTTCTCAATACCTTGGATATGTTCGCAACCAGGTGAACATATCTGGCCCACAGATATCAGAACTCAACTACCAGTTGTGCCGTGTAGCTCCGCGGCCCAACGAAATGGGTTCCGCTAAAGGTTGACAGGAAATTGTACAGTGCATACTTGTCTGTCAAGTTCACTACAGTAAATGTGAGGTTCGTCCTGTAGCGGTCATGCCGGAGCAAATTATCCCAGCCGACAGCCAGATCGAACATGTGGCGCGGATTGATTCGCGGCGGATTCTTGTCATCGTTCTCGGTGCCGGGAGCGGGGATCCGCACCAGTGGCGAGGTGAGGCTGCTCCCGGGGCAACCGGAGAGAGGTGAAGTGAGCGTTGCGCGCACCCCGTTACAGGTTAATTCGATCTGCGCCTGCTGATCGGCCGACAACGCAGTAAGGTCGACCGGAACCAGTGGATCCGGATTGGTCGAAAAGGGAGCACTGCCGGCGACGAGCCCACTCTCGTAACGCCAGTTAAATCCGAGCCACGGTCCATTGGGCTTCGGTTGATACTGCAGGTGCGTGGTTTCTTCGAAAGCCTGGTCGTGGTCGATGCGGAAGACGGTGGCGTCGATCACGTCTGCGTTGTTGAAGAACAGGCCGCCGACTTCCGGCCCGAAGAAACGCGAACGCGTGTGGCCCAGTACGGAGTACGCGCTGAGGCCGTGGTATGCGGGCATGCTGACCTTGATGCCGAAGCCATCGATCTTCGATTTTTTCCACTGGATGGGGAATGTTACCGGCGTGTTGAAGATCAGGTCGAAGTCGTAATCGCCCTGGGTGTATTTCCAGAAGTATTCGGCGTTGACGAGGGCGTACTTTCCGAACGCCTGCTGGAAGCCGGCGTTGTACTGGTCGCGGACAGCCGGGCGGATCCTGAAGTCGCCGGCGGCGCCAAGAATGTTTCCGGTGGCGCTGGAGATGATCAGGTTTTCGTTGTACGGAGTCGGCATAAGCCGAGCGTAGCCGAGACGCAGTACGGTCGAGGTCGGCTTCACCAGGTAGCTGACTCCGAGGCGCGGTTCGAATTGCGAGCGGCTGGTCAGCCCGTTGTAGGTTTCCGCGCGAGCACCCACGAGGAATGTCCAATTCCGCCAACTGATGTTGTCCTGCAAATATCCGGCAAGTTGTTTTACGTCGGTGTGACCGCGAAACTGAAAGAGCGAGCCACCGCGGGTGAGGTCAAGTGAGAGCAGGCCGGGCACGAAGTTGGGATTCACCTGCTGGCCGGGCCCTGCACAGGCAGCATCGAGCACCGAGGGATCTGTGATCGGCGCGCCGTTTATATCGAGGCAAACTGGATTGAAGGCCGGATCGGTGATGCCGGTCTCGAAGCCTTCGGCTAGAAATGTGTGGTACCACTCGATCCCGGCCTTGAGGTTGTGTATTCCCTTCGAGTAAGAGAAGTTCGTTTTCAGCCCGGCGTTCTGCAACCGGCGCGATTGCGAGAGTGTCGCCGTCTGATCGTGAAATGGGTCGGCGCTCGGATAGTAGTGGAACTGATCCTGTCGCAGGTAAGGATTAACGCTCAGCAGCATCGAACTGCCGAACATGTGAGTCCATACCAGGGAAGCGTTATAGCTGAGAATTTTCGCGCGCTGGTCCTGTCCAAGTGCCTGCTGGTCATATTGGTTCGGCGTCTGGAACCACGAGCGCGAGAGCCCAAGGTTCAGGTGAATGGAATCTACCGGGCTGGGCTGGAAGTCGATCCGGTCGAAGAGGTTCTCTCCGTTGCCGTGGTCGTGCAGTGGCTGGAACTCCGGCGTGTCCAGGTATCGTCCGCTGTTCACGCCATCAATCGCCACGAAGTTTCCGAACCGCTTGTTCCCGAATCCGAGCGCGATATCCGAGTTCGTCGTCCCGAACGAGCCATAGCTGGCGCTGATACTGCCGTGGGGCGTGGAATTCAGGCCCGAGCGAGTCGTGGTGCGAATAATGAGGCTCGGCTTGTCGCCGTACTCGGGCGGCACAACGCCGTTGATGATCTCCATGGACTCGACGGCGTTGACCGGCAACTGGTTCGAGAAGACGCGGCTCTGCTGGTCCGTGATCGGCTGGCCATCGACGCTGAAACTGGCGTCGGCGTGTTCGCCGAGCGGGTGGAAGAGGCCATTGGAATCGGCCGCGATACCCGGCGTCGAAAGCGTCACGAGAGAACTCATCGGTGAATTGACGCTTTCGGTGGGAAGCTTGGCGTAAAGGTCACGGTCGATGTCGGTGTGCGCCACAGGCTCGTTCTCCACGAGGTCGGCGTGTTCTTCGACCGTAACCGTCTCGGTGTTCGCGATACTCAACGACAAATCCGAACTCACCGGAACAGAGGAGCGAACAATCACATCCTGCACAGCATCCTTGAAGCTTGGGTGAGTGGCTGTCATGTGGTAGTTGTTGAACGGCACGTTCTGGAAAATGTATTGACCGTTGGAACCCGACTCTGTGCTCGCGCTGTAACCGCTGACCGGATTTGTGATGTTGACGGTTGCACCGGCAACGACGGCGCCCGACGGATCGAGGACCTTGCCTCCCACGGTTCCCGAGGAGCCCGCGCCCTGCGCAAACGCCGAAAGGGTCAGCAAAAGAATGGAAGGTGCGCCGAAAAGAACCAGCGCAAGACGGACACGCGGAATCCTGCCGAGGTACGGCATGAAAACCTCCAATGAAAATCGTTCAGAAGTTCGTATCTTCTGTTTGGCAGAAAAGGAGAGAACGACTAGAAGTTTTCGGGCGGAGGGCGAATGAAGAAGGATGGGACGGACAGTCGGGAATAGAGTTGCGGCTCCGGCATGGCCTTGATTATGAGGTAATCGAACGTTATCGCCGCGACAGCGGCTTGCGCCGGCGCAGCCATCGAGTGCGCCGCCACGCAAAGCAAACAATGCGATTCGCTTTTCGGGCTGTTCGGGTTGGCCGGATTATGCGCGTGGATAAGCTGCGCAGTTGCGAACACAACCAGTGCCAGGACGAAAAGCGTCGCCGCCAACTGACGCAATGTCGAACGATCGTTCTGGAGTGGTCGATTCATGACTGCAAGAACAGCAGTGCCTCTCCACGATTATGAGCTTTGGGAAGGTAAATCTGAATAGCTAACAGCGGATTTTCGCGGATTAATAATAAAAGCCCCGCATCGCCTCGATGCGGGGGAAGGAAGGTTGCACTGCTTACTTTCTACGTTCAGGAGCTAACTGAACCGGAGATACCTTCTGGCCCGACTGATGTCCCCACGAATGGCCCAAAACCCAGTTTCCAGTTGCCGGTACCCGACTACAAAACCAAAGAAGGCTTACGCGCTATACAGGCGGGCGCTGGTGATCTTGTGATTCAGCATGCCGGCCATCTGGTCGATATCGGTGGGCAGGAGGTCGCAGCGTGCGTGGTCGTCGAGGAAGCGTGGTTTCTCCGGCGGCATGTCCGGCTTCCTGCCATGGAAGACGACGGAACCCATACCGGCGACGGCGTCGCGGCGGACCTGGATGAGCAGGCCCTGCACGGCGTGGGCGTCGAACTTGTTGGGCGTCAGTTTCACGATTTCATTGAGCGCTTCGCCGACCGACATCGAGTGACGATACGGGCGCTCGCTGGTCATCGCGTCAAAAGTATCGGCGACGGCCATGATGCGCACGTCGCGATCGAGTTCGTCGGCGCGGAGATGGTCGGGATAACCGGAACCGTCGTTGCGCTCGTGGTGCCAGCGGACGACGTCGGGAATCTTGGGCCACGGGAAGTGAATCCCGGTGACGATCTGGTGGCCGGCGGTGGTGTGCTCGGCCATTTCCTGGAACTCGCGGGCGTCGAGCGCGGCTGGCTTGCCGAAGAGATATTTGTCGACCGAGACCTTCCCGATATCGTGCAGATACCCGGCAGCACGGAGGCCGGCAATGTCGTTTTGCGTGAAACCGAGGGCCTCGGCGATTCCCGCGGCATAGCGGCCAACCCGGAGCGAATGTCCGTGAATGTTGACGTGCTTGAAGTCGATGGCGGAAGCGAAGGCTTCGAGCGTGGAGTCATAGAAGTTGTGGATGGTGGCCATCAACTTCAGGTTCTCGCTCAGGCGCTGGCTCAAGGTTTCCGTCAGCGCGTGATTGTGTACGGCAAGCGCGACATAGTTCGCCAGCAGCGACAGGCCTTCGAGGTCCTCGTTGTCATAATGCGCGCCCTGGTTGCGCTGGCCGAGACCGATTACGCCCACGAGTCGCGTTCCGACGCGCAGTGGAGCAATGCAACGGAGAAGTTCCGGCGCTAAGTTCCCGTTCGAAGTGAAGTATTCGGCCCAAGACTCGGAGTCGAGCGTGCGCGGGCCGGGTGAGCGGGTGAGTGCGTGTACGTGCTTGGGTAATAAGGGAATGATTGCAGGTTGAGGAAAGGAGGTGTATCCGCGAGAAGCCGCCGAAGCCAGCATGGCGGGCTTGTCGGTGAAGCGGAACAGCACGCCTTCGCGCGCGTCGAGCGCGTCCATGAGGGCACCAAGCATCGTAGGCGCCGTTTCGGTGAACTCCTGTTCGGAGGTCAACATAGGCGCAAGATCGCTTAGCGCTTCAAAAGTAAGCAGAAGACGCCGGAAATTTTGTTTAGTCCCTGCCACTCATTACTGGCAGAGAACCACCTCAGAGCAAGTCGACTCTACCACGTGACTAAAGTTCAGTGTACCTAGTACTTGTTGTGTAAGTAGGTTACGGGTTACCGGGAAGGTAATACGTGAGGCAATCGAAGAACCGAGGATCGGGTGGACGCCAGGCACAACTACCTACTCAACCCAAAAGAACTTGATTGGGGCACCCAAATTTCAGGCGGTGGCTTCGAGTTGACCGGAGCGATCATCGCTCAGGACTTCGCGAAAGACCGTACTGAGGTCGAGAAGCGCGGCAGAGCAGTCGCCTTCGAAACTGGAGCCGTGCATCGTGGCGAGGCGCGCGGGCTGCAGGGCGGCAAGGGCCGAAAGCAGTCGTCCTGTCTGCGAGGTGTAGGGCGTGACGTCAGCTAGAGGCGAGAGTTGGCCATCAAGCAACGCCTGCCGCGCACGGCCGGTGATGTCGGAACCTGTGATGGGCTCGACGTCGCCGTTGTGGGTGAAGAGATCAGAGCAGAGAAGAGTCTTCCGGGTCTCCTCGAAGAGGACGCCGGCGTCCCAGCCATGCGGCAGGTGGGGCGTGTTGATGTAGCGGAACCGGTATTTGCCGGTGGAGAAGCTCTCGTTCACCTGGAGCGCGCGAGGCGGCCGGTCGGCGAAGTTTCCGGTGGTGACGATCGAGCCCACGGTGCTGACAATAGTCTCGGCTCGGGGCGCGGCGGCCAGCCATTCGTTCAGGGCGCCACATTCATCGGGCTCGAAATGCCCGAAGCTGATGTAACGAAGGCGCCCAGGCTCGATAAGACGATCGACTGCCTCACGAACTTCCGGAAACGTGGCTCGAAATCCAGTGTGGAAGAGCAGAGGCTCTTCATCTTTCACGAGGAAATGGTTAAAGCCCAGGTTGAACTGCGAGAAGAATATGTTGATGCGATAGAGATCGGGCGCGATCTCGTGGATGCTGGCTGACATGACACACCCCACATTGCGGATGCGGATATTCTCTCACGCTTTGAGATAGACGACAGGGAGAGGAACGGGGAAGTCGCTAGATCGGGACGGCGACGCTTTCCACGATGTCACGGACGATCTGCTCGGCCTGCTCGGACCTCTTCATCGTCGAGGTGTATCGGGCGTTCACAACGACGCGGTGGGCGAAGGTGGCCACGGCGAGTTGCTTGAAGTCGTCAGGAGTGCAGAAGTTGCGGCCCTCGAGCAATGCCATGGCTTGGGCGGCGCGATAGAGCATGAGAGAGCCGCGCGGCGATACGCCGAGGGTCAACTGTTCGGAGTCGCGGGTCTTTTGCACGATCTGAAGGGTGTAGTCGATCAGGGCTTCATCGACAGTTACCCGCGAAACGTCTTCCTGCAAGGCGACAACGTCGTCGCCGGTGAGAACGGGTCTCAGATCGTCGAGGCGAACAGCACCGGCGTCGCCGCGGAGGATTTCGCGCTCGGACTCGGCTTCAGGATAGCTCATCCGCACGCGCAGCAGAAAGCGATCGAGCTGCGACTCGGGCAGCGGATAGGTCCCGTGGTGCTCGACCGGGTTCTGCGTCGCGATTACGAGGAACGGCTGCGGTAGCAAGTGTGAATGGCCGTCGACCGTAACCTGGTGCTCGTTCATTGCCTCCAGGAGCGCTGACTGGGTTTTCGGGGTGGTGCGGTTGATCTCATCCGCCAGCAAAACGTTAGCGAAGACGGGGCCGTGCTTGAACTCGAAGCGCTGCTCGCCGGCGGAATAGATCGAGATTCCGATGACGTCGCTGGGCAGCATGTCGCTGGTGAACTGAACGCGCTGGAACTGGCAGTCGATGGCACGGGCGATGGCCTGGCCAAGCGTGGTCTTACCGACACCGGGAACGCCTTCAATCAAGATGTGTCCCCTGGCGAAGATGGCCACGAGGGCGAGGCGGACGACGTCGTCTTTGCCACGAATGATGGTCTTCAGGGCGCTCTCAAGGAGCACGGCGCGTTGCAGGTTGGTGGAAGCCGTCTGCGACATGATGTTGATGCGATTGTAACGGGTTACCCGTGCGTTTCATAGCTCCGGAGGTAACCCGTCAAATCGACGGAAGGTCAGGGGCTTTCGGAGATAGAAGTGAAGATCGCGGATCACCTTGCATGAACCTTCTTCGCTCGCAATCCTCTGCAACCCGTACAACCTAAGTCACAGATTCGTACGATTGGCGAATGATAATCTGGAACGTTATTTGATTACTCTGGCGCCTTACCGTGAAGTTGCCGAAGAGCCACTCCGGTCGCGCCGGGAGGAACGATGAAGAAGATTGCTGTGCTGACAAGCGGTGGAGACGCGCCCGGCATGAATGCCGCCATCCGCGCCGTGGCGAGAGCCGGCATAGACAAAGGCTGGGAAGTCGTCGGCGTAAGACAAGGGTATCAAGGTCTCGTAAACGGAAACTTCATTCCGTTGCGCGCCCGCGATGTTGGCGGAATCATCCAGCGCGGCGGAACCATGCTCGGCAGCGCCCGTTGCGTCGAATTCGAGGAGGAGGAAACGCGCGTCGAGGCCATCCGTCAGCTCAACTGCGAAGACATTTCCGGACTCGTCGTCATTGGCGGCAACGGCTCACAGACTGGCGCGCACGCTCTCTACAAAATGGGATTTCCGGTCGTCGGCGTGGCTTCCACCATCGACAACGATCTCGCCGGATCGGACATTACTATAGGGGTCGATACGGCCCTGAACATCGCTCTGGAAGCTCTCGACCGTCTCAAGACCACAGCCTCCTCGCACCGTCGCGCCATGCTCGTCGAAGTGATGGGTCGCAAGTGCGGATACCTGGCGCTGATGGCGGCCATCGCCGGGGGTGCCGAAGCGGCCGTGATTCCCGAAGTGCCCACGCCGCCAGAGGAGCTAGCCGAACAATTCCACGACGCCTACCAGCGCGGCAAGATGCACGCCATCGCCGTCGTCGCCGAAGGCGCCGAGTACGCCGCCGAGGCCCTGGTGAACTATTTCAAGCAGCATAAGAGCCGCATCGGCTGGGACGTCCGCGCGACGATCCTCGGCCACGTGCAGCGCGGTGGAATTCCAACTGCCTACGATCGCCTGCTCGGAACCCGCTTAGGCGCGGGCGCCGTCGACGCTCTGGCTGGCGGCGAACAAGGCGTGCTCGTCGGTTGGCTTAAAGGCAAAGTTCTCACCACGCCGCTCGACGAAATCGTAGGCGTGCAGAAGTCGATCGATCCTGATTTGCTGCGACTGGCGCACGTGCTCGAAGCCTGACCCAAGAAACCGATCACCCTTCGATCCCCACATCTGCCCTTGTTGGCAGATGTGGGCCTGTCATCTCGTAGACCTGCTAATCTGGTTATCGTGAACGCCTCGGAACTCAAGCGGCTCTTCGAGCAAGTGCGCAGCGGCAAACTCACCGCCGACGACGCCGTCGACAAACTGCGGCATCTCCCATTCGAGGACCTCGGCTTCGCTAAGGTCGATCACCATCGCTCACTCCGCGCCGGCATGCCCGAGGTCATCTTCGGGCCCGGTAAGAAACCCGAGCATCTCGCGGAGATATTCGGCCGTCTGGCCAAGCGCGGGAACAGTGTCCTCGCGACCCGCGTCACCCCGGAGCAGGTGCGCGCCGTGCGCAGGAAATTCCGCAAGGCTGACAATAATGAGCTCGCCCGCACCCTCACGCTGCGCCAGAAGAACCAGAAGCTGGGGAAGGGAAGAATCGCGATTGTCTGCGCCGGAACCAGCGACATCCCGGTCGCCGAAGAAGCCGCGGTTACAGCCGAGTTGATGGGCAATGACATTGGCCGAATCTACGATGTTGGCGTCGCCGGAATTCACCGTCTCCTTGCTCACAAACTGGAACTCGCCGACGCACGCGTGATCGTGGTTTGCGCCGGAATGGAGGGGGCACTGCCCAGCGTCGTCGGCGGCCTCGTCGGCGTACCGGTCATCGCCGTTCCCACCAGCATTGGCTATGGCGCATCCTTCGGCGGATTGACGGCCCTGCTCGGCATGATGAACTCCTGCGCTTCCAACGTGACTGTCGTGAACATCGACAACGGGTTCGGCGCCGCTTACGTCGCCACCATGATCAATCGGCTGTAGGTTGGCGCGCCATTTCATTGCATCCCAATTCATTCATTCGTTATCACATCTGTTGTGACCGTCAAGAAAACAGGAATACGGGAAGAACTGAAGCAGACGAAGCCGTTCCATAGCCTCGCGCAAGAAGCGTTTCTTTCACTGCAGCGAACCGCCGACGTGATTTCACAGAAGTTCGAAGAGTTCCTGAAGCCCTGGGGCATCTCGGGCACGCAGTACAACGTGCTCCGAATTTTGCGCGGCGCGGGTCCTGAGGGTCTGCGTTGCGGCGAGATCGGCGATCGCATGGTTACCCACGATCCCGACATCACCCGCCTTCTGGACCGCATGGAGAAGGCCGGATGGATCGAGCGTGCCCGCCATCCCCGGGATCGTCGCGTCGTCCTGACCGAAATTAACCGTCGCGGTCTCGACCTGCTCAGCGAGATTGATAAGCCTCTCGAAGACTTTACGCGTGGAGTTGGGAAACATGTCCCGGAGAAACGACTTCGCCAGCTAATTGCAATTCTCGACGATATCCGTAATGTTCCCGAGCCAAAGCACGGGAGACGCTCTCTGAAGATCTGCTAGTTGTGGCCGAGGACCGTCTTGAGGTCTTCCCAGAAACTCAGGATCAGCACGATAGTCGATCCAACGACGCCAATCCCGAACAGAGTTGAGATGCCGAGCAGGAACCACTTCACGACAATGTGAATCGCCGCAACCATCTGATTCCATTCGAGCACCCTCGCCATAAAGAATTTGTAAAAAGGCGATAAGGAGTTCGTAGAGGCGGGCGGCAACTTTAGAAAAGTCGGTTGTGATAACGATTTTGCGGCAAAATCTTCGCGCTAGAGGTACGCGATTTCCAAGGGACCAGAAGAACAGGGATCGCGACTCGCGACCGAATCAGGGCGGCGTAAGCAGGTGCCGGGCACCTGTAACTGGTACCCGGTACCGCCGCAACTTAGCTTTCAAATACTCTCTTGAAAATCTTATCTACGTTCCTTAACTGCCGTTGCAGGTCGAACGCATTCTCAATCGTCTCGCGCTTCACCTTGCCGGCGATATCCGGATCGTTCAGGACAAGGTCGCGGAAGTTGGCCTCTTCCTTCCACGCTCGCATCGCGTTCCGCTGAACGATACGGTAGGCGTCCTCGCGTGAGACGCCGGCTTCCACCAGGTCCAGCAGCAATTGTCCGCTGAAGACCAATCCGCCGGTCGAGTTGAGGTTCCGCAACATACGTTCTGGATAAACGAGCATTGTATCGATCAGGTTCGTCGTCTTGGCCAGCATGTAGTCGAGCAGGATCGTTGAATCCGGCAGAATGACGCGCTCCACCGATGAATGCGAGATGTCGCGCTCGTGCCACAGTGCCACGTTCTCAAATGCCGCCTGCGCGTTCGACCGCACCACCCGCGCCAGGCCGCTGATCTGTTCCAGCGTCACCGGATTGCGTTTGTGCGGCATCGCGCTGGAGCCCTTCTGCTTCTCGCTGAAGAACTCTTCCGCCTCGCGGACTTCTGTTCTTTGCAAGTGCCGGATCTCGGTCGCGATCTTGTCCAGCGTCGAGGCAATCACCGCCAGCGTCGCGACATAGAACGCATGCCGGTCGCGCTGAATCACCTGGGATGAGACCGCCGCGACGTTCAGTCCAAGTCGCTCGCAAATCTTCTCCTCGTACTCCGGTTCAAGGTGCGCTGCGTTGCCCACAGCGCCCGAGAGCTTGCCGACGCGCATCTGTTCCGCCGCCATTCGGAACCGCTCGAGGTTTCGCCCCATCTCCGAATACCAGTTCGCCAGCTTCAGTCCGAACGTAATCGGCTCGGCATGGATTCCATGCGTGCGCCCGATCTGCGGGGTGTGCTGGAACTCGAACGCTCGCCGCTTCAGGACATCGACCAGCTTCTCGATGTCGGCGGCGAGAATGGCCGAAGCCTGATTGACGAGCAGTGCCTGCGCCGTATCGACCACATCATTCGATGTCAGCCCGTAGTGCAGCCAGCGCGATTCGGGCCCGACTTTCTCGGCGACCGCGGTTGTGAAAGCGATGACATCGTGCTTCACCTCGGCCTCGATTTCGTTGATGCGCTTTAGATCGAAATCGCCTTTGGTACGGATCGCCTGCGCAGCCGACGCCGGTACCAATCCTGCCTCGGCGAGCGTCTCCGTGGCGGCTACCTCCACCGCCAGCCAGGTGCGAAACTTATTCTCATCGCTCCAAATACGGCCCATCTCAGCACGTGTATAGCGGGCTATCAATTTGCAGGCTCCTCTCAGTGAACTCCGGAGTGTCAATCAGAACAGAACATTGTAAATGCTGCCGGGCGCGCCGCGCGCATGAGTCCGCGACGTGCCTGCACCCCTCTCCCTGTAGAATGGATTCAGCACCGGCCGCGTTTGACTGAATGCTGATTGCTGAGTGCTCACTGACGATGTCTTTTGAGCTTTTCGTCGCAACCCGATATCTTCGCGCCAAGCGCCGCCAGGCCGTTATCTCAATCATCACCGTGATCTCCATTATCGGAGTGACCGCCGGTGTGGCCTCGCTGATCATCGCGCTAGCCATCAATAACGGGTTTCGCAAGGATCTGCAGGACCGCCTGCTCGGCTCCACCTCGCACGTCAATCTGGAACGCATCCAGAACGACGGCATTCGCGACTGGCGCCCGCTGCTCGATCGCCTCCAAAAGCTGCCGCACGTTGTCGCCGCATCGCCCGCAATTTATGAGCAGGTGCTGATTTCGCGTGGCGCTCGCGCCAAGGGAGCCATGCTGAAAGGAATTGTCCCCTGGCGAGAGCGGCGCGTCAGCGAACTCCTGCAGGACGTCAAACTCGGCTCCGTGCAGCCACTTATCGACTCCCAGGAACGAGCGACCCCCTCCGAACCCAAAGGTCCCGAGGTGAACAATCCTTCGTCGCTGGAAGGCGCCGAGGAGCGCTACAACAGCCTGCCGCCAATCATTCTCGGCAAGGATATGGCCGACGACCTCGGGGCCACGGTCGGTTCCGTCGTACTCGTCACTTCGCCGCAAGGCGAACTCACGCCCTTCGGAATCGTCCCCAAGTACGAGCGCTTCAAGGTCGTCGGAATCCTCGAATCCGGTTTCTACGATTATGATGCCGCCTGGGGACTGATTTCGCTCGCCGACGCCCAGCGCCTCTTCGGTGAAGGGAACCTCATCAGCGTCATCGAGTTCAAGGTCGACGACATCTACAAGGCGGCGCAAATCGGAGACGAGATCGTGAAGGCCGCCGGCAAGGGCTTCGACGCCACGAACTGGATGGAAATGAACAAGGCGCTGTTCCGCGCACTCCGCCTGGAACGCCTCGTAACCTTCATTACTATTGGACTGATCGTTTTCGTGGCCGCGCTGAACATCCTCATTTCTTTAATCATGATGGTAATGGAGAAGACCAAGGACATCGCCGTCCTTGTCTCGATGGGCGCCAAACCCGGGCAGATCCGCCGCATTTTCATGTTCCAGGGCGTCCTCATCGGCGTTGTCGGAACCATCCTCGGGCTTGCCGTCGGATACGCAGCCAGTTTCCTGGCGGGACACTACCGGCTCATTTCACTCTCCGCCGAGGTCTATTCCATCGATTACGTGCCCTTCGCGCCGCGACTGAGCGACGGCATTCTCGTCGCGTGCGTTGCACTGTTCGTTTCGTTTGTTGCGACGCTCTATCCCGCGCGCGCTGCCGCCAAGGTCTTTCCGGCCGAAGCCCTCCGTTACGAATAGCCTAAAGGTGCCGTTATTGGCCTAAAGGTGCCATGCCGTTTTGTGTTCGTCGCCGTCTTTTCCACAAGTAATATCATTTTCTGCTTTACTTTCACTTCTTCCGCGCATTATCGTGTCCAGCCATCTAGTTGTCTAGACTAGTTTGCGAATGTCGTCCCACACGCTAGATCGGCAGAGCGTCGTCCCGCTCTATTACCAGATCCGCCAGTCCCTGCTCGACCAGATTCGGTCGGAGGAACTAAAGCCGGGCGATGCCGTGCCTTCCGAGCAGGCCATCTCGGCGCAGTTCGGGGTGAGCCGGATGACGGTGCGGCAGGCGCTGAAGTCTCTTGCCGATTTAGGCGTGATTTATAGCCGTCGCGGCAAGGGAACATTTGTCGCCGGCCACAAGCTGGAGAAAAGTTTCCGCCAGGTCCTCTCCTTCACCGAGGAGATGGCGGCGAGAGGGGCCAGGGCAAGTTCGCGAGTTCTGCGGTTCCGAGTCGAGCCCGCCGACCAGACAGTGGCGGATGTCCTGCATGTCCCTGAAGGCGAGAAGTTGGTCAGCCTCAAGAGGCTGCGCCTCGCCGATTCGGTTCCGATGGGCATTGAGTGGAGCCGCATTCCGCAGAAGCTGTGCCCGGATTTGCGTGACACCTTCGACCCACGGAGTTCGTTGTACCAGTTGTTAAGCCAGCGTTATGGAATCAAGGTCGCGGTGACGGATGAAGTCGCCGAGGCCGGTGTCGCGGACCCGGAGCAGTCACGCCTGCTGCAGATACCGCGGCGCTCGCCGGTGCTTTTGTTTTCCAGGATTTCGTATGTCGAAAGTGGAAAGCCAGTGGAGTACGTAGTTTCGGTTTACCGGGGCGACCGATACAAGATCGTCAATCGCCTCATTACCCAGAAATGACGGGCGTATCCCCATTGCGTCCTTTAGGCCTTTCAAAATTGAAGAGGAGTGGCCGCAGATGAATTGCAGAAAACTTTGGAACCTTCCACTGTCGATCGTGGCGATTGTGGTTTTAGCAACATCAATCGCTGCCTTCGGCCAGCAGATAACTGGGGATATCCGAGGTATCGTGACCGATCCCTCCGGCGCGGTAGTTCCCGGCGCGAAGGTGGAGATCAAGAACACCGATCAGAACGCTGTGCTTCGCACCCTCAAGACCGGAAGCGACGGTTCCTATGTCGGAACTTATCTTCCCGTCGGAAATTATCAAATCACGGTTACGGCTCAAGGATTTCAGACCGTCAGTATTAACAAGATCGTTCTAAACGTGAACGACCGGCGCGTGGTAGACGTTCCCTTGAAGGTCGGCTCATCGAGTCAGACCGTCGACGTCCGCGAGAGCGCCGTCCAGGTAAACCTGGACTCCTCCACATCCGAAGGACTTATCAATGGAACGCAGATAAGCCAGTTATCGGTGCTGTCGCGCAGCTTTGTTCAGTTGGTAACGCTGATGCCAGGTGTGTCGCAGAATATGGCGAGCGATCAGTTTTATGTCGGAGCCAGCAACCCGACCGGCTTGTCGAACCAGATCAACATCGTGGTGAACGGCAGTCGTCCTTCGCAGAACAGTTGGCTCATCGATGGCGCCGAGGACCTGAACCGCGGCTCCAACCTGACGCTCTACTCGTATCCGAGTATGGATTCGATCGCCGAATTCAAGGTTTTGCGCTCCAATTACCTCCCGGAGCACGGGCGCACTTCCGCCGGAGAAGTCAGCGTGGTCACGAAGGGCGGAACGAACCAGTTCCATGGTTCGGCCTACGAGTTCTTCCGCAATGACGTGCTGAACGCCAATGATTGGTTCAACAAACAGAACGAATTCAAATACAACCAGCCGAATAAGAGGCCTCCGATGCGCTGGAATGATTGGGGCTTCACCTTGGGCGGCCCCATCCAGAAAGACAAGACCTTCTTCTTCTACTCACAGGAGTGGCGCCATTTAATAACTTCCACCGCGGCATCAAGAAGCGGTCAACTCCCGACCGCTGCCGAAATGGCCGGAACTCTTCCCATTCCTGTTTGCGTCGCCTACGATGCTAACAACGTATGCACCGCAACCGGCACTACGATCGCCAACATCGACCCTGTTGCGGCCGGTTACATCAAGGACATTTACAGCAAGTTGCCGGCATCCACTGCCTCCAACGGCTCGATTACGACTGTCGGCCGCAACCGCTACTACTATCGGGAAGAGGCAGTACGTGTAGACCACAACTTCGGCCAGAAGTTAAATGTTTTTGCCCGGTACAACGACGACTCCATTCCTACTCAGGAGCCTTTCGGTCTTTACACCGGCTTGGTTTTGCCGGGTGTCGCAACCACCCAGAGCAATACGCCGGCACACATGTTCTCCGCGCACGCCACCGCAACCCTCTCTTCGACGCTACTTGACGATGGCGGTTACACCTACTCGTGGGGCGGTATAACCAGCACTCCGATCGGAACCATGGCGATTGCAAACTCGCCTGACATCAACCCGACATTGCCTTTCCCAACAACTTCCGCGATCGTGCCTCTTCTTAGTTTTCAGAATGGCCAAGGTCTTACCGGATTCGGGCCATACCGCGATTACGACAAGGACCAGAGCATTTTCGACACGCTTTCGTGGAACCTCGGCCGGCACGCGCTGAAGTTCGGAGCAACATTCAACCTTTATAATCACGACGAGAATACGAACAACTACCCGAGTTACACCATCAGCCAGTCGAATGGATGCGCGGCCAATCCGCCAGACGTCTGCACGGCGGCAAACAACACTTTCGAGCAGAACTGGGCGAACTTCCTCCTGGGCCGGGCGTACTCCTTCTCGGAGGCGCAAAATACTGTGACCTATCTCTTCTCGCAGAAGTCGTTCGAGTTCTTTGGCCAGGACGAATGGCGCCTCAGGCCGAATCTGACGGTCGATTACGGACTACGTGTAACATTCCTGGGCGGCCCCCAGTCAACCAATAACCTGATCAGCACGTTCGATCCGAAGCTCTATAACGCGGCGAACGCACCCGCGATCGATCCGGCAACCGGAAAATACCTGTCGGCTGTCGACCCGAGAACTCTGCCCGGTTACATCCAGGCGGGTAAAAACTCGCCCTACGGACAGGCGCTCGAGGCCACCCAGCACGGCATAGCACCGCGCTTCGGGTTCGCGTGGGATCCCACAGGCAGCGGGAAAATGAGTATTCGCGGTGGATTCGGCCTGTTCTACGGTCTGAACTCCATCGACAACCAGCTCTACCACCAGACTACGAATCCGGGCATTTCGCCGGCAGCAACCAGTTTCTCCGATACGAGTCTTTCGAACCCGACTGGGCCCACGGGCGGCAGCGCAACCACGACCGTGCTTCCCCCTTACATCTACGGGCCGAATCCGAACTTCTGGAAGTTACCGTATACCGAGATGTTCAACCTCGACCTGCAACGCCAGTTCGGTCGCGGCATGATGTTTGACATCGGCTATGCAGGGAACCTCGGACGCCACCTCATGGGCGGCATCGACGTCAACATGCCTAAGCCGCTGGCGTTCCAGAGTATTCCGGGCTATTGCGCGTTGCACAACGACGCCGAGTGTTACTTCCATGCCCATGATTGGAGAATGCTAAATTACGTTCGCCCCTACCAGGGCTATGACGCTATCAATGAGTGGACCTCCGCCTTCACGTCCAGCTACAACGGATTGCAGGCTCAGTTCACGAAACAGTTCACCGACGACTCGCAGATCGTCGTGAACTACACCTGGTCGCACAACCTGACCGATGCTTCGGAGAACTTCCGCGGTGCCGAAAACAGCTACAACCTGAAGCGTGATTGGGGCAACTCGATCTTCGACCGCCGCCACGTTTTCAGCGCCAGCTACGTGTACTACCTGCCCTTCTACAAGAGCCAGCAGGGATTCCTGGGACACGCGCTGGGTGGATGGGAAGTCTCCGGAGTGGTTTACCTGAACACCGGAATCCACTACGACTTCACCACTGTTAGTTGTAACGAGGACTACGTCGGTCTCGGAACCTGCGGTTACACTTGGGCCGGTGATCCTCCGGACCAGATCGCCGATCCGAACTCGGGAGCTCCTCATCAGTGGAACCAGTGGTTTAACCCGGCTGCGTTCGCCTACGTCGGATGCGATGCTTCTAACCCGAAGTGCACTCCTGCCATGCCGCCGTTGCGGCAAGGAAATGCGCGGCGTGGGCAGGTCGTCGGGCCCGGCATCCATCGTTGGGACGCTTCGGTTTTCAAGAACTTTAAGATCGGCGAGCGTGTCGATACGCAGTTCCGCGCCGAATTCTTCAACGCGCTCAACAACGTCAACTTCGCCCTCGGTACTCCGGCAACTGGCCTGAGCACGAGCCTGAACAGCGGCCTGTACAACCAGATCCTCAACGCGCGTGATCCACGTAACATTCAGTTTGCGTTGAAGGTCAGCTTCTAGCACACAACCTGCATTCGCCTCTGACCCACGCCCGGATGTTTCGGGTGTGGGTTTTCTTTTTGCTGCGGCGAATTCCTTCAGTAGACTGGAGCGCGCAGGGGGACCACCAGGATGAAGCTGAGCATCACGACATTTCTCATGTTCGATGGCAAGGCCGAAGAAGCCATCAACTTCTATATTTCACTTTTCCCCGATTCCGGCATTCTTTCTATCGATCGCTACGCTTCGGGCGAGGGAGCCCCCGAAGGCTCCGTCAAGACGGCGCGCGTCAAGTTGGCCGGGCAGACTTTGCAATTCTTTAACAGCCCCATGAAGCATGGCTTCACCTTCACTCCGGCCATCTCCTTGTTCGTCGAGTGCGACAGCGAAGCCGACATCGAGCGACTCTTCAACAATCTCTCGCAGGATGGCCAGGTCCTGATGCCTTTGAATGCATATCCTTTCAGCACGAAGTTCGGCTGGTGCAACGACCGCTTCGGAGTCTCCTGGCAACTCAATTTCATTCGCAGCTGAACGGAACGGGAGCTGTGCATATCTCACCTGAAGAGCCTTCGGCAGCCCCATAAAAGTGGTTGGCCACTTTGGTGCTATTTTTCTCTTTACATCTCTCTTGGCCGGCGCTATTGTCCAGCTATCTAGTTGTCTAGACCAGCTGTGGGAGGCTCTATGTGCTGTCGCAGACGCTAGACCGGCAAAGTGTCGTCCCGCTCTATTACCAGATTCGCCAATCGCTGCTCGATCGAATCCGCTCGGAGGAACTGAAACCGGGCGATGCTGTTCCTTCAGAACAGGCGATCTCGGCGCAGTTCGGTGTGAGCCGGATGACGGTTCGGCAGGCGCTGAAGTCCCTTGCCGATCTCGGGGTGATTTACAGCCGCCGGGGCAAGGGAACATTCGTCGCCGGCAACAAGTTGGAAAAGAGTTTTCGCCAGGTCCTCTCGTTTACCGAGGAGATGGCGGCGCGAGGGGCAAGGCCAAGTTCGCGAGTTCTCCGGTTCCGAGTTGAACCCGCCGACCAGATAGCGGCGGATGTCCTTCACGTTCCGGTCGGGGAGAAACTGATCAGCCTCAAGCGGCTGCGTCTCGCCGATTCCGTCCCGATGGGCATTGAGTGGAGCCGGATTCCCCTGCGTCTTTGCCCGGATATACAGAAGACCTTTCAGTCAAAGAGTTCGTTGTACCAGTTGTTAAGTCAGCGTTACGGGATCAAGGTCGCGGTGACAGATGAAGTTGCCGAGGCCGGCGTCGCGGACCCGGAGCAGGCTCGCCTGCTGCAGATCCCGCGGCGCTCGCCGGTGCTTTTGTTTTCCAGGATTTCTTATGTCGAAAGCGGAAATGCAGTGGAGTACGTAGTTTCGGTCTACCGAGGCGACCGATACAAGATCGTGAACCGCCTTATCACCCAGAAATGACCGGGCGTATCCCCATCTGCGCCCCTTTGCGCAAAGGCCTTTTGAAAATTGGAGAGGAGTGGCCACACATGAATTGCTTCAAAAAGTATTGGAAACTTGGACTGGCCCTGACGGCGATCGCAATCCTCGCCACATCAGCGGTCGCCCAGAATGTCACCGGATCCATTGTGGGTACGGTTACCGATCCGTCCGGGTCGGTCATCCCCAACGTGACTGTCACCGTGACTAATACGGATCGGAACGTCGTCATCCGTACGGTCACAACGAATGCAGCCGGCAACTACTCTGCGCTCCTCTTGCCGATCGGACATTACTCCGTTGAAGTCAAGGCACAGGGTTTCCGCACCATGTCTCGGAATCAGATTGAACTCAACGTCAATGACAGTCTGACCGAGAGCTTCACTTTGCAGGTAGGCTCCAGTGAACAAGTGATTAATGTCGAGGCGAACCCCGTTCAGGTGGAAACCCAGAGCGCGGCATCCGGCGGCTTGGTTTCGGGGACGCAAATCCGACAACTCTCGCTTCCGAACCGCAATTACATGTCGCTTCTGACGCTGGTTCCTGGAGTAACATCCACCGCGGCCGACCAGATGTACGTTGGAGGCTTTGCTCCCTCCGGTGCGGCTAACACTGTCCAGTTCTCCGTCAACGGCGCCCGTACCAGTCAGAACAACTGGCTGGTGGATGGCGTTGACAACGTCGATCGCGGCGCGGCCCTCACCGTTCTTACATTCCCAAGCGTCGACGCAATTGCCGAATTCAAACTTCTTCGTGGAGCGTATGAGCCCGAATATGGCCGAAATGCAGGGGGACAAGTTAACGTCGTTACCCGCTCAGGAACGAGCACCTTCCATGGAGGGGCGTATGAGTTCTGGCGCAATGACGTACTGAACGCAAACACATATTTTCGCAATCTGAATAGCGACCCCAAACTCAACAGCAGACCCGAACCACTTCGCTACAACAACTTTGGTTGGACCTTGGGTGGACCTTTGTACATCCCGGGACACTACAACACAAACAAGGACAAAACATTCTTCTTCTTCTCGCAGGAATGGCGGCGCTACATAACCTATTCCACACCCCGTGCTACTGTTCCGACCGCCGACGAGCGGAATGGTAACTTCGCCGACCCAGTTTGCACCCACTACACGACGAACGTTGGATCCAGTACCTGCGACGATTCCGGGACTTCCATCACTACGATCAGCCCGCTGGCACAGTCCTATTTGCAGGATGTTGTGTCCAGAATTCCTCTGCCGAATCCAGCGCCTGGAGACGATCCGCACACGCTGTATTCCACCTGGTCCAATCGTTACAATTTCCGCGAAGAACTCCTCAAACTCGACCACAACCTCACTTCGAAGATCGCCCTGAGCGCCAAAATGTTGCGTGACGACATCCCGACGGAGGAACCCGGTGGCATCTATGCGACATCCGTCATTCCGGGAATGGCGACCACGAAGACAAACTCTCCTGGACATAGTTATACAGGCCACGTTACTGCAACACTGTCTCCGACCCTGCTCATCGATGGCGGCTACGGATACAGCTATGGCGCCATCGAGAGTATTCCGGCAGGCTTTATGCTCATGTCTGAATCGCCGGATGTCCAACCCACTCTTGCTTTCACACCCGTGCACCCCCGTATCCCCAACCTCCAATTTGCCAGCGGTTCCAGTTTTGCCGGCGTTGGTCCATACCTCGATTACAACTACAACCATTCGGTTTTTGGCAACGTGTCCAAGGTGATCGGGAACCACTCGTTCAAGTTCGGTGCAACCTATAATCACTACAGGAAGACCGAGAACAATACCGGCGGTACTGAAGGAACGTTCGCATTCAACAACCCCACGGATGCCATACCCTCTGGGTCAGCCGCAACAGCTTACATGCAGGCGTTTGCTAACTTCCTCTTGGGACACGTCAATTCGTATACCCAGAGTGCAGTCGATATCACGCCGGACATCCGTCAGAACTCGATGGAACTGTACGGGCAGGATAGCTGGCGCATTCGTCCCAACCTCACTCTCAGCTACGGCCTCCGCTGGTCCATCTTCCGCCAGCCCTATGACGCGAAGAATCAAATCAGCAACTTCGATCCCGCAGCCTACGATCCCGCCAAGGCTCCCTGTATTTCCGCGGATGGAAAGAGCATCGATCCTACGTGCAATCCCAATTACGATCCGCTCAATGGCTTCGTCATTGGCGGCGTCAATTCGCCGTACGGGCGCAAGGTAACTAATGAGCAATGGGATGCGATCGCTCCTCGCGTGGGAATCGTCTGGGATCCAACTGGCGACGGGAAAACATCCATTCGAGCCGGCTACGGAATGTTCTATGACACCATCCTGGTTGGTTCACTTGAGTTCAACGTGCTGTTTAATCCTTATCTCGTAAACAGCATCAGTGTTTCCAATACATCGTTCGACAACCCCCTCGCGGGTACCCCGAACATTTCTCTCGCTCCAAAGCAAGTCTATGGCCGCGTTCCATCCCCATGGAGCAATCCGTACACTGAGCAGTACAGCTTCGATATCCAGCGCGATCTCGGTAACGGGTTCATGCTGGACATGGGCTACTACGGATCCCAGGGGCACCACCTCATCGGTGTCATCGATATCAACCAACCCAAGCCCGGCGAATACCTTGACACTCTGATGTGCTCGGCTACGGTAACGACGAATTGCGTCCCTCAGGGCAGCTTCATCACGAGCAGCACCCGGGACTTGATCAACAGGATTCGTCCTTACAAGGGCTACATCGGTGTCAATGCCATGGAAACCATCTTCAACCAGAACTACCATTCACTTCAGGTTCAGGGCCAAAAGAAGTTCTCTGACAGTTCGCTCATCAATGTTTCGTACACATGGTCCAAAAACTTGACGGATAACCAGACGGACCGCAGCACCGCACCGCAGAATAGTTCCAACATACGGGGCGATTACGGCCCCAGCCAGCAGGATCGCACTCACGTGTTCACGGCGAACTTCGTTTACGGAATCCCATTCTTCCGTGACCAGAAGGGGTTTGTCGGCCACACATTGGGAGGCTGGGAATTCTCCGGCATCGTTCAGGCGTGGACTGGTGTTCCATTGACCGTCACTACCAGTCAGAGTGCCGATCCTGCGGGACTCGGCTGTCTATCCGCCAGCCCTTGTGGAGTTCGTCCAAACCAGGTGGGAGACCCGAATGCAAATGCTCCGAATACTTTCGCGAAGTGGTTTGATACAACGGCTTTCCAGAATATCCCCGCGGGCCAGACCACTCCCGGAACCGAACGCCGCGGAGCGGTTCGCGGCCCCGGCCTGCAGAACTGGAATCTCGCATTGTTCAAGTCCTTCAAGTTCGGAGAACGCGTGAGTAGCCAGTTCCGGTTGGAAACCTTCAATGCCTTCAACCATACGAACTGGGACACCGTCGACACGAATATTTCTTCCGCTACATTTGGGAAGATCACGGGAACCCGTTCACCACGAATTGCACAACTTGGATTGAAGATAAACTTCTAACCCCATACCCCATACCCCATACCCCATACCCCATACCCCATCCACGCCGTCGGGCTTGGGTGGGGTATTTTTCTGTCACGAACCAGCGATCAACAACCAGTCACAACTTTCTCTTGACTCGCCGGTTATAATTAACAGTGGACATAGTCCGTCCAGCGGCGCCTCCAGTAGGCGCCGCTTCTGTTGCTCGCTCTTTGTCAATTCGATCGCGGGAGAAGAGCACGACGTCAGCCGTGCCGATACCCAAGCTGTGTTTTTGAGAGGGTGCGGTTTTTACGATTGCCATAGACTTCGGCCGGGTTCATCTGGGAAGCGAGCACTGAGAACCGAGAACTGGGAACTGGCCTTGCGTTGCACAGTTTCTCTCCGTAAATTCCTGAAAACAAAACGAGAATCGGTATTTTTAGATTTAAGTTCTTTCTTCTCAGCGGGCTACACGGAAAATTTCCGTAAGTCGTTGAAACCAGGAAGAACCAAAACAGGGGGGCGGGTCAAACCCGACCAAATGACCCGATAACCGGAAAACCGGTAACTGGAGACTGGGAACTGAGAACTGTTGTTCTCACACTCGCAAAACTTTGATTCCCATCTTCTCGAACGGAGCAATCATCTCGTCCGTCGCGCCGGAATCGGTTACGAGGACATCGATTTCGCCGGATTGGCAAATCTGCCATCCCGCGACTACACCGAACTTGCTCTGGTCGACGACAGCGATCTTTCGTCGCGCATGTTTCACCATCGCTCCATTCAGGGCCGCTTCGTCGGGGCTGAAGCAGGTCGCTCCCCACGATGGATCGATTCCATCCGCGCCGATGAACAGCGTGTGAATCACGACGTTGTTGATCGCCTGGATCGCCGTCGGTCCGACCAGCGAGAACCATTCGCCGCGCAGGTAACCGCCTGTTACGAACACGCTGACATCCTTGCGCTTCGAGAGTTCCATCGCGATGTTGGCGGTATTCGTGATGACCGTGACATTGTGGTTCAGCGGAATGCCTCTTACGACTTCCGTCGTCGTCGTTCCCGGCGTGAGCGCGATGTTCTCTCCCGGTTCGATGAGTTCTGCCGCTGCTCGTCCAATGCGTCGTTTCTCATCCGCATAACGCGAGACCTGAGCCTGGAAGGAACGGTCGTTGCGGAACGGCTCATAGAACAGCGGTTCGATCGACTCCGCTCCGCCGTGTGTGCGCCGGAGAAGCCCGCGTTCCTCCAGGATGTTCAGGTCGCGCCGAACCGTGACGACAGATACGTCGAGCTTCGCGCTCAACTCCTCGACGGAGACCGAACCGGACTGCTGTAGGAGTTTCTGGATGATGACGAGGCGACTTTCCTGCTTGTCCCGAGGCTGAACTGCGTCCGATTCAGGTGCCCGATTGTTGCCGTTACCGCTTGGAATGAGGTCTGCCATAGTTGTTCCAAAGGCCCGTCAGTTTAACCCCGTAATTGCGGTTACGTCTAGCGGGGTTGCTCGATTCGAATGCGTCAATAAGACACATCCAAAGACAATAATCTTCGTTTCACCGCATAGCAATGATTCTTCGCTGATTGCATTCTCCGGGATCGTTCGAGTACGCTAGCCCACAATGTCCCCGACCTTCGCCACCGTGAATTGGTCCAATGGTTCGCTCGATGCGCCTGGCCTGCGCTCATCCCTCAAGCAGCTGGGACAGATGAAAGGCTTGTTCGCGGATGACGCCGCGTTCGCCAAGATGGATCCCGAGACCGTTGTTTACCGCGTCTGGTGGTGGGAACCGGTAGCTCCTGGCACGGAAGGCGGACTGTTCTGGGGAACCACAGAGATACTGCCTGGCAAAGTGGGCAATGAGTATTTCATGACCCACGGCCATCAGCATGCGAACCGCGACCGCGCCGAGTTCTACGGCACCATTGCGGGGGAAGGCATGCTCGTGCTGTGCGATGAAGATGGCAATGCCAGGTATGAACTGATGCGTACCGGAACCCTTCACTACATCCCGGGGCGTGTGGCTCACCGAACCGTAAACACCGGGCATACTCCGCTGCGGTTCATTGCATCGTGGCCCAGCGATGCTGGTCATGACTACGGGGTTATTGCGACCACAGGTTTAGGAGCGCGAGTCATCGAGCAGAACGGCAGACCAGTGTTTGTGAAGGACAGGTTGTGATTACGGAAGGAACAGGTATCGCAACGCCGTTCGACCCGAAACTGGGAGTGCACCACGATCCAGCAGACCTGACGTTCCGCTATGACGAGGGCGTCTTTGGCCCGAAGCCCGAGTTTCGGCCGCTGGACTCGATTCGGCGTAGCCTGCGTAATCCCAACTGCGATGGTCCCGATCCGGTTTACTCCATCGTGATGGACGTCGGCCGCGAAGAGCATCGCGATGAGTTGCAGCGCCGGATGCTGCTTTTCGGGATAGTCGCTTACGCGGCAGGACGTCTCGGCGATGAACCGGTTCGCAGCCAGGGTCATATTCACAAGATTGCGCCTCATTGTGGCTGGTCCACACCGGAACTGTTCGAAATCTGGCAGGGAAGTGCGATCATCTACGCGCAGGAAGGCGCAACCGACGATCCTGGGCAATGCGTTGCGGTCGTCGCGGGCGAGGGAGATCAAGTGGTTGTGCCTCCGGGCTGGGTTCATACTGTCATCAATGCCGACCCGAACAGCCAATTAGTTTTCGGCGCGTGGTGTGATCGTCAGTATGGTTTCGAGTACGACCAGGTTCGCGCACACGGCGGGCCCGCCTGGTTCCCGCTGCTGGATGAAAATTGGCAGATGAGATGGGACGCCAATCCATCCTACATCGGTTCGGATTTATCCGTGCGGCCCGCACGCGCCTATCCCGAGTTGGGTCTCACTCCGCGCGTTCCGATTTATGAGCAATTTGCGGTTAACCCCGAATCTGTCCAGTGGGTTTCCGACCCGGCGCGCTTTGGGCCGTTATGGGGCGATTTTGAGCCGTAACACTCTTTCGCTACTCTATCGCGGCAGCGGGGCTTAGTCAGCGCAAAACGGTCCAAGAGCCAAACACCCACACGAAGGAGCGAGTTGACTACCGATTCGGCAATCGCAGAAACTGTGTTACTCTAGTGAAAACCTGCCGCGGAGAGGTGGCCGAGTGGCTGAAGGCGGCGGTTTGCTAAACCGTTATACGGTCAAAAGCTGTATCGGGGGTTCGAATCCCCCCCTCTCCGCCAGAAATCTAGAAATACCAATCACTGTCTTTCGTACGACTGAACGGTCATCCCCGCTGCTAAATCGCTAAAGGGACACCAAACAACGGCCAATCTGAGGCCGACCTGATCTCGTCCCATCGATCGCTGCTCGTGGCCTACGCTAATATGTGCTCGGCCTCTACCCCCTCAACTGTCGTCGCGAGCCAATTGACGAAGGTCTTGCCTGACCAGGTCAACCTGGCTGGAAAGTAATTCCATCGCTTTTCTCGCTCCGGCCATATCCCCGTTTTTCGCCGTGGTCTCCAATTCTTTTGCCGATTCCTGCGCGGCAGCGGCCTGGAATGTGCCCACCGAGCCCTTCAGTGCGTGCGCCGCTCTCTGGATGGTCAACGCGTCACCCGTTTCGAAGCCAATTTGGAGCTGCTGCATCTGTTTAACGCTGTCTACGATCCACAACTCGGCCATCTCGGCGAGCAGCGCCCGATCTCCCATGACTCCGTCAAGTAGCGCATGCATCGGTCCAATCGCCTTGAATTTCATCCCGGCGGATTGGCTATCCTTTCGAGCCTTCTCGAACTCTGCGATTGCCTGTTTCAAATCATCGACGCGAATCGGCTTGGCAAGATAACCGTCCATGCCGGAACTGAGGCACCTTTCCTTATCGCCCTTCATGGCGTGTGCGGTCATGGCCACGATTGGTACGTGCTTTCCCGTGCCGGCTTCCGCGGCACGAATTGCGATCGTTGCCTCCAGTCCATCCATTTCCGGCATTTGCACGTCCATCAGCACGAGGTCGAACTCTTCCACTCCAGCCCGCTCCAGTGCCTCTTTGCCGTTGTTGGCGACGCGCACCTTGTGCCCAAGCTTTTCCAGGATCCTCGTGGCTAATGTCTGGTTCACAGGATTGTCTTCCGCAAGTAAAACTCGCAGCGAGTGACGGGAAGGCGTTATGGGCGTCGCCGCACTCTCGTATGTCTCGCCCTTTCGAGGGTGCCCAGCGACAGCGGAGACGATGGCGTCGAAGAGTTCCGATTGCTTGATCGGCTTCGTCAGGTACTGCGTAATTCCCAACTCGCGGCACCGGGCAACATCGCTCGGCCTCCGGGCTGAAGTCAGCAGGATGATTTTGATTCCCCGGTACGCTGGATTGTTCCTGATTCGCTCCGCCACCGCGAAGCCGTCCAGGTCGGGCATCTGCACATCGAGCAGCACCAGCGCAAAAGAATCCGCGCCCGGTTCAGCAAGCACCGCCAGCGCTTCAGCGCCACTGTCGGCGAGTTTCGGCTTCATGTTCCAGTTTGTAAGCATTTCCTTCAGGATTCGCCGATTGGAAGCGTTGTCATCAATTACCAGGATGGGCAGATTGACGAGTTTGTCGTTCGATTGCAGGTGAGCTTCCGATTGCGTTTCCTTCCGTTCCAACACGACCGTGAAGTGGAACTTGCTTCCCTGCTTAACCTTGCTTTCCACCCACATGGTTCCGCCCATCAGCTTTACCAGTGCTGCCGAAATCGAGAGCCCCAGCCCGGTCCCGCCGTACTTGCGGGTGGTGGAGCTATCGACCTGCTCAAACGCCTCGAAGATCGCCTGCTGCTTATTCTGGGGAATGCCAATACCTGTGTCAGAGACGAAAAAATGCAACCCCAGCGTCGAGTCCGTCTGGCTTTGTCGCTCGACGTGCAGCATCACCTCGCCTTTATCGGTGAACTTGATGGCGTTGCCGACGAGGTTAATGACGATCTGCCGGAGGCGCAGCGAGTCTCCGAAGACGCGATCCGGCAAGTCCGGTTCAATATGACATCCTAGTTCCAGTTCTTTCTGGTGAGCGCGCGGGGCCAGCAGTCGAACGGTGTCTTCCAGCGTGTCGCGCAGATGGAACTCCGTCTTGTCGAGTTCGAATTTCCGTGCTTCGATCTTGGAGAAATCGAGCAGATCGTTGATGAGCACCAGCAATGCGTCGGCAGAATCCCTGATCGTGACGAGGTATTCGCGCTGTTCGGCACTGAGTGAAGTGCCCAGCGCGAGTTCGGTCATTCCCACAATCGCGTTCATGGGCGTGCGAATCTCGTGGCTCATGTTTGCCAGGAACTCGCTCTTGGCGCGATTAGCCTCCTCGGCCTTTCGCGTTTGCTCGGCAAGTTGTTCGTTGTTCCGTCTGAGTTGCCTCTCCAGAGCTTTCCGGGCGGTGATGTCCGTGGCGACGCGCAGAGACCCGATGAGCGCACCCTCCGCGTCGTGGACTGCCGTGATCGCCACGCTCACGT